>JAFZIU010000023.1 GCA_017554185.1 Spirochaetia bacterium
CAGCTTCCAATATTGTAGTTCCCTGTGGAACTGTAACATCTATTCCGTTTATTTTAAGATTAACATCGTTCATATCAGATAACCCTTATAGCCCCGAACTTACACTTCTCAATACACATCTTGCACCGTATGCACTTGGCAGGATCGATGACATGCGGCTGCTTTACAGATCCTGTTATTGCATTCACAGGGCACACCTTGGAGCAGGCTGTACAGCCCTTGCACTTATCTTTTTCTATATCGATTGTGATCAGCGGCTTGCATACGCCGGCAGGACATTTTTTGTCCTTGATGTGGGCAATGTATTCGTCCCGGAAATACTTAAGTGTGGTCTTTACCGGGTTAGGCGCCAGCTGACCGAGGCCGCAGAGTGAAGATTTGCCTACAACATCAGCAAGCTCTTCAAGAAGAGCCAGGTCTTCCATAGTTCCCTCGCCCTTGGTTATCCGCTCAAGGATCTCCATCATACGCTTGGTGCCTATGCGGCAGAATGTGCATTTACCGCAGGACTCGGCCTGGGTGAACTGCAGGAAGTATTTAGCCACATCCACCATGCAGGAGGATGAGTCCATAACTATCATACCGCCGGAACCCATGATGGCACCTGTGGCTCCGATAGAGGCGTAGTCAATAGGTGTGTCGAAAAGGCTTTCAGGGATACAGCCGCCGGCTGGACCGCCCATCTGCACTGCCTTAAGAGGCAATCCTGTGGAGGAGCCACCGCCGATTTTCTCTACAATCTCCCGGATGGTAAGGCCCATGGGGACCTCCACCAGACCTACTCTCTTTACCTTTCCGGCAAGAGCGAAAACCTTGGTTCCGAAGCTCTGTCCGTAGGAATATTTATTGAAGGATGCAGCCCCCGACACCAGGATGCGGGGAACGTTGGCATATGTCTCCACGTTGTTGATATTTGTAGGCTTGCTGTTCACTCCAGATTCTGCAGGGAACGGAGGCCTTAGGTGAGGCATACCCCGCTTTCCTTCGATAGAAGCTATAAGTGCAGTCTCCTCGCCGCATACAAAGGCGCCGGCTCCCTCTTTTACATGAAGGACGAAGCAGAGCTTGGTACCCAGGATATTGCTTCCCAGGAGGTTCCGCTTCTCGGCCTCTGCAATTGCTATCTTAAGACGCTTGAGTGCCAGAGGATACTCGGCACGGCAGTAGATATAGCCTTCGTCGGCCCCGGTGGCGTAAGCACCGATAAGCATACCCTCGATTACGCTGTGGGGGTCGCCCTCAAGGATGGCACGGTCCATGAATGCACCGGGGTCGCCCTCGTCGGCATTGCAGACCAGGTATTTCTTATCTCCCTTGGCTCCTTTGAGGAAGGCCCATTTCTGGCCTGTGAGGAAGCCGGCGCCGCCCCGCCCCTTGAGGCCCGATTCCTTCAGCAGGTTTATTACATCATCGCCGCCCATGGTCAGGGCTTTCTTTATTCCCTCGTAACCGCCTGTGGCAATGTATTCATCTATGTTCTCAGGGTCAATCTTTCCGCAGTTCTTAAGGGCTATCTTGACCTGAGGCCCTATGAAACTCTTGGTTCCCTCATCATCATAAATGCGGTTAGTCTCAGGCAACTTGCCAGTTTTAACTCCATCAAGAAGCTTTTCTGCAAAAGCAACATCAACCTTGCCGAAAGCAGTCTTAACGCCATCTGTGACAACTTCTACAATAGGTTCCTGGAAGCAGATTCCTATACATGAAGTCTTCTTAAGAGCAATGTCTGAACCACCTATATTCTTCTCGAAGAAGTCGTAAACTTCCTGGGCACCGGATGCAATTCCGCAGGATCCAAGCCCAACTATGATATCTGTCTTCATTTCCGGTACTCCTCCAGAAGCTCCTTAAGGCGGGCTCTGGTCATCTTTCCATAGACCTTGCCGTTGATCATGACTACCGGTGCCAGAGAACAGCAGCCCAGGCACGATACTATCTCCAGGGTGAAAAGCTTGTCGGGTGTGGTCTCGCCGCTCTTTATTCCCAGGTAGCTCTCTGCTTCATCTATAAGGGAGTCGGCACCTGCTACAAAGCAGGCAGTCCCTTTGCAAAGCTTTACTATATTCTTTCCAAGAGGGGTGAACCGGAACTGGGAATAGAAAGTTCCTACGCTGAAAAATTCAGCCGGTTTAATCCCTGTAACCTCGGCAACTGCATTCACCAGATCCTCGGCAAGATAGCCCCGCCTTCTCTGGATCTCCTGAAGAAGCGGAATAATCCTGTCCTTGGTTCCGCCGATGTCGGAGACAACTTCTTCTGCCTCTTTCAGAACACCATTGCAACAACATTTCTTTTCCATTATTTCCTCACAAAACTTTTGCGGATGGCCTTCACAGCCTCGGGAGTGCCGCATACTGCGTAATCCCGCAGGGCGCTACGGTCCACCAGCTCTTTATACTCTATCTTTTTACCATTTAAATATTCAAGTTCAAATCCAAGATTGCGTATTACTGCATGGGAAGCGGCAATGTCCCATATAAAGCTGTTGTTTATAAGGGCGCCGCTTATCTGGGAATGGAGTATTATGGCAGACATACTTATTATGGAGGAGCCTGAATTCCTGACCTTACCGTAGAAGCTGGAATAATCAAAATAACGGTGGGCTGTGGAAGGGGCCATGACCTGCATAGGATGTGCAGTCTCCTTCTCTATTTTAAAAGCCCTTCCGTTCAATGTGACACTGCCGTTCTCCCCGGCCACTAAAAGGGTGCCGGCAGGTCCCCATGATGGGGCGTAAACTATGCCGCCCACAGGCTCAAGGTTCTTCAGGAGCCCCAGTGCTATGCACCAGCCAGGCATACCCATGCTGTAGGTGTCGGTGCCGTCCAGGGGATCCAGGGCAAAAGTATATTCATATTCAGGATTGAAGGAGCTGGAAGAAGCTTCCTCGGCAATTATGTTGACCCCGGGGAAAAACTCCTGGATAACGCTTGTGAGAGCTTTGTTTATAGCAATGTCTACTGCAGTTACAACAGAACCGTCGGTCTTGAATGAGCGGACAGCACTGCTCTGGGCATCAAGTGCAAAGGAGCCGGCATTCTTTATGTGTGAAACGAGTGATGAAAGTTCCATGTCAGCCTGAAATAGTCGGGTAAATCTCGGACCACCTCATTATAAGATCGCGGAAATCCTTAAGCGGCTTGGAGAAATATTTCTCGCTGTGGTAGATCATGTAGTATTTGCGCCTGAAGTTCTTGTCCGGCACAGGGATGGAGATAAGCTCGCCACTCTTGAGTTCCTTGTGGACAATGCTCTTTGTCAGGAAAGCCATTCCCATGTTGTTCTCCACCAGCTTCTTGATTGCCTCACTGTTGGAAATCTCGTACTTCATGCACATGTCGATCTTGTTCTTCTTAAGGAAGGCATCCACAACCTTGCGAATTACAGAGC
>JAFZIU010000005.1 GCA_017554185.1 Spirochaetia bacterium
AGAGTGCGGGTCGCCTTCCAGAGTTGACCGGTCCATGTATGCACCTGGGTCTCCCTCGTCGGCGTTACATACAACAAATTTCTGAGGTGCTGTTACACCCTTAGTTGTGTTCCATTTGATCCATGTAGGGAATCCTGCACCACCGCGTCCGCGGAGTCCTGATGTCTTCATCTCGTTGATGATTCCGTCTGGTCCAAGTTCGGTGATAGCTTTCTCAAGAGCCTGATATCCGTCTCTTGCAATATACTCGTCGATATTCTCCGGATCGATGAAACCGCAGTTTCTGAGAACAATTCTGAACTGCTTCTGGTAGAAGCCGATCTTGCTCATATCGAACTTGTCTGCCTTTGGATCAACCTTGAGGTCCTTATCCTTGTACAGAAGTCTCTGCACCGGGCGTCCCTTGATGATTGTCTCGTGAACAATCTCTTCTGCATCCTCAGGCTTAACCTCTACATAGAATTCCTCTTCAGGGAGGATCTTTACGATAGGTCCTTTCTCGCAGAATCCGAAGCATCCGGTCTTTACAACCTGAACGTCGTTCTTGAGGCCTTCATCTTCCAGAACCTTTTTGAAAGATTCATAGATTGCATCAGCTTTAGAAGCTTCGCAAGCAGAACCACCACAAACTAAAACATAGCTTTTCTTAACCATTGCTATCTCCTTTAGCCCTTATTTTAAGATATCTGTTGAAGGTCTATCAAAGATATGATCGCTTACAAGCTTCTTGCCGATAACGTGATCCTTAAGAATCTTTCTAGCGACATCTGCGTCAACCTTTCCATAAATTGTATCAGGCATGCCAGGAACCTTAACCTCTACAGTAGGCTCTACATAGCACAGACCCATACAACCTGTCTGCTTAACAGTAACGTTCTCAATCTTCTTTGCTGCAATCTCGTCGATGAATGCCTCGAGAACCTGCTTTGCACCAGCAGCGATACCGCATGTTCCCATACCGATGATGATGTGAACATCCTTACCGTCTGTCTCTCTTCTATCAATCTCTGCCTTCTTGCCTTCTCTCAAAGCGCGAAGTGCTTCAAGTGTCATTTTAGCCATTGACTTTCTCCTTTATACTAAATCTTCTTCCTGGGAACGTAAGAAATCTTTTGCCAGCTTGATCGATGATGCGTCTGACAAATCGCCCCCAAGTGCATCAATTAACTCAGTCCTTAGAACTGTATACCCCTTCTCCTTGCCCTCTGCTATGCGCCTGCGGTTGAACTCGAACTCAAAGTCTCCGTCGAACATCATGGTCTGAAGCGCTGCGGCACTCAAATCTCCCTGAGGAGGAGTGTCGATGTTCTTCAGATCGAAGCTGAAGGAAAACCTGGTCCCTTTTCCAACCTCTGACTCCACTTTGAACTGTCCGCCCGAAAGGCTTACAGCGTGCATCAGGAAAGGAACTCCCAGGCCAACTTTACGCTTTACATGCTTTGTCCCGTCTGTGTAGAACGGATCCTGGATCTTCTTAAGAATCTCAGGGCTCATTCCACAGCCGTTGTCGATGATCTCCACCTCGATCCTGTCTCCAGCGTACTCTGTGTAGTTAAGGATAACCTTAGAAGCTTTGGCTTCCACAGAGTTCTGCAGGCAGTCTACCAGGAAATCAGCGATCTCTGCATGCATGCAAGTTATGCCCTATTTCTGAAATCTGCAATGATCTCAGGAACTTTCTCAGGTGTAAGCTTTCCGAAAACCTCGTTGCCGATCATCATGACAGGAGCAAGACCACAGCATCCGATACATCTTACGGCTTCGATAGAGAACAGACCGTCATCTGTAACATGGCCGACGCTTGTGCCCAGAATTGTCTCCAATTCATTCATAATGTCCTGGCCGCCTCTCAAATAGCAGGCAGTACCAAGGCAAACCTGGATGATATACTTTCCTGGCTTCTTTGTTTTGAAGAAGTGATAGAAAGTAATAACACCGTAAATCTTAGCCAGAGGGATGCCGATCATCTCTGATACCTTCATAGCTGCAGCGCGTGGGATGTATCCGAATTCGCCCTGTACTCTGTGAAGAATCATAATAAGATTACCCGGTTTGTTTTTCCATTCCTCGATAAAGGCCATAAGTTCATCTGAGAACTTAATCTCTTCAGCTGTACCTACAGACATGAAACCTCCACTTATTATTTATAAAGAATACATTAGTTTGTATTATAGAAGAAAACCCAAATATGTTCAAGGTAAAATTCGGGGTAATGTTGGTATAAAAATTGTGCTTGACGGCACATTAAAGTAGGGTTAAAGTACAATATATGAATAAAGAGACAAGTTTACGTTTATCCAAGTACAGAAGAATTATTCAGAAGCTCAAGCTGATGGGGATGGAAAAAGTGTTCTCCAACAACTTGGGCGACGCTATCGGGGCTGCCCCTGCCCTGGTGCGCAAGGACCTCTCGGTGCTCAAGATAACCGGCCACAAGCGGGGCGGCTACAATATCGACGAACTTATCGACGAGATGGACCAGATACTGGGCAAGAACAAGCCGATGAATGTGATCATCTGCGGCTGCGGAAAGATAGGCACCGCCCTATTAGGATACCGGGGTATCCACGAGGAGGGAATCAAGATCATGGCCGGCTTTGACCTGAACCCGGAGAATGTGGCCTACAAGGGGAAAATTCCTATCCTGCCGGTCAAGGATATGGCAGATTATATAAAGGAACACGATATAAAGGTGGCCGTGATATCAGTGCCCAAATTTGCGGCGGCAGAGATATTCAGCACCATGCTCAAGGCCGGAATACAGGGTGTGCTCAATTTCTCCCCCACAGAGCTCAAGGATCTGACAGGAAAATGCCTCGTGAACAATGTCAATATTGCGATAATGATCGAGAACCTGTTCTTCTATGCCAACAATTCAATGGAGCTTGCCACATCAAGCCGGATGATGGACGAGCACAACATCCCTACCCTTTGAAGATGTGATAGTCGATATCCGGGAAGAGGCTGTTCTTTCTCTCTATAGTCGTAAGCCATTCTGTGTCCACAGAGTTGCCTGAAAGGTCGTTGTAGATCTTGAGGAAGTTGGAGACATGCTCCTTTACCTGCTTTGCCGCAAACGGAGCTGCGATTCCGCTCTTCATAATGAACGGCCAGTCGGATGCCTGTGCCAGAAGTGCCTCGCGGGCCGCATGGTTAAGAGCCCTGCGCTTAAGGCCACCCTCGTCCGGGAACCGGTTTGCAAGCTCGGTCATCTTGTCGGTTATGCTGTAGATATGCCGGTAGATCCAGTCGTGTGAACCGTTCAGCCAGTCGCCAGAATAACCGCCGTTTCCGCAGCTTGAGAAGGAAAGGGAGATCTTCTCCTCGCACTTATTCTTTGCAAGGTACTCCTCGGGATAAATCAGGACCAGCTCATCATCGGCCGCCAGCTCCTTGAGAACTGTCTCAAGCCAGTCGATTCCCTCAAACCACCAGTGGCCGAATACCTGTGCATCATAAGGACATACAATAACAGGAGGCTTATCGGTATAACGGAGCAGCTTCTTAACCCTCTTCTTAAGATTATAGATGAAGTTTTCTGCATGGCTCTTGATTACATCATCAACCTTGCCGGGGTCGTAAACCTGCTTTGCGTCCCTGTAGCTGTCGGTGTTGGAATAATACTTGAACCCGCTGTTGACCCTTGAGCCGTCCGGATATACGATATCGCGGCCAAGGTATTCGGCATCAAGCTCCCCGCTTATGTCGTGGGAATACTCACGGTATGCAAAATCGCCGGGATAGCCTTCTTCCTGGGAAAGGACATACATGGATGAGGCCAGGTCGCGGCAGAAGGCAAATACACCCGATTTCCCGACCTGCACCGGAGCATAAATTCCGTTGCTGGGCACCTTGCTGCCGAACAGGAAGGCATGGATTGCGGTGAAGAAGTAGTCAATCTTGAACTTGCTGAGGACATCCTCTATACCTGTGCGGTAACCGAGCTCAGGCAGCCAGAACCCTTTCGGTGTGCTGTTGAACATGGTGGTGTGGGTTGCAATGGCAGTATAGACCTGTGCTTCGACTGTGCCCTTGTAGGACTGGAAGAACGGGAGGAAGCAGTGGGTGGCAAATGTGGTTATTATGTTGATCTTCCCGTTTTTCTGCAGCTCGTTGAAGCCGTCAAGTATGTTCATTCCATAGAGGGATATGAAATCTGTCTTGTTCTGCAGCAATGTCTCCAGATACATCTTGGCAAGCTTGTTCTTGTCGGGTTCCGAGGCAGTGCGCTCCACCTCTTTCTCGCCCAGTGCTATGCGGCTGTCCAGGTACGATACAAACCGCTCCTGGAGGATTGTGTCGGCCAGCATGCTTGCAAGGGTCGGCGATATGGTGAATGTAAGCTTGAACGGCACAGACTTTGTGTCAAGCCGGCGCATTGTGCGTAAAAGCGGCAGATAAGTGTTGGAAATGGCATCGTTAAGCCAGTTCTCCTCCGGGTATTCCCCGGGCCGGGAGCTTTTGACAAACGGAAGATGACAGTTAAGTTCAAAGATAAGATATCCCTTGGCCATACTCAATCTCCTTCCCTGATGGAACCGGTGTTGAGGAAAGAGACAATCTTCTGGGAGTTGTCGCCGGATCCGTCATCGTCATCATAAAAGCCGTAGACACCTGCAAGAACCAGGAAGTCGGAACGGTTTATGCTCTCGCCCCTTACAATGTCGCGGGTTATCTTGAGAGGACTCTCAATCCTGTTGGAGACAGCAAGCACCTTGTCGCCCGAGGCAAGATGGCAGATAAGCTCAATATAATACTCGCAGCCGTTGGACGGCAGGTTTATGTACCATTTATTCTCCTCGAACTTGACAGGAATATCGAAGAAACCTTCTTTACCATCGGAAATGTTCTTCTCGTGGACTCTTAAAAGAAGATTGTTATGCCGGCTGCACTTCTGGGCCATTTCCCTGGCGCTTTCGCCATATTCCCAGAACACAAAGGCCATAAGTGGGTTAACAAGCAGAATCTCTACCTTGGATGCATTGAAATGGTCAGAAATTTCAGATTCCTTCTCAAGAGAGATCTCCTCGTCCTGGAAGATGTCATATTTCCGGCAGATCGACTGGATGGTCCAGTTGTCATCCTCCTGCTTCTCGAGCCTGGATTCCTCAAACGCATCTATGATAGAGTCAATCAAGTCTTCTCTTTCCATCTCTTCGCAGTTGATTATCCCCTGCTGCTGGGCAACGGTAATCAGGTCAGATAAAGAAAGGGACTGCAATCTGTTCTTCGTCATATTCCCCCACTGCTTGCATAGTAGTAACATTTTACGATAATATCAAGTATATAATGAAAAAACTGATTCTTGTCCTTGCTGTGTTGTCTCTGCTTGCCTGCAGCCGCAATTCCGATGTGGAGCTGGAGAAGAAAACTATGTTCACCCTTCCCTATGGGGTTCTGGATGACGAGCTTACCCCTCTGGCAGCCTCCAAAATTGCAATGAATGATGGTTTCTTCTATATTATTGATAGCAGTCTGGCAAAGATGATGAAGTTCAATTCCTATGGCGACCTGCTTCTGCTACAGTACAACCAGGAGAAGAATCCTGTCCAGATACTGGTTCATAGAAACAAGGATAATGCCCCTTCCAACAAGGCGGCAATTCCATTCCCCTACAGGGAGCCTACCCAGATTGCGGTGACCGATGACCAGGCCTTTTTTGTGGCAGACACCCTGCCGGAGGAGGAGACACTGTGGAGCGACACTTACAGCTGCATGCTCACAGGCACTGTCCACTGCTTTGATCCCCATGGAAAGCTGATATGCGACCTGGGACAGGAAGGAAGAGCCGGAGTGACCCCTTTCTCAAGGATAATCAGGCTTGAGGCCACCGAAGGCAGGCAGCTGGTGGTGCACACACTGACACCCAAGGGCCAGGTCATCTACTGGTTTGACGAAAATTACAAGCCTGTTTACAGTATCCTTGCAGACAAATCCATCCTGCCCCAGGATGAGACAGAGCACCATATTGTGGATATGGACAGCATATCGGCATCGCGGACAGAGCCCCTTCTGTTCATAAAAGCCGACTATTATTCCGAGAACGGAGAAGATATAGACTTCTATAAATCCTCTATATGCTGCTACGACATTGCACAGGAGAAATGCATCTGGAGCATGGATATCCCGGTTGCCGAGACACTGTACCAGCTCTTAGGTGTCTATGGGAAAGACCATATCTTCCTGGTGTGCCCCGATGAGAACGACACTTACAGGCTGCTTGTACTGGACAGCTCCAAGAGGATAGAACTTAACACTCCCCTGGCATTAGGCCACAAGGATATACAGCTTCTGGAGCTGAGCCTGGGCAGCCATGGAATCGTAACTGCTCTTATCGCATATGAGGATGAGGTATCTGCTGTCTGGTGGCGCAGCGACAAGCTGCTTGAAGAGAAAAAATAGTCAGGATAGGAACTTATCCATCTCGCTTCTTACCATAGAATCGCAAAGCTCGTTATAAGTGTTGCCTGCATGGCCCTTTACCCACTGCCATGACGGGTGAAGCTCCTGGTCAAGCTTATACAGGGTCTGCCACAGTTCCACGTTCTTTACCGGCTTTTTGTCGGCAGTACGCCATCCGTTACGCAGCCAGCGGCTGATCCACTGGGTTATTCCCTGCTGCACATACTGGGAGTCGGTGTAAAGGGTTACGGCGGCATCCTGAATATTCAAAGAGATGTAACGGAGGGCCGAGATTACAGCTGTAAGCTCCATCCTGTTGTTGGTGGTGGCCGCCTCTCCGCCCGACAGCATTATCTTGTCTGTGCCTGAAAGGATTACAAAGGCCCATCCGCCGGGGCCCGGGTTTCCGGAGCAGCCGCCGTCGGTATAAACAGATATCTGTCTCATTCCCGCTCCTTGGTCATAGGCTCAAACCGGGTATAGCTTGGAAGGAACAGAAGCTGGGTCTCGCCTATCGGGCCGTTCCTGTTCTTTGCTATTATTATGTCCACCTCTTTCCCTGCAGAAACATCCTGATCTTCCTTGTCATCCTTCTTCTTTGCATCGTGGAGGAACAGAACCACATCGGCATCCTGCTCTATGGAACCAGATTCCCTTAAGTCAGAAAGTGACGGCTTGTCGTCCTTGACCTCTCGTCTTACCTGGGCCAGTACAACAATAGGAATCTTGAGCTCACGGGCAAGCTGCTTAAGCGAGCGTGAAATCTCGGCCACCTGCTCGTGCCTGGGCAACTGCTCTTTGCTGTCGGATGTGATAAGTCCTATGTAGTCAATGAAGATAATCTCCACCTTTTCCTTTGCCCTGAGCTTCCTGGCTTCGGTACGCAGATCTATGAGCCTCATATTAGGGGTGTCGCAGATAAACATAGGGAATTTATCTTTATCGAAGAAAAGATCGGCGGCTGCACCCAGTTTGGAGAACTCGAGATTTGACAGCAATCCGCTCTGGATATGGCGGCTGTTCACCTTGGCCTCGCCTGCCAACAGTCGCTGCATAAGGGCCATTCCATCGGTCTCAAGAGAGAAGAAGCCTACCCGCTTCTTATGCTTTGAGGCCATATTTGCAGCCATGGAGAGAGCCAGTGCTGTCTTTCCCTTGGAAGGACGGGCTCCTATGACAATGAACTCGGAATTCTGGAAGCCGTTGGTCTTGGAATCCAGATCCGGATATCCGGTAGGAATACCAGTGCAGTCCAGACCTTTGCTCTTCCGCTCTACAATCATGCTGAAAGCAGGATCAACCATGCTGCTTACCGACCTATAATCTGTTGTATGCTGCTTTTCGGTTATGTCGAAGATCTTGCGCTCGGCATCCTCAAGCATTGCCCCTGTGGGAACAGTGTCGTCAAAGGCACCGGCGATTATCTCGTTTGAGGTCTGGATAAGGGAGCGCCGTACGCTGTTATCCTTGACTATCTGAGCATAGTATTCCACATTGGCTGTGGTAGGAACCTCGGAAGTGAGGGAAGATACATAGGCTGCACCGCCTGCGGCCTCAAGCTCGCCAATGGTCTTGAGCTCCTGGATCACAGTAAGGATGTCGACATTGCTGCTTCCCCTCTGGTTAAGGTTAAGCATGGCCTGATATATCTTCTTGTTGCCGTTCTTATAGAAATCTTCCGGGCTGAGGATTCTTGAGACCGTAAGGAGGGCGTCGGAGTTCATCAGGATAGCTCCTAATGTAGCCTTCTCTGCCTCCAGGTTGTTAGGCGGTATCTTGTCTCTCAGTCCGGAATCAGCCATTTATGCTTTTGCCTCTTCTTTGGATACAATAACTTTGAGATCTGCAGTCTCGTTGTTGTAGAGTTTAACCTTTACAGGGTATGTTCCGATCATCTTGATGGCAGAAGTACCAAGTTCAATCTTCTTGCGCTCCACCTCGATGCCGCTTGCTGCCAGCTGGTCTGCAATCATTGCGTTGTTCACAGAACCGAACAGCTTGTCACCCTCGCCTGTAGGCATCTTGATCTCGATAGTTCCAAGAGCCTCGATCTTCTCCTTGAGGCTGAGTGCGGCAGCGTGCTTCTCTGCTTTCCGCTTCTCGATCTGCTCTTTTTTCTGATCAAACAGAACAATATACTGTTTTGTATAAGGAACTGCCAGATTCTGAGGGAAAAGATAGTTTCTTGCGAATCCATCTGCCACCTTGCAGACATCTCCTTCTTCTCCAAGATTCAAAACATCCTGATTAAGAATAACTTTGATTGACATATAAAAACTCCTTCAAGTCCGTTTATATTTAAACCAGATTTCGGAAATTCCGATTAGCGGAATTCCTACAAGAAGCACGCGTCCATACCGTGGATGCAGAAGCAGGATCACAGTTGCAAAAGCAATAAAATAACGCACCACTGGATGCACTTTGCGCACCTCAAGCATCTGTCTGATAAGTCCCAATCCCCTAAGTCCATAGAGGAGCATGACAATCAGAAACACATTCCATCCTACATAGCCAAGCACCGGATTGGGCTGGAATCTGGCATCTATAAGGACCAGACTCAATGCTGCAATCAGAACCCAGACAAAGTAGTCAGGAATCATCACTGTTATTATTCCCGCCTCATGCTTGGTAAGCCTTTCCACCGAAAGGGCGAAAGAATAGCTTAAAAACAGGATGCAGAAATAGGCAAACAGAAAGCCTTTGTAAAAAACAGAAGACACATGCACAAGCATGGTGTCAACATCCATATCCATCATAGGGATAAGGTCAATATCGCTGCTGCCTGCCAAAGCTGACTTCAGGATGTTGAACATCTCGGCGAACTGGGCTTTGTAGTAGGCTATGAAAGCCTCGTTGTTGAGCACCTGCAGAACTGCTATGCTTACCAGAGCTGTCATGGCTGTGGCAAGAAGGGCATTCAGCAGCACTCCACCCAGGTTTCCGAAGAAACCGTTCTCCAGAAGAAAACCGCCCAGCAGAAGGAAAGGAATGACAAGCTCCACTAAAAGCAGATAGCCACGTACATCTCCGTTTCCAAATGCAGTATGCTTTATCCCCAGATAAACCAGAGCAATCCCTACCCCAAGCACCGCAACGCGGGCAACCTTAAGGCCGCTTCTGAAAAGAAGCAGCTGGAGCGGGACCAGAAACAGGAAAAAGAAAAAGCCGGTCTGATATGCAAAGACAGAGATACAAGATGCAATCAATGCTCCTATGTAATCCCGTTTAGACATCAGCGCTTTTCCCGATCACTCATTTCTTGTCAAATGGAAGAAGGGCAAGAACTCTGCACTTCTTTACTTCTCTGGTCAATGCCCTCTGATGCTTTGCACATGTTCCTGTGATTCTGCGAGGAAGGATCTTTCCCCGTTCTGTCACAAATCTTCTGAGGGAATCAGGATTCTTATAGTCAATCTGCAGATTCTGAGCGCAGAACTTGCAGACTTTCTTTTTGAAAACTACTTTTGCTCTCTTACCGAATTCAGCCTTCTCGTCCTCTTCCGGCATCATTTCTCTAACATCATCTTTATTTTCCATTGTCTTACAATCTCCTTTTACAAACAAAATCAGAATGGAATGCCATCATCATCAAAATGGTCAGGTTCCGGAGCGTTTACTGGAGCGCTCTTCTTGGCAAAACTGCCCTGCTGACCCTGTGATGGTGCATTGCCATTGCCGGTTGCTGTCCCGCCGCTTAAAAGCTGGACATTGCTGGCTACCACCTCAAGCTTGCTTCTCTGCTGACCATCCTGTTCCCAACGGTTCTGGCGGAGTTCTCCCTCCACTGCAACCTGTTTTCCTTTTGTCAGGAACTTGCTGATGGACTCTGCAGAGCGACCCCACAGCACGATATCGATGTAGCTGACCTCTTCTTCCCACTGATCGCCGTTCTTGCGGCTTCTGTTTACAGCTACTGAAAACCGTGTCACCGGGGTGCTTGCGCTTGTGAACTTAAGCTCAGCATCCTTAACCAGTCTACCTACCAGGATAACCCGATTAATATCTGTCATACGCTAAATCCTTTTGTAAATCAGTCGTCCAGCTTTACAAACAAGAATTTAAGTACATCAGAGTTGAGTCGGATCTCTTTTTCAACTGAATCAAGAACTGCTGGGTTCATTTCCAGTGTGAAATAGTAGTAGTGTCCTTTTGCCTGTTTCTTGATCTCGTAAGCAAGGGTTCTTTCTCCTACGTCCTTTTCTTCAAGAAAATTTGCAGAAGCTTTGGTGAGGACATCCTTTACGAATGTCTTTCCCTGCTCTAACTTGTCACTTTCCGCACGGAAAATGAAGGTTACTTCGTACTTTCTCATTTTTCCTCCTTGTGGTCTTTTGATTCTACCCATGCAGATAGAATAAAGAGGTCAAA
>JAFZIU010000024.1 GCA_017554185.1 Spirochaetia bacterium
CCTTGATTCCCAGGATGTGGGTTCCCATCTTCTCAAGCTCTTTTGCAATGCTTACATAGTACTTAAGACCATATTTATCCCGCTTAGGATCGTCGATATCGCC
Organism: Spirochaetia bacterium; assembly: GCA_017554185.1. Taxonomy (GTDB): domain Bacteria; phylum Spirochaetota; class Spirochaetia; order CADAEX01; family CADAEX01; genus CADAEX01. Next base: position 104 of record JAFZIU010000024.1, read on the forward strand.
GGTGTAGCACATAGCTGCCTCGCACAGCTTGCCAGTCTTGAGAACTGCATCAACAGGAACTGCAAGACCCTTTGTGTTGTTCAGACAGTCGAATACTCTGAACAGGTCGATTCCGCCCTTTGCAGATTCTTCAACGAATTTGTAGATGACGTTGTCTGGATAGTTTGTATATCCTACAGCGTTGGAGGATCTGAGGAGCATCTGGAACAGGATGTTCGGAACTAAAGCTCTCAGCTTCTCAAGCCGTGCCCATGGACATTCCTTAAGGAACCGGAGAGCAACGTCGAAGGTAGCTCCGCCCCACATCTCCATAGAGAAGATATTTGGTGCCAGATATGCGGTTGCATCTGCAATTCTTGTAAGGTCGTAGGTCCTGAAACGTGTTGCCAGCAGTGACTGGTGTGCGTCACGCATAGTTGTATCGGTGATAAGAAGCTTCTTCTGGTCCAGGATCCACTTGGAGAACTTCTCTGGTCCCATCTCGTCCAGCAGCTGCTTGGTTCCGCTCTGCGGAGGATTGATCTTGTTGATCTCTGGAATCGGAGGCTCTCTGAACTCTGTTGCCTTTCTTGGAGCTTTAACAATTTCATTTCCGTTTACAATAGTTGTTGCCAGGAAGTTCATAAGACGGGTAGCTCTGTCTCTGTACTTCTTTACAATCTTAAGCTCAGGATGATCCTGGATGAATGATGTGTCGCACTTTCCTTCCAGGAAGATATCGTTGGTGACTACGTTCTCGAGGAACGGTATGTTGGTCTTCACGCCTCTGATCTTGAACTCGCCCAGAGCTCTCTTCATTACTGTGGCAGCGTTCTTGAATGTAAGGGCATGTGTTGAAACCTTAACCAGCAGGGAGTCGTAAGCTCCGGTGATTGCTGCACCGGTGAATACGTTGCCGGCATCCAGTCTTACACCATATCCGGCAGGAGACTTATAGGATTTGATAGTTCCCATATCTGGAGCGAAGTCGTTCTCCGGATCCTCGGTGGTTACACGGCACTGGATAGCATAGCCCCGCTTTGTCACGCAGTCCTGGTTGAAAAGGCCGATCTCCGGGTCGGTCAGCTTATAGCCTTCGGCAACAAGAATCTGAGTCCGTACCAGGTCCCATCCGGTGATGAGCTCTGTTACTGTATGCTCAACCTGGAGTCTTGGGTTCATCTCGATAAAGTAGAAGTTCTCGTTCTTATCTACCAGGAACTCTACTGTACCTGCGTTGCGGTACTTAACCTGGCTTGCAATCTTGATAGCGTTCTTGCAAAGCTTGTCCCGCAGCTCGTCGGAGATAGCCAGTGACGGAGCAAACTCGATAACCTTCTGGTGTCTTCTCTGGATGGAGCAGTCGCGCTCGAAGAAGTGGACAATGTTTCCATAGTTATCGCCCATGATCTGGATCTCGATGTGCTTCGGCCGCTCAAGATATTTCTCGAGGAATACGGTGCCGTCGCCGAATGCAGCCTGAGCCTCGCTCTTTGCTGCTGCAATACCCTCAATCAGCTCCTGCTGGTTGTTGGCAACTCTCATACCGCGTCCACCACCGCCGGCAGCTGCCTTTACGATGATAGGATATCCGCAGCCCTTTGCAAACTTAAGGGCATCCTCGTTCTTCTCGATAGGGAAGTCGGTTCCTGGTACAACTGGAACACCAGCCTTGATAGCTGCTGTCCTTGCTGCAATCTTATCTCCAAGGGTCCTCTGCTGCTCTGCAGTAGGTCCTATAAATACAATTCCTGCCTCTTCGCATCTCTGGGAGAATTCCGGGTTCTCGGAAAGGAATCCGTATCCAGGATGGATAGCATCAACATTCTTCTTAAGTGCAAGCTCAATGATCTCATCAATTCCCAGATAAGCATCAATCGGGCTCTTTCCCTTGCCTACAAGGTAGGATTCGTCTGCTTTAGTCCTGTAAAGAGACAGCCGGTCCTCGTTAGAATAGATGGCAACTGTCTTAAGTCCAAGCTCGCCACAGGCTCTGAAAGTTCTGATGGCAATCTCGCCTCTGTTGGCAGACATTACCTTTTTAAATTGTCTAATAGCCATAACGCTCCCCTTTGACCATTTATATTATTTTAAAAAATTATACTATTACAAATCAGTTTAGACAATAGATGATATCTGCATTTTGTTAAATTCTTCTCGCTAAAATAAATGATGTTCATAAATATTTTATATGATATTTTTTCCTATTTTACATTACAGATAAATCTGATATATTAAGGAAAAAGGAGAGTGCGGAATGACCCCATATTGCCAGAAAGTCGCAAAACAGATGTTAGATACGCCCGATAAGCTGTGTATCGTGGATCAGTTGGGGAACCGCCTTACTTTTGCCGATGTGGACAGGCTTACAGGCCAGGTGTTCGCATATCTGCGCTCCAAAGGAATCGGAACCGGTGATTTTGTCTTCATCAACCTGCCTAGAGGCGGCATGGTTTATGTTGCTGCACTGGGAATAATCAGGGCTGGAGCTGCCTTTGTGGTTCTGGAAGCCAGCGCACCCGCTGCACGGGCCGAGTTCATAGAAAAAGACTGCAGCTGCAAACTTACTATAAACCAGAAGAACTGGGACGAGATAACCCGCCAGAAAAGCCTTGACGGCTGGGTAGAGTGCAAGCCGGAGGACCCGCTGTGTGCCATCTACACATCAGGCACCACCGGAAGACCCAAAGGAGCACTGCATCTGAGGAGCCTGCTGGAACGGAATGTCGAAGCCTTCTGCTATAAAGGAGAGCACCTCCTTTCCCACGGCCCAAACTTCGGCATCATTTTCCCTCTCAACTTTGTGGCTTTCACAATATCAACCATAATCCCTTACTATGGGGGAACCCTCTATGTATTGGACTACAACACCATAAAGACACCGCACCTGTTATACAACTACATGGAAGAGAACAAGATAGAGGGCATATTCATGACACCATCCCTGCTCAAGGTATATAGAAAGGTCAACACCTACCTGAAGCAGATTTATATAGGCGGCGAGGTGGCAACAGACGTGGATGCTCTCCCTATCCCAATCTACAATCTTTTCACCATGGGCGAGATGGGACATCTTCTTACTATATTCCCCATCGACGGCAGAAAGGGAGCTTCTCCCATCGGCCTGCCGACACTGCCTGATATGTTCTATATTATAGGCGAGGATGGAAAGGAAGTTGATGCCGGAGAAGAGGGGGAGATCTGCATCAAGAACCCAAGTTCGGGAGGATATATCAACCTGCCCGAGATGAACAAAGAGAAGTTCAAGGATGGACTGTTCCATACCGGAGACCTGGGAAAGCAGCTGCCGGACGGCAACATAATGCACCTGGGACGGATGGACTTTATGATAAAGATAAACGGGAACAGAGTTGAGCCCGCCGAGATCCTGGCAGTGCTCAAGCAGACCGACAACTCGGCATGGTGCGCAGTAAAAGGCTTCGAGAAGGAGCATACTACTTTTATTTGTGCCTATTACACCGGTGCGGCAGGCTTCGATGCCAACCAGCTCCGGCAGGAACTTGAGACTAAGCTGCCCGAATACATGATTCCCGTTTTCTTTATCCACCTGGATGCTGTACCATTGGCTGCCAGCGGAAAGCTGGATTTTACTGCCCTGCCGGAGCCGGATCTGGCTCAGTACCGGGCGCCATATGCCGCACCGACCACCGCGCTGGAGAAGGCGCTGTGCCGCGGTTTCGGGAAGGCACTGGGTATAGAGCCTTACGGCATGGACGACGACTTTGTAAAGCTGGGTGCCGACTCCATCGCGGTGGCCGAGACTGTGGCCGAGTGCAATTTGACCGGTATCTCCTTCGAGGATGTATTCAACCTGCACACCCCACGGCAGCTTATCCAGTACTTAAACGAACACCAGACAAAATAACCCCAGCAATAAAATAAAGGCACCGACAAGGGTACAGCTCGATCAGCTGGTACCCGCTCAGACAAGCATAAGCCACACTCTTTTTCTTTCGAGTGTGGCGTGCTTGTTGCTGAGGAGCCAGATATCTTCGCTGCACACCTTTCGGTGCCCTATCTTGTCTTTTGCTGGGGATTTTATCCTTGTACTCTGTTTTAGCCATGCATATCCTGCTGGGTGCAGCTTAACCCATTCTCTCATCTGGGTGGGAGGGACTAAATGCTCATTTTGTAAAGTCTGGTTAGCAATTTCATGCCGATTTTGTAAAGTCCAGTTATCATTTTTATATCAAAATTGTAAAGTCCAGTTAACAAATCTAAAATTTTTTCAACTTTTTTCAAAAAATTGAAGCAAAATTAAAATTTTTTGCGTAACAGATATAAAACCCATCAGGGAGGTAATGGTATGAATGTGTTGACAATACGTAATAATACGGATAAAAATATAGGAGGACGACATGACTAGATTTGAACTTGATAAAAAGTTCAAGAAAGCAGGCTGGAAAATCGTCCACGGGAAGGCTCATGACCTAGCCAAGAGTCCAACCGGGCAGAAGGTTGCTCTTCCTCGCCATAAAGGCGATATCCCTATTGGAACGGCACAGAAGATTTTAAAGGATGCAGGCCTTATCTAGGCTTTCAGGAGGACTTATGAAATATGTTTATCCGGCAATATTTGTAGAAGATGATGGTAAAATCGGCGTAGATTTCCCCGATATCAAGGGATGTCATACTTTTGGTGACAATCTGGCAGAGGCAATGGAAATGGCGAAGGACGCCCTTGAGATGATGCTTGTAAGCTATGAGGATGATGGCCAAGAAATACCAGCCCCAAGCAAAATCAAAGACATTAAGGCGGCTGGCTTTGTCTCCTATGTGCTGGCCGATACAAATGAATGGCGGAGAGAATTTGACAGCAGGGCGGTTAAGAAGACTCTTTCTATTCCAAGCTGGCTGAATTCAATGGCAGAACGGGCAGCTATCAACTTCAGTCAAACACTTCAAGAAGCCTTGTGCCAAAAATTAGGTGTGTCCCTTTAACCCCCAGCGAGTTGTTTTTATGCTATTTTTTTGGTAAGCTTAATATGGAGACAATATGAGTTTAAAAGAAGATAGAATCAAATCGGTAAAGAAAGACTTTGTGATGCAGGCCAAGACCGCCTTCGGCGACAACCTGCGGTCAATCATCCTGTACGGCAGCATCCTTACAGAGAACTACAACCCTCTTTCTTCCGACATAAACCTGCTTATCATCCTGAACCAGGCCGACCCTGAGCGGATTGTGGTGCTGGGTAAATACGCCGCAAAAACACTGCAGAACAACAACATCACCCCTACAATCTTAAGCTACAACGAGTTTATCTCATCGGCCGACATCTTTCCTATGGAGTACTTCGACATCAAAGACCTGCACGAGGTTCTGTACGGCGACGATGTGTTCCAGGGTCTTGAGCTGTCAAGGGCAAACCTGCGGCTTCAGACCGAAGACCGGCTCCGGGGCTGCATCAACTCCTTGCGCCAGGTGCTTCTCCTTTCCGAGAGCAACCCAAAATACATTGCCAATGGCGTGCGCCATACACAGGGGCTCTATAACGCTATCTTCCGCTCTATCCTGCGCCTTGTAGGAGAAGAGAAGATCGCCTACACATATCGGGATAACCTGAAGGCTGTTTCTGAATATATTGATTTCAACCCTCAGCCTTTCAAGGATATATGCAGAATTGCAAAGGATACCCCTATCGAGAGCGTGGTGGTGGATCTAGTGCTTGCACTGGTGAATATCGTAGACTTTGTGGATAAGCTGAATATAAAATGAGAAAGCTGTTTTCCTTCCTTCTTTTAATTCTGATTGCCGCAAGCACTTTTGCTGATGATATCCCCTCCTATTCCAGCTATGTGAACGACTATGCCGGATTGATCTCCGAGAAGGACAAGGCTTCCATGGAAGATGTGGCCAAGGAGGTAGAGGAGAAGACAGGTGCCCAGATTGCAGTGCTCACTGTCAAATCCATGAGTCCATACACATCTATCGATCAGTTTGGAATGGCTGTGGCAGAGAAATGGAAGGTGGGACAGAAGGACAAGGATACAGGCATCATCCTTATCCTGGCCATGGAAGAACGGCAGGTAAGAATTGAGGTGGGCTATGGCCTTGAGGGAATCTTCAACGACGCCAAAGTAGGCCGGATATTAGACAACACAGTAATCCCCTATTTCCGCGGTGGCGACTTCAGTGCTGGACTGCGCCGGGGAATGTTCAAGATTGCTGATATCATCGGAACCGAGATGAATGTGGAACTGGATGAGCGGACAAAGATGCAGGACAACACTTTCACAGAAACCCTCTGCATAGTGATTTTCTTTATTATTTTTGTATCTATTTTTGTAATGATGATACGCCGGATGAACAATGCCAAGCGGACCGGACGCAGATACTATGGAAGCTCTTTCGGAGCAATGTACCCTGGACATGGCCATGGAAGGGGGAGCTTCGGAGGATTCTCCTCCAGAGGATGCGGCGGTTTCGGCGGAGGCGGATTCGGGGGCGGCGGTGCCTCCAGAGGTTTTTAATTAAGGAGATTGTATGAAAAACAAAGGATTGATGATTGTTTTAATTATAGTGGCTGTCATCGCCATCATCTTCGGATGGTATATAAGCACACGGAACAGCCTGGTGACACTGGACGAGCAGACCAGCTCAACATGGGCCGAGATTGACAACCAGCTCCAGAGGCGGAGTGACCTTATACCTAACCTGGTGAACACAGTTAAGGGCTATGCAAAGCACGAGAGCGATGTATTCAACAATGTGGCAGAGGCACGGTCCAAGCTGGCCGGAGCCACCACTGTAGAAGAGAAAGCCGACGGCTACAACCAGATGCAGAGCGCACTGGGCAGACTGCTGGCTATTGCCGAGAACTATCCGGAACTTAAGAGCAACACCAACTTCCAGGCTCTGCAGGATGAGCTGGCCGGCACCGAGAACCGCATCTCCGTTGCCCGCAAGCGGTATAACGATTCGGTACGGACTTTCAACACAAAGATAAAAGTATTCCCTTCTTCTATTGTTGCAGGCAGCATGGGATTTGAGAAAAAGTCCTACTTCGAGATTGCAGATTCAGCCCGGGCTGTACCGCAGGTTCAGTTCTAAGCTTTAATACTCCAGGAAACAGTTTTTTCTGCATAGAGGGGCACTATTCCGTCGATGACAGCCGGGATGGTGCTCTTTTTTTGTACCAGCGTGATGCAGCTCTCTGCCGGCTTGATGCTGTAGAAGGCAGGGCCATATACCGACATAAAGTTTTCTAATTTTTCCAGCTTGCCCTTCTCTTCGAAAAGCTGTGTCATGAGCGGCACTGCGACCGGGGAAGAATAGATACCGCCTGCAGCCGCTTCCGACTCCTTCTTTGCCTTAAGATGCGGTGCACTGTCGGAGCCGAAGAAGAACTTTTTATCGCCGGAGAAGGCTGCCTGTCGCAGGGCCTCCCGGTCCGCCGGTCCTTTAACCACCGGCTTGCAGAAGGTGTGGGGGTTCATGTTTGCCCCAATCACATCATCCAGGGTAAGAAGCAGATGATGGGCTGTTATAGTCCCTGCCACACGGTCCGGGAGGCCGGCTACAAAGTTTATGGAGCGGCGGTCTGAGATATGCTCGAACACCATGCGCAGATCCGGGAATGCCTTGGCAATGGCGGCAAATTCCCGATGGTACTCATACTCTCGGTCAAGGACAAAAGTATCGGGCCACTCGCAGTGTATGGAAAGCACCAGATTCAGGTCACTCATAGCACCCAGTGTTTCCTTTATATCGAGCCAAGACTTGACGCCATCCTCCGAATTGGTAGTGACACCGGCAGGATAGAGCTTACCCAAAACAGCACCAGCATCAGCCATAGCCTTGACTTCAGAAGCGCTCATCCCCGAGTAAAGCTTGAAGCTCATGATCGGCTTGAAACCGGGATTACGGGAAAGAATCTCATCACGATAAGAAATCAGGCGTTCGGGAGTATTGATCGCTGGAACAGTATTGGGCATCACCACCCCTTGGGCAAACCATGCAGATGCATCACGCACTGTAGTCTTAAGCATATCTCCCTGCCTAAGGTGCAGGTGCATGTCGGACGGCTTACGGATGGTAATCTCTTTTTCCATAATTCTTTTCCCTTTTCTTTACTATAAGTTTAAAGTATAATATTTGCAAGGAGAGAATAATGGCTGGAAAAACTGTTCTTGTTGTCCTTCCTGTGGAGGAGCGGCACAAAAAGCTTTTGGAATCATCATATCCCGAGGGAAAATTCATCTATTGTCAGAAGAATTATCAGGAATACCTTAAGGAAGCCCAGATCCTGATCGGGAATATTCCTCCCGAGGAGATCAAGCTGGGGAAAAAGCTTGAGTTCATCCAGACCAACAACGCTGGAGTTGAGCAGTATACTGTCCCAGGCGTAATCCCGTCCAACATCAAGTTCTGCTGTGCATCGGGCTGCTACGGCCTTGCCATATCTGAATACATGCTGGCCTGTGTTCTCTCTCTCATCAAGCACCTGAATGTGTACCGTATCTATCAGCAGGACCACGACTGGAAGGACGCTGGCCATGTCACCTCCATCTATGGAAGCAAGACTCTGGTGGTGGGCCTCGGCGACATCGGAAGCGAGTTCGGACAGAAAATGCACCTCCTGGGAAGCAGTGTGACCGGAATCCGCCGCCATACCGACAGCAAACCCGACTGGCTTGAGGCAATCTATCCTCTTGATAAGCTGGATGATATAATCGGCGACTTCGACTTTGTGGCTCTTTCCATCCCCAATACAAAGGCAACTGCTCACCTGGTTGATATGAACCGGCTTAAGAAGATGAAGAAGAGTGCCATCCTAATCAATGTAGGACGTGGAAATGCAGTGGTGACCGACGACCTGTGCAAAGCCCTGAATGAGGGAATTATCGCAGGAGCAGCTGTTGACGTGACCGACCCTGAACCGCTGCCAAGAGACAACCCACTTTGGGATGCTCATAATATAATCATCACACCTCACACTTCGGGCCAGTACCATCTGCCCGAAACACTGGAGCGGATAATAAGGCTTTCGGCCGAGAACCTTAAGGCGTACACCACAGGGCAGCCGCTCAAGAGTCTGGTGGATTTCAATACAGGATACAGAGCGTTCGATGCGAGGAAAAACTGGAAATGAGTGCAAACCGTGTGGCAAATTCCGAGACAACTATCTTTACTGTGGTGAACACCCTTGCGGCCCAGTACAACGCTGTGGGCTTAAGCCAGGGGGCACCCGACTTCGATACACCCCGCTGGGTTCTGGATATCATCAAAGAGGCATTTGACGCTGGCCGTAACCAGTATGCGCCTCTTTCCGGCGTGCCCGAGTTCAGGCAGGCTATCAGCGATATGTACCGGACAAAATATGGGCTAAACTTCGACCCGGCCACACAGATTACCGTGACCAGCGGCGCCACCGAAGCTATTTTCGACAGCGTGCTGGCTCTCTGCGACCCGGGGGATGAACTTATAGCCTTCGAGCCCTTCTTCGATTCATATGCAGGAAGCTGCAAGATGGCCGGCTGCACCATGAAGGCTGTGACCCTGCACCTGCCCGATTTCTCCTTTGACAGGAAAGAGCTGGAGGCAGCCATCACACCACGGACCAAAGCTATCATAGTAAATAACCCAAACAACCCGACTGGGAAAGTTTATACAATAGAGGAACTGACAGTTCTTTCCGAAGTGGCAAACAAATATAACCTGACAGTCATCAGCGACGAGGTGTACGAGAACCTGGTATTCGACGGGCTCAAGCACATACCTACCGCCACAGTACCGGGACTGGCAGAACGGACCATAACTATAAACTCAACAGCCAAGACATTCTCTGCCACCGGGTGGAAAATCGGCTACATCTGCGCTCCGGTTCCACTGACACAGGCGGTACAAGCAGTGCATCAGTGGGTCACCTTTGCAGTAAACCATCCGATTCAGCTGGCATTTTCCAAGATCCTCCCAATCTCGGCCGACTACTCCAAGGAGTTCTGCGCACAGATGGAAAAACGGCGGGATTACCTGCTGACACGGGCCACCGAGTGGGGTTTTGACCCTATCAAGCCGGAGGGCTCCTACTTCTTCATGGCCACCTTTGACCGCCTCTCAAAGAAGAGCGACATGGAGTTCATGGAAGAGCTTATAAAGACAAAGCAGGTTGCACTGATCCCCGCCTCACCATTCTACTTGAACGCAAAGGACGAGGGACATCGGTTACTGCGCTTCAACTTTGTCAAATCTATGGAAGCCCTTGAGCAGGCCGACAGGAACATGAGAACATTATGAGCACACAGTTTATAGACAATGCTGAAAAAGTCAAAACTCCCTGCTATATCATCGACACCGACAAGCTGACAGCAAACTTCAAAAGCATAAAGGAAAAGGCTGACAACGCAGGGCTTTCTCTTCTGATGGCAATGAAAGGGTTTCCCCTGGCACAGGCATTTCCGTTTATAAAGCCCTTTGTGGATGGTGTATCTGCCTCTGGGCTTTTCGAGGCAAAGTTGGGAAGCCGTCTTGGAAAAGAAGTGCACATTCACACTCCTGCCTATAAGGCAGAAGATGCCGCAGAAATCGCCGCCCTGTGCGATCACATTGTTTTAAATTCGCCGCAACAAGCAAAAGTCTTCAGCGGTGTTGCAAGCAGCAAGAATCAATTTGCCCTGCGGCTTAATCCAGAAATCAATGCAGTAAAAGAAACGGTCTACAACCCCTCTGGCCGCTTTTCCCGATTCGGCCTTGCAAAGGCTGCCCTTTCAGAAGTGCCACTAGATATAATGGACCGTATTTCAGGTTTCCACATACATGCCCTGTGCGGAAACTCTTCCAAAGATTTCAACGATCTGCTTTCTGCAGTCATAGAAAAATTTTCGGACTACTTACCATCTGTCTCCTGGATAAA
>JAFZIU010000025.1 GCA_017554185.1 Spirochaetia bacterium
AGGGGTTCTGACAGAGGAGATTACTATGAGTAGTATTGATATTTATCCTGGTTATTCCTTCCAGGTTAAACATAAGAGCAGAACGGTAAACAAAAAAATCCTCCTTTTTGTTTTTCTCTTCATCCTTGGTCTTGCGTCCATGGAAGCTGTCTTCATGCTTTTCATATCACCGAACCTTAAGATCCAGAAGGTCCAGGTGGAAGCTCCAGCTTCTGTGGCGCTTTCTTCTTCCGAGATCCTTGAGCTGGCCGGAATAACCGACGGAGACAGCTATTTTGCAGTCGACGCTGCCGAGGTGGAGAGACGGCTTCTGGAGAACAACCTGATTCAGAGTGCAGTTGTGGAAAAACATTTTCCATCAGAGATAAAGATAGCAGTGGAGGGCAGGGAACCCTTTGCCATCACTTTCATAGATGTGGACGGACGGACTGTACCGGTGACACTGGACAGGGAAGGGATTATCTTCGAGATTGGCGAAGGGGTGACCGACTATGAGCTTCCTGTCATATCGGGGCTTACATTCCAGAACCTTAAGCTTGGGACACAGCTTCCAAGCATGTTCATCCCATACCTTTCAAGGCTTTCTGCAGTAAAGCAGTCTTCTTTCGCGCTTTTTGAGAAGATTTCAGAAATCAAGTTCGTGGAGAAGACAGAGGGTACATTTGATGTGGTGATCTATCCTTCCGACAGCAGCATCAGAATACGCACCAGCTCGGATATCAGCGACAGGATGCTGCAGCAGATGTTCACTGTCCTGGATGTTATGGAAGAAAACGGCATAGATAAGCAGACCGATGAACTTGATTTCAGAGGTGGCAAGATTGTTTATAAGGTCAAGGAGGGCTGATGATGGATTCTAATGACATTGTTGTAGGGCTTGATATCGGTACAGTGAATATCACTGCTGTCATAGGAGAATATGATACCGACCGCAGTGGCGAGCCTGTCCTTAAGATAGTGGGAGTTGGAAATGTCCCATCCGAAGGAATCCGTAACGGCGTAATTATAAACAAGGAATCTGCAAGCGGCTGTATTGTCCAGGCAGTCGAGGATGCTGTGAACATGTCCGGCCGGGATGTGGAAGAGGTTGTCTGCGGTATAAGCGGCCATGTTAAGGGAATGAACTCGATCGGAGTGGTAAAGGTTGACAGCCGCCGACGTGGCGAGAAGCCCGAGATCACAGAGCAGAACAAGCAGGAGGCCATGCGCTCTGCCGGTGCTATTCCCGAGGTGCCTGACAGGGAGACCTTCTTTGTGATGCCTATAGAATATAAGGTGAACAACCAGGGCGGCATAAAGAATCCGCTGCACATGATAGGAAACAGGCTTGAGGTTCAGGCCCACATAATCACAGCTTCTACATCAGCCATGAGAAACCTGAAGAACTGCCTCGACCGTTCTGATTACGGTATACAGAACATGGTTCCAATAACACTGGCAGACTGCAAGTCTGTGCTGATCCCGGAAGAGGAGAAGACTGGTGTCATGGTCATAGATATCGGCGGCGGCACCACAGAGGTGGGCATACAGATGAACGGTGCCACCTACTTTACAGGTGTTGTTCCTATAGGCGGCCGGTATGTGACCAACGATATCGCAGCCGTGCTAAAGCTTTCGGGCGATATTGCAGAGAAGATAAAGGTCAACCGCGGTGTATGCCACGAATCCCTGGTGGATGACAATGAGACCATCGAGATACCTGTGACCTCGGGTTCCTTCGGGGAGAAAAGCATTTCACGCCTCAAGGTATGCGAGATTGCAAAGGCCAGGATGTGGGAGATCTTCTCCAAGGTGAAGCGTGCGGTGGAAGATGCCAAAGTGCTTCAGCATGTGAACAGCGGAATCGTGCTTACAGGCGGCGGCGCACTGCTTCCGGGGGTGGACCAGGTGGCCGAGGAAGTGTTCAAGATTCCGGTGAGGATCGGAGTGCCCACAGGTTTTACAGTAGATATTGATAAAGATGGCAAGAAGATTGATGGAGAGATTTTTAATAATCCTAGATATGCAGGAGCCATCGGTCTTGCACAGATAGGGCTTGATATGAAGATCAGGTCTCAGATGGAGAAAAACAGGAAAAAACCTGACAAGGGAATGGGACCCCACGATGATATACCGGAAGAGGTCGGTGACGGCTTCTTCAAGAAAGTGGGAAAATGGGCTTGGGATAAGACCAAGAGCTTTGTGAAGGATTTCTAGAATTAGGGGGAGGGGAAAATGGATTTGACAATAATTGAAGATAAAGACAAGTTAGGTCCGGTGGAAAGTGCAGTAATCAAGGTTATAGGTGTAGGTGGCGCAGGATGCAATGCAGTCAACCGAATCATAGAGGATTACAACAGGAAGGATGTTATATTCATTGCGGCCAACACCGATCTTCAGGCTCTTAAGCGGAGCCAGGCCGAGACCCAGCTGCCCCTGGGGCGCGAGACCACACATGGCCTGGGTGCCGGCGGCAATCCAAAGGTAGGCGAGGATGCTGCCAACGAGCAGAAGGATGATATAAAGCAGTTCATAGAAGGTTCCGACATGGTCTTCATCACTGCCGGAATGGGCGGTGGAACCGGTACAGGCGGTGCTCCTGTCATAGCCAAGATTGCCAAGGATATGGGCAAGCTTACAATTGCAGTCGTAACCACTCCATTCGAAGGCGAGGGCCCGAGACGTATGGAGAATGCCCTTGCAGGAATAGAGAAGCTCAAGGAGAATGTGGATGCCCTTATTGTTGTCCCGAACCAGAAGCTTTTGGAATTTGCCCATGTGGAAAAGACAGTTTCCATGATGGAAGGCTTCAAGATTGCCGACGGCGTTCTTAGGGATGCAATCCTTGGAATTGCAAACCTCATCACCATACCTGGCGAGATAAACCTTGACTTTGCCGATATCAACACAATTATGCGGGGCAAGGGCGAGGCCTTCATAGGAATTGGCGAAGGCAAGGGCGAGAACATGGCAGTGGATGCCATCACCAATGCCCTGTGCAACAAGATCCAGGAGAACACCGATATCACCGGCGCAACCGGAATCATAATCAATATCACAAGCGGTCCCGACTTCTCCATGGCAGACCTTGAGAAGATACTCAACCTTGTACGCTCAAATGCAGACGAGAATGTGAACCTTATCTACGGTCAGCGTGTTGACGAGACCATGAAGGACAAGGTCTCCATAACAATTATTGCAACAGGATTCCCGCCGAATGCCAAAGGGATGGGTGCCCAGTATACAAAGCCCAAGGTGAACAATCCTAATGTAGTAAGCCCAAGGGAATGGGATGCTATGCAGAAGGGCGGCATGAGTGCAGGTGCAGCAGCAGGCCAAGGTTCCCAGATTAGGAGCGAAGGCAATGGAGACTGGGGCAATATTGAACAGCCGGCCATCTACCGGCTCCGGGGCAGAGTGCCTGGAATAAGGACAGAAGAGTGATAGATTTAAAACAGCTGGCAGACAGCTACGTGGACTATATAATCAGCGAGCTCAATCTTTCGGATGCCACAGTGCAGATCTACAGCAGGGAGATCGAGATGTTCATCTCCTATCTGGGCGACCAGAAGATTGCTCCGGCTTCTATATCCACAACAGACATAGAGAATTATATTTCAAGCCGGACTCAGGAAGGTCATCTTACCTCCCGCACAGTGTCCCGCATTATGAGCAGCCTCCGTTCCTTCTTCAAGTTCCTTCAGCTTGAGGATGTGCGCAGGGACAATCCGGTGGCAGTGCTCGATATGCCCAAGAGCAGTCATACTCTTCCTAAGGTGTTCAGCAATGCCGAGGTTGATTCCTTCTTCGACAACATAGTGCTTGGAAAGCCTGCGGGAATCCGCGACAGGGCCCTGTTCGAGGTCATCTACTCCTGCGGCCTCAGGATATCAGAGGTGGCAGA
>JAFZIU010000026.1 GCA_017554185.1 Spirochaetia bacterium
AAGCGGTGGGATATCTTCAAATACAACGGATCGGTGATCCGGGAAGTGTTCACCGAGGGGAAATCCAGAACCATATCTGAATTCGAGAACCAGCGGATTCTGCAGGAGACTTTTATCGAGGGTTCAACAGTCACAGGGAGCAACGCCTATTTCTACGACGGCAACTTCCTGCGGGAAATCCAGGGGCTGGATGCCTCCGGCGAGGTCAAGAACAGAGTGACCATAAACAGGGATGCCAACAGCCGTATCTCCAGTGCCGACTTCACATATGACGGCGAGACCTTCACAAACCATTACATCTTCTCCAGGGGCAGGCTTATCATGGAGTGGCATGGTATCGATTCCCAGACCGGCACCTCGGTGCGCTTCAGCCAGGAGGGGACACTCCTCAACACCACCAGGTGGGAAGAGGGTCGCAAGGTGGGAGAAGAGAAATTTGAATATACAGACGACCATCTCTCAGGCTCTGTGGCCCTGGCAATACTGACCGGGGAAAAGTCGGTCAAGAAGTATGATGGATCCGGCAACATCACATATCAGGAAGATACTGTGGAGGACAAGGTGGTGCGCAAGCTGTTCTGCTTCTATGACAAGGATTCACACCTGATAGACAGGACAGAGGTGCAGGACAACCTGATAGAACGGAGCAAGTTCAAATATATAGATGACCGGATGGTGCAGGAAGACCAGTATAAGAACGGAAAGCTTGTACGGGTCATCGAGTATGCATCGGCAGACAACTACACCGTGGACACCTACATAGACAATGTGCCGGTGCTGCGGAATTATTATTTAAACCATAAGAAAGTGAAAAAGGAAGAATGGGAAAAGCAAGGCATAGGTGGATAACCTTCCTCTCTTCCCGGTATCTGTGGGGAAGGGAGCGGGACAGCAAGAACGTCACTCAGATTCTTTCGGCCCTGGGGCTGGCTGCCGGTGTCCTTACCCTAATAACAGTCATCTCGGTCATGAACGGCCTCCAGATGGGCTATATCTCCTCTATCCTGGAGATAGGCTCCTACCATATCCGCATCGATGCCCAGGATGTGCCGCCTGAATTCGAGGATTCGGTCAGGAATGAGCGGGGAGTGAAGAGCTGCGTCCGCTTTGCCGATATCCAGGTGCTTTCCCAGGGGTCGCTTTCCCGCATGAGCCCCATCAATATGCGGTGCGTGGACCCGGATGCAGCCGCTTTGGATGCCGATTTTATGCAGCATCTCAAGATAACAGGCGGCGCTTTCAACTTAAAGGGTGCAAACAGCGTCATCCTGGGCAGCGAGCTGGCCCGGTACCTGCACCTCAGGGTGGGGGACAGCTTTGTGGTCATGGCCCTTTCGGGCGAGTCATTCAAAACACTGAAGCCTAAAAATATAGATTTCAAGGTAACCGGCATCTTCAAGACCGGCTATTACGAATACGACAGGAATCTTGCAATCATGTCCCTGGAGAGCGTTCCCATGCTGCAGAGCGGCCCGGCTGACTTCAAGCTGGGAATAAAGCTTAACAACCTATACAGGGACAAGGCCCTGGCAGAGCGGCTTTCCACCATCACCGGCGCAAAAGCAGTCTCCTGGCGTGAATATAACAAGGCCTTCTTCGGGGCACTCCGCATGGAAAAATATGCCATGATGTTCCTCATCTGCCTAATCTTTGTGGTCATAGGTGTGAACATCTACAACTTCATGCGCCGCTCTGTCTCCGAGAAGATCGAGGATATCGCAGTGCTCTATTCACTGGGTGTACGCGAGCAGGACATGCGGCGTATCTTCATCACCGAAGGGGCATTTGTAGGGTTCCTGGGAGGTACTCTGGGGGTTGCCCTGGGGCTTCTTATTTCAATAAATCTGAATGCAATTTTTGCAATAGCGGGAAAGTTGGTCTCCTGGCCGGGGCAGGTGTTCTCAAGGCTTTTTGGAGGTCTGTTCGACTTTGCGGGAGTGCAGTTCCAGCTGTTCTCGCCGGCCTATTTCTACATCCAGGAGGTGCCGGTCCAGGTTGTGTTCAGCGAGGTTATGTTTGCATTCTTCTTTGCGTTCTTTGCGGCGCTGGTCTCTGCATATATGGCAGTAAAAAAGCTGGATGTGAAGAATCCGGCATCGGTTTTGAGGTGTGAATGATGGATATTCTGGAAGTCAAGAATCTGTATAAAAGTTACAAGAACGGCGATGAAAAGCTTCAGATAATCAAGGGGCTGGACTTCTCCCTTCCCAAGGGAAAGAGGATGGTCATAACCGGCGAAAGCGGCTGCGGCAAGTCCACATTCCTCAATATGGTGGGCTCCCTGGACCAGTGCGACAGCGGTCAGATCATTGTGGACGGCACCGACATCACGACTCTTGACCCGGCAGGGCTCTGCCAGTACAGGAACCACACCATAGGCTTTGTATTCCAGTTCCATTACCTGTTGAAGGAGCTTACAGCCCTTGAGAATGTGATGATCCCCGCCATGGTGGCAGGTCTTTCAAAGAAGGAGGCCACAGAGCGGGCAGAGGATTTATTAGAGAGCGTCAAGATGACTCACCGGAAGGACTTCTATCCATCCCGCCTTTCGGGAGGAGAGCGGCAGCGTGTTGCAGTGGCGAGGGCTTTGGTGAACAACCCTGTGCTGCTCCTGGCCGACGAGCCTACCGGAAACCTGGATCAGGATAATTCAAGGCTGGTGGAGAAGCTTCTGTTCCAGATTGTGGAAGAGCGGAAGACATCTCTTATCCTGGTGACCCATGACCCGACTATTGCATCCCATGGTGATATTACAGTTAAGCTTGAGAAGGGGAAGTTTGTCGGAATATGATCAGACGGTTTTCCCTCTTCTTTGCATTCAAGACACTCTTCAGCCGAAGCGGTTCCGGTGCATTCCGGCATATCCGGGGGGCCATAATAGGGGCTGCAATAAGCATTATTCCGCTGGTGGTTGTGCTTGAGATTGCAGACGGCATGATGCAGGGAATTGTAGAGCGGTATATGGAGATAAGCAGCTTCCATATGCAGGTTACCCTGACAAATCCAGATGCAGTGGAAAAGGAAGAGGAGCTTCTTGAGAAGATACGCAATATCGAGGGAGTGACATATGCATTCCCATATACTCAGGGGGGCGGAATCCTCTATGGCGAGAAGGGGCGGACAGGAATAACAGTACGTGGAATCCCCGATTCTCTCTTCAAGGAGGATGAAGGCTTCAGCCGGTACATAACCATAAAGGAAGGGGAGTTCGATCTATCGGATCCCGACAGCCTGATAATAAGCTCAGAGACAGCACAGCGGCTGAAGGCCGGTGTGGGGGACGAGATAAAGCTGCTCACCGCCAAGGTGGTTCCCGGCAGGCCTATGCTGCTGCGTCCTACACGGTTTACGGTAAAGGGAATTTACAGATCGGGATATCAGGAGCTTGATATGCTCTCTGCCTTCATAACCCAGCAGTATGGGGAGAGCCTGTTTAAAGAGGATGCCAGCCGGATGATAGGTGT
>JAFZIU010000006.1 GCA_017554185.1 Spirochaetia bacterium
CCCTTGTCCTCGGAAGAAGCAATCTCGTCAACTGTGATGAACTTCTTAGCCTCGGCTGCTGCCTTCTTTGCCCAAACTCCGGTCCTGATGTATGCAGCTTTCTTGTGCTTGATTCCCAGGTTAAGAGGAATCATTGCAAACTGTGTGGAACCGCCTCCCTGGAGGAAGAGGATCTTATAGTTGTCCGGCACGTTCATCAGCTTTCTTACCTTGGCCTCTGCCTCGGTGATGATCGGCTTGAATGCGGCGCTCCGGTGGCTCATCTCCATAACAGACTGGCCTGTTCCGTTGTAATTCAGCATTTCTGCAGCACATTCCTTAAGAACTTCTTCTGGCAGGCAAGATGGACCTGCGGAAAAATTGTAAACTCTATCCATTTTTAAACTCCTTTTTCCAAATCTGGTATCATTGCTGTCAGAAACCTAAGTTCCTCCGCGAAGTGGACATTCCTGACCGCTATATCCTTATCCCCTAGAATTGCCGGGGAAAAGTTCAAAATTCCCTTTATGCCGCCCTCTTTCATCCGCTCCTTGGTTATCTCGGCAGCCTGGGCAGGTACGGCTATTATTCCCAGGTCTATCCTCATTTCCCTTATCTTGTCTGCCATCTCGTAGGCAGGGAACAGGGGAACATCCGACTTCATCACCTCGATCTTGTTGATGTTGGTGTCAAAGCCGGCCACAATTATGAACTGGCCGCCCTCCTGCACCGGATTCTTTATGAAGGAAGAGCCCAGAAGCCCGATTCCAGCCACACATACCCTTAAAGGGGAGTCAAACCTGAACAGCCCCTTGATGAAGTCCAGGAGCTCGCCCGCCTTGTAGCCTGCGTTGGAGCTCTTGACCTTGCCGGCCACGCTCAGATCCTTACGGATTGTGTGGGCAGGTATGTTCACCAGCTTTCCCAGCTTGGAAGAGGAGAGCACTGTCTCCCGGTCCATTCCCAGCAGCACCCTGTATATCAAACAGAGCCTTGATACTGTCTGGACTGGCAACTGTATACTCACTCAAACCTCGGTTGTGAAATTTTTCACAAGTGTTAATATAACGATTATTGCACCCTATGTCAATATGTTTTGAAAGAAATCTTAACATTCTTTGGAATTATGTGTTATAGTAGGGGTGATGAAGCGGTCTGTGCCACTTGTTTTTCTTTTATTATTACTCACCCAGCTGATGTGTGCCGACGATGGCCCGGTCAAGAACTACATGATCCCTGTCCGGCTCAAGGAGGGACACGACAAGGTGCGCATCGAGTTCAAGGCGCCGGAGAAGAGGCGGATTTACACCTACCGGAACCTTAAGGGAAGTACAGTTACATTCTATACCTCTTCCATCGGCTTTATCCCCAAGGATATTGTAGTGCAGCAGTTCGACTCCGGTCTTGATATGCTGGATTCGGTGGAGATGAAGGAGATTGTCCTGGACGGCAAGCCCCCTATGACACTGCTGAGTGCCGATTTCAAGCAGATCCTTGAGAATAATCCTGCCCAGTGGCGCTATTCCGACTGGGAAGTCTACTCCTGGGAAAGCTTTCCAGGGATCCTTGTGATAGATTTCCAGAACTTAAGCATCCAGAGCCACATGCTCAAGCGGCTTTCCTATTTTGTGGAGAAGAGGGGATACACTGGAAAGATACACAGCTTTATGCGCCTTTCCGGAAAGTCGGACTGGAATGCCCACAATTACAAGGCCAAAGATCTGGCAGCCTTCTTCACCGAAGCACAGAAAAACAGTGCTGTCCTTACCTCTGCCGAATCTTACCTCCGGGAACTGCTCCTGGCTAATGGAATAATAGAGAAGGGCGAAGCCGGATATACCGGCGGCGAGGATAAGGGAATGGTGTCTGTATCACAGGAGAGCACTCCTCATGTACGCGCCCTGCTTCTGACCCACGAAGGGTATCACGGTCTTTTCTATGCAGCACCGGGACTCAGGGAACTGGTTTATGACCTGTGGGATAAGCTGGCACCGGAAGCACAGGAGATGTGGCATGAATACCTGCGCACCGCAGATGTATGGAACTACGATTACGAGAACAGCTATCTGGTGCGGAACGAGATCTTGGGCTATCTGATGCAGCAGAGGAATTTTGCCGAATACTTTGACAATATGATGTTCCCCCGTCTTCTGAAGCGGAGTCCGGACAAGGCAGAACACTTCCAGGAGACCCATGATGCAGCAAAGGAAGCGTTCCTTGATATGGCTTCAAAGTTAGGGCTCTTCCTTTTTGAGAACTTCAACCTCTCCCCGGGAAACCTCTCCTACATGCGGGAAGTGCGGCAGTAACTGCAATAATCTTTTAAAAGGCAATTATCACATTCAGGCTTTCTGGCATGGCAGCATACCCTTCCGTGGAGGTTTGCAGTCATGGAGAACCGGTACTGCTTCTCTGGAGCTAATATCTTGCGGATATCAGCTTCCACCTTGTCAGGCTCTGTGTTCTTGGTAAGCCCCAGCCGCCAGGTTACCCGCTTGAAGTGGGTGTCCACTATTACAGCTGGCTTGTCAAAAACTGTGCCAACCACTACATTGGCAGTCTTCCGTCCCACGCCGGGCAGCTTGATCAGCTCTTCTATAGTATTTGGGACAACGCCGCCGTAAAGATCCAGAAGCTTCTGGGATGCGGCTTTTATGTTCTTAGCCTTGGCGTGGAAGAAGCCGGTGGCATGGATCAGTTTCTCCAGAACTGGAATGTCAGCCTTTGCCATCTCTTTTGGGGAGGGAAAACGGGCAAAAAGGGCAGGAACCACCCTCATAACCTGCTCGTCGGTGGTCTGGGCGCTCAATATCACAGCGATTAAGAGCTCAAAGTTGTTCTTAAAGTGGAGAAACTGGATCTCCGGCGGGTAGTGGGCATCCAATATATCTGCAATCTGCGCAGCTTTTGTCTTAATGTTCATACGAAAATAAAATATCATTTATATCTTGACCGTGTAAAGTTAAATCTTTATACTAGGCTTTGTATCGGAATGTGGCCCAGTGGCTAGGGCACCTGGTTTGGGACCAGGGTATCGTGAGTTCGAGTCTCACCATTCCGATATTTTTTTTTGCCGCAACAACTTACAAAAAAGTTTCAAAAAATCGAAAAAATTTTTCAAAAAATTGAAGCAAAAACGTTTTTTTTGGAGTTAACACCATTGGAGGTGTTTTATGAAAAAATCTGTTTTTGCGGTTTTTATTTTAACTTGGTGTGCCTGCTTTGCTGCAGGACAGAGTGATGATCTTTTCCGCAGGGCTCTGTCGGAGCGGAACGAGAACCGGTGGCACGAGATATCTGACCGGTTTGGGAAGCAGGAAGTGGAGGCCTGGGACAGGATGTATTCCTCCTGGGTGTGGCAGCAGATAGAGGCCAGGATAGCCTTGCCTGATATCCAGCGCTTCTCTGACCAGCTGTCGGAACAGGCTCAAAGGCTCACATATGGGGCAGGTGCCCAGAATAATATGGCAGAAAACCTTGCCAGCTGGAGAAACTATGGACAAGGTATGCTCCAGAGCCTTTATAAGGGCTGGGAAGAAGCTGCAGATATTGTCTTCGAGCAGCTGGCATCCTCTTTGCCCGAGTCCGGGCAGGATCAGGTTGCTGATTATTTTACAGACTATAAGGCGAAGGTGCACAAAGAGCTTGAGACCCTGTTCCTGGCTGGCGAAAGAAGATTCCTGGCCTCACAGCTTCGTACAGAAGATTCCAGTTCTAACGATGAGAAGACTGGCAAAAAGAAAATCGAGCAGCTGTTTGATGATATTTCCTCTGCTTCTGATACCAGCATGCAGTCGCTTCAGGAAGCATGGAGCAGCACTTTTGACTCAGGGATGAATCAATGGAATACATATTCAAACCAGACCCTGGCTTCAAAGATAGATTGGAGCAGGCTCACTTCGTTTTCTAATCTGGAAGGAGCCTCCGATCTGAACAATGCGATGGCCGAGTTTGCGGAGAACAGGGCACTCTGGTTTTCAGAGCTTCAGTCTGTAATTCAGGCTGGCAAGACAGCTTTGGACGGTAGGGCTTCCTCTTTTTTCAATGTAATGGAAGAGACATTGGAGCAGGCAAGGGTGGCCTTTGATCAGAATGCCCAGCTGCTTCAGAACCGTCTGGATGCCGTGTTCGCACAGTTCTCCACAGTCAAGGGAATAAAAGAGCAGGCGTCGTCCAACAGGCAGAGCTGCCTGAATGAAAAAGCCAAACTTGAAAGTTATAAATCAGAGCTTCAGACCAGTATCAGCAGCTGTAACAGTTCTATCTCAAACCTGAATAACTTAATCAGAAAGAATAATGAACAAATAGAATATTGTAAAAAGATGAAACTTTTCGCCGGTCCCAGCGGTGATGAAAATGAGCATGATTATAATGCCACAATTGAATATTACAATAATCAGATTGCCGCACTTCAGGCCGAGATACGGAGCTGGGAGGCTGAGAAAACCAGGCTCTCCAATCAGATAAATACATTGAACGCTCTTATCTCCCAGCAGAATGATAAAATAACAGCCTATAACCAGCAGGCTGCATTCTGGGCCGATGCGGTCTCCCGCTGCAATACCAGAGAAGCCGAGATACGGCAGAGCATGGCCGGCATAGAGGATGAGATACGGGGTGCAGGCTGGCCCGACAGTGCAGATATCCAGCTTTATCAGCTCAAGGCAGAGATGGAGACACTGGCCCAGAATGCAGAAATTGCCCGGAGAGTATATGAATTTGCCCTTGATGTCAGCTCAGGAAAGGCAGTGCGGGAAGAAATATATGATGCATACGCCGAGGCCGAGAGAGCAATGGCAGAATCAGATGCTGCATATAAAGAGTCGGTCGTTTCTCTTAAGGAACTGGCAGATAAGATGAATGAAGGGGAGAATTTAGACCAGGAGACCTACCTGGCGCTCTCCAATGAATACAACAGGAAAGCCGCAGAAAGCAAGGAGCTTTATGAGCAGTATGCCGAGGCAGTCCTTAACTTCAAGGTGCAGGACAGAAAACGGGAATATCTTCTTTCTCCCCGTGGTACTCCCGAAGAAGCACTTGATGTGCTGAACGAAGCAGAAAAAGCCTTGGCCGAGGCAACAGAAAAATATGAGAATGCCCTTTCTCTTGCAAAGCAGGATGAGTTGGACCAGATGATGGGAGAGGACTCAAATATAGTGCAGGCTAGCCTTTACCTGAACAAGGTGAGCGAAGTTGTGCAGGCTGAATCGGATGACTTCTATGCCAAGGCTGAACTTGCCGATTATAATGCAAATCTGCGTCTTTCTGACCGCCTTTTCAATGATGGGAGCAATATAGCTGTTGAATTTGTTCAAAAAATGAACAATTCTCTCTTGAGGGAATTCTCCCTTGCCTACTACTGGCGCAGCCTGCATAATTCAGGCTTCAAGACTATTGATGTGGCAATCTACAGCGACCAGAACTTCCAGAAGCTTAAAAGCTATGGTTATGCATTCAGCCATCCCGAGGATTACACATCAAGCCAGGCACAGGCGGCTTACAACGAGATAGCCCGGGATCCTGATAAATTAAGACTTTACACTTATTTTGAGAACTCGATTAACAATGGCAGTGCTCAGTTTGATATCTCCTTCATCGGTAAAGATGTGAGCGATGTTGCTCACGATTACCTGTGGGATGTGTCTGTGGAGAAAGAGGATAATTACGAGAAAAATCATAGCGTCTATAATTTCTTCACCCGTAAATCCAAGAAGATGCGCAGCATGCGCAAGGCTATGGCAGATATAGACGGGGATAAAGAACGCTCTGAGATTATGGAGAATATAAGCTATGTCAAAGGAGAGCTGGAGGCAAAAGCAAAGTATGAGGCAGCAGGTGATGTGCTTCTGGACAAGGATGCCACTTACTCTTTTGAGGAGTTTATGGCAAAGTGCAGGGAATGCACCGGTCTGGTCTTAGATAATGATTCTGAGCTGGAAGCATTGTTCAACCAGCTGAGCACTGATGATAAGAATGGTTTTCTATCTATCCTTTCAAATCTTTCATCCCTGATTTCGGGCCGGAATATCTCCATCAGCTTCGGGCAGCTGAATGGACTTGATGATTATGACAGTTCTTCAAACCGTCTTATGATAATGAATCTTACAGGTATTGAGCTTGTTGATAAGTATCAGAAGATGGCAGAGTATTCTGTGAGGAAGATGGCGACAGATCTGGGAATAACCTATAAGGAACTGGCAGATGATGCTGAGTCCTGGGGCATTATGATGGAGAATCTTCTGGCCCTGGCAGAGGATAAATGGGAACTGGCACTCGAAGAACTTAAGACCGGAATGAAAAGCAATATCCAGATTGAGACTTTCAAGGCTGCATCATCAAGAGATAACTTAATAGAAGATGTCCTGCAGCACAGCACTTATCTGGTGGCCCTCCAGATGTCGAGTTCTGTTGATGATCTTGAGAATCAGATGTTAGCGCATATCAATAAAGCAAACCAGACTGCTGATAAGAGGATAACAGACCTGCTTGAGGGAAAGGGATATGTAAGGCATGGTTCAAATTTCAAGCGCAGAGTTATAATTGGCGAAAGTATGCTGGGTGGCATTGAGCATGAGAATCAGAGCATAGAAGGATACCGGTGGTTCTGTGCTCCTGTCCTTGACCTTGGTGTTAACCTTTCTCCTTCGTATATAGAGGGGCTTGATCTTGTGCATCTTGCTGTTTTAGTTGAGCAGGCCGAGACTGCAATAGACAGGTATACAAAGGTGGTATTCGGAAAGAGCGACAGCTTGGATGCAGCCTCCTGGAGCGGCTTTGATCAGGACATGCTTGCCTATATGCGGCAGGCAGAGGAAGGATTCCGCTCTTCTGCCCAGTATTCAGATTATTCTGATTTAAAAGGTCTTTTTGCAATGCACATCGGGTATGTGCCTATCATGTCCAGTTCCGACCCGGAGCAGGTGATTAAGAAGGGGTATGGTGAATATGGCCGTATTTTCGAGCTTTTCTATAAGAACGAAGGCCGGCTGGGCAGAGGGCTTGCTGCCATTGATGTTCCCTTCTACATGCAGAAGCTTTGGGATGAGGACAGTGATAATGACGGCAAGACTGACACCATGCTCTTCTCTCTGCCCAGCATAAGGGAGGGAGGCCAGATTGTTTGCAATATATTCAGTTCAATAAATCCTGCACTGGGTATGATGGTCACCGCTTTTGACAGCACAACATTTGCTGGACTTGATATGGTGTTTGCGGGAAAAAGCTTTGAGGAAGCAGCCAAGGATGTGAACAAAAGGATGGCATTGGCCGCCTCCAGCTGGGGAACCAGCTCTCTTGCACAGGCGGCCCAGCCGGCACAGTCTGCCGCCACCGGGACCAGGCTTGTCCAGGCTGCTGCAGTTTCGGCAGGAAAAGGGTATGCAGACCAGGTTGCAGCATCTGCTGTGGACGGCACTTCCATTGATAAAGCTCTGGAGCCAGATGCAAAGGGGACACTTGGCAGCCTGGTGCGGAACTGGATAAGCGGCAGGCTGTCGGGCTTCCTGGGGGAAGACCAGCTTGCAGCCCAGCAGGTTGCAAGCTTTGCCGGCGTCCTGACCGATGCCGGGTATGATCTTGTCACCACAGGAAAGGCTAAATTCAATGTGCTTAAAATCAATGACCACATCGGAATCCTTGAGATGAATGTAGGTGGAGAAGGGCCGATATTCGAGGTAGGTACTGGCGGTTATGACATAAGCAGAAACACTGTGGAATCTGCCATTGCATCAGCCTATATCCTGAAAGAGGACAACAGGATCAGGCACAGCTCCGATTTCTCGAAAGAGAACAAGATAGCAATGCGGGCCCTTTTCTCCGAGGGTAAAATCCAGGATCAGGTAGGATATCTGTATAACCTGCTCCTTGGTGATGGAGCGACCGTTGAATATGGAGACCTTGATGATGCCCTTGCATACACTTCATCAGATGATCATGGATTACGGAACATCATCCTCAACCTGATTCCGTCAAACTCTATATCAGATCAGCTTAAGACAGCTGTAATCCTTGCTCACGAGGCGTATAGGAACGGAAAAGATGACGGCATCATGCAGATTTTTGAGACAGCAGATGCAGTTCTTGGTCATGCAAAGATGGCCTATGACATTATTTCTTCAGGTTTCAATTATCCCGATATCACACTTATAAAAAACGAGGTGGAATCATTGATAGGTGGCAATATAACTGACCTGATCGTGAATGCATTGGTCAATTACGCTTCAGGCGGCGACTGGTGGCGGCTTGTGGGGGATGGCAAAGTTGCATGGGACGGCCACATGAACTTGTATCAGGAGAATGGCAATCTGTTGTACAGCTATCAGCTGCTGAAAGAGGCTCTGCAGTCTGGGGTGGAATCTATATCAGGTGTTCCGCAGGAGAGGCTTAATGAAATTATATGGAAAAATACGCTTCTGGAGGCAGCAGGAAAAAAAGAAGACGGAAGCTATACTTCAAAGACAGCAGAAGCTCTCCTCTCTGACGGATATATGAGCTACAGCGAGGCAGTTGATTCTCTTTCCGGTACATTGGGAAAGATTTTCTCAGTTCCAGATGTTTTCCAGCATTACAGCGCACGGATAGTTGCAAATAACACAACCCTGTTTGAAAAGTATTTTGCCGACTCTGATGTTCTTAAAAAGTGGAGTGACAGGAGCCAGCCGGTACAGTATCTGAACGGTGTGAAGGCAACACTGCTTCCTGACAGCAAATCAATTTTTCACATGTCACCTGAGGATAAAGCCACCTATAAATGGGTGTTTGATGACGGCAGGGAGCTGGTTATAGGTGAGCGGCAGGACGGGACAAGATATGTGCAGACCGACGACCGCTACCTTGGCACCTACAACATGGCAAACCCGGATAACCCGGCAGAGCACGCAGTCAAGGATGTATTCCCCTATGCTGTTTTAGGGAACACCCCTGATGACAGCTCTATTGCGAATTTCCTATTTTCCTTGTAAGATTAAAAGGAAGGTGACCTATGAAGATATTGGAAAAAGGCATTGTAGTCTCGAACTTTGAGAAGGCCAGGAACCTCCATTTTATGGAGATCCGTGTTCCGAAGATTTCAGGTCTTGTCAAGCCTGGGAACTTTGTAAGCCTTCTTCCGCCTGCTTCTTCTGGTGCCTTCCTGCGCCGTCCTTTCTCTGTGGCAGGAACCGGAGATGAATCGCTTAAGCTTGTAATCCGGGATATCGGCAAGGCAACTCATGCAATAACTTCATTGCGTGATGGGGATGCCATAGATGTGCTGGGGGCGCTGGGAAACAGCTATCCTGATTTTGAACCTGATAAAAAGATCTGGCTTTTGGGCGGCGGTACAGGAATTGCATCGCTTCTGTTCCTGTATGGTGTTCATAATAATCCTGATGACAGAATCCTGTGGGGAGGAAAGTGCGCCAAAGAACTGCCCGAAACTTCTGAATGCACACTGGCCACCGATGACGGCTCCTGCGGCGAGTGCGGAAATGTGGTGGAGGTGACCCGGCGCTGGCTTGCCTCTGATAAACCCGATTACATTGTTGCCTGCGGTCCCAGGGGGCTTCTGAAAGGGGTGCAGCAGCTTGCATCCGAGTACAATATTTCAGCCTGGATGTCTTGCGAGGAGTTCATGGCCTGCGGTATGGGAGCCTGCGCCGGGTGCGCGGTTCCGCTGGCTGCCGGGGGCTATGCCCGGGTATGTGCCGACGGTCCTGTGTTCAAGGCCGAGGAGGTTGTATTATGAACCTTTCTACAAAAGTAGGCAGCTTTGCTCTTTCCAATCCTTTCATCGCAGCCAGCGGGACCTATGGCTACGGCACCGAGTATGGCGATCTTTCTCCTGCAAAGGAGTGGGGTGCAGTGATACTCAAGTCTGTATCAAAAAATCCCCGGCCAGGCAATGTACCGCCCCGGTGCTGCGAGACCGACAGCGGAATGATCAACTCCATAGGCCTTGCCAATGTGGGACTTGAAAAATATATGGCAGAAAAACTGCCTGCTTTTGCTTCGGCAAACCCAGATGCAGTTTGCATTGCAAGCCTGGCAGGGGAGACTCTGGACGAGTTCCTCCACCTGGCAGAAAAGCTTTCCGGAAACAGCACTATAAAAGCCTTTGAACTCAACATCTCCTGTCCGAATGTTGCCAAGGGGGGCATGCACTTCGGCGCAGACTGCAGTGCATCCCGGCAGCTGGTGCAAGAGGTCAAGAAGATAAGCAGCGTGCCGGTGTGGGTAAAGGTTACACCATCCACCACCGACCCTGTAGGTGTGGCCTCGGTCTGCGCCGAAGCAGGGGCAGATGCAGTGGTTGCAACCAACACTATCCCTGCCATGAAGATCGACATCACAAGGTGCCGCCCGGCTCTGGGCAACACCTTCGGCGGCCTGTCTGGCCCTGCCATTTTCCCCGCTTCACTGCGCATTGCATACATGATTCACCGGGCCCTGCCCCAGCTGCCTCTTATAGGCTGTGGCGGCGTGGACTGCGGGGAAAAGGCAGTCCAGTACATCCTTGCAGGATGCAGTGCCGTTGAGATCGGCACTGCCACATTCCGCCGGCCCGATACCCTTGCCGAAGTAAAGCAGTTCCTCAAGGACTATATGGAGAAGATGGGCTTCAAGACTGTCGAGGATTTCAGGGGCTTGGCCGCCCGCTAATTTGCTTGCGCGGCAGCTCTTTTTGCTGTATCATTAAAAAAGGAGGCAATCTGTGGATAAGCTTATCACCCTTCTTAAAGAATCAAAACACTGCGTAGTCTTCACCGGTGCAGGAGTCTCTACCCTGGCTGGAATCAAGGATTTCCGGGGCAAGGACGGCCTTTATAAGACTGCCGGCGAAGATGCCGAGAAAATATTTGACATCGACTATTTCCATAAGAAACCGTCGTTCTACTACAAGGCTGCCAAAAACTTCATTTACAACCTGGACCAGAAGGAGCCTGCCATTGTCCATACCGAGCTGGCACGGCTTGAGAAGATGGGGATTGTCAAGGCAGTCATCACCCAGAACATAGACCTGCTGCATCAGAAGGCTGGTTCCAAGAAGGTGATAGAGGTGCATGGCTCCCCGGAAATCCACCGCTGCCTTTCCTGCGGCAAGATATACAAATTTGACGAGATAGCCAGAATAGTACAGGAGGACAAGGTGCCTCAGTGCAGCTGCGGCGGCATTATCAAACCGGACATCACCTTCTTCGGAGAATCGCTCCCGGCCCTGGCTGTGGACGAGGCTATATCAGAGGCTTCCAAGGCCGACTTGATGCTGGTTCTGGGCTCCACACTGGTGGTGTATCCCGCCGCATCTTTCCCTCTGTACACCGTGCGCGCCGGCGGCAAACTGGTTATAGTGAACAATATGGAGACTCCGCTGGATTATATGGCTACAGAACGGTACAGTGACCTTGAGACAGTCTTCAACTATATTTCTGAAAAACTGAAGTGATATGGATACATTCAAACGCATTTATGTATTAGGTTCGGGCTTCTCAAAATCTATCTCGAAGAACATGCCTTCCATGAAAGGGCTTACCGATGAGCTCAGAAGGGCAGAGGACGACAAATATCCGGATCTCATGGAGTTCATGCGGAATCTTTCTAAGAAATCCAATGGAAGCAAGGAGCTTACCTCCATGGAGGCAGTCTGTTCCCTGATTCTGGGAAGGGATATCTTCTACAACAGCACAGTCAATCTTCATTATCAGATTCTGCAGAACCAACTGGTCCACTGGCTTTATGAAAAGATAGATAAAGCGGCCAAAGCAGTTGATTCCGATAATGAAGAGGTCCTCAGACAGTTCATAACCAACTGTGTCCAGCCCAAGGATGGCAGAAAGGCATTGGTTATGACCTTCAATTACGATCTTCTGCTGGAGAGGCTTTTTGCCAGCATGCCAGATCTGCCCTGTTGCCTTGACTATGTGATCCAGCTCAACAGCTATTTTGACGAGAAGGAATCATCAGCCGGCAAGGAAATTTTCCCATATCTTAAGCTTCACGGCTCCTTCAACTGGTTCCGTTCCCCGGGCAGCCTGGTCTGCGATATCGACAATGTCTACCTCTCCGAAGAGCATGGCTACAGCCGGAACCTGATACATCATAACGACATCCCTGTGTTTGTACCCATGACCTTCTCCAAGCAGAGCTATCTGGAAGGCAGCTTCTTCAATGTGCTGTGGAACATTGCCCAGAGGTATCTGGAGATGGCAGAGGAGATCACCTTTATCGGATATGGATTCCCGCTCACCGACCTTATCAACCTGGCATTCTTCCTTAACTTCAAGGATAAGATTAAGCATGTGGTTGTAAAAGGAGAGGAAAAGGTAAAAAAATCACGGCTCCAGGAACTTTTTGGAAAAGAGAAGATTGTGGATGAGGACGCGGTGGACTACCTTTCCCATATCTCCTGATTGACAAAATCTCCCATATAGATTGCCAGATTTTTATTTGATGCTGCATCGAAATGGATGCCGTCGGTGCCGTCACATGTAGCGTATTTCCCCGCCTCTATAAAGGTGCATCCCTTTCTCTCTGCCACCTCTTTTATTGCGCCGGCCAGCCGCTGTGATTTGTTAACCTGACTCTCGAAGAATGATGCAAATAGATTGTCCTCGTCACACTTTGTGGAAATAGGCACAGCAGAAGCAAGGAACACCCGGGCATATGGATTAGTCTTCCACACAATATCGGCCATGTCTCCCATCCCCTCTGCAATCCTGTTTATGGAGATATCTGGTACAGCCATGATATCGTTGTTTCCCAAAAGGATGATGACACCGTCGAACTTTTCCTGGCTCACAGCCC
This sequence comes from Spirochaetia bacterium, assembly GCA_017554185.1. Lineage (GTDB taxonomy): Bacteria > Spirochaetota > Spirochaetia > CADAEX01 > CADAEX01 > CADAEX01. The sequence goes on from JAFZIU010000006.1 coordinate 12,760, forward strand.
TTTCCAGAGACTGCTTCCCATTGGTCGGGCTTTTCATAGGAATGTAGTTGAGTACGGTGCGTCCGTTCACTCCGTTCTCGGTTATCTCGAAGCAGTCGGGAATATATTTTTTTATCACGCAGGGCCAGCGGGTATTCTCATCCAGCCTGCTGCCGTCATGCCAGTCGTAGCCCCAGGTGCTGGAGCTGCCGAAGCAGAGTATCTTTTTCTTCTCTTTAAAAATCTGGAGTCGGCTCTCTGTCATTTTTTCGCCGTCAAAATTGAAGTAGCCCGAAAAGCATTTCCCCTCTAAAAGGGCAGGAATCCACAGCCTGTCATCCTCCCACATCTGGTCGTAGGGCATCTGTGACACAGGGCACCAGAAGGGGTCTGCCTCTTCACATGAATGCAGTTCGCCGAAGAATTCATCTGCATAGAATACATACCCTTTAAGGTCAAGACCATCGGAGAAAGGGAAGTCCAGAACCCCCTTTAGAACAGGGTTCACAGGGACAATGCCGGTCTCCTCCATGCACTCACGCACTGCAGCCTCCACAGGGGTCTCCCCCGGTTCGATATGGCCACCCGGTGCATTCACCTTTCCGGCCCCATGTCCAGTCTTCTTGTGAATCAGGAGGATATCATCCCCCGACCGTATATATGTGATGACAGCCCGTTCTTCCATATGGACATTATAACTCCTTTTCAATAAAATAAAAATATGGGACTTAATTGCGGTATAGTAGGACTCCCCAATGTGGGAAAATCAACAATATTTTCAGCAGTGACCTCTGCTCCGGCCGAGGCTGCAAATTATCCATTCTGCACCATTGAACCAAATGTGGGCATAGTAAGTTTGCCAGACAAGAGGCTGGACAATCTTTCGGCACTCTTCCATCCTAAGAAGACCGTGCCCGCCATTGTGGAATTCGTGGATATAGCAGGCCTTGTAGGTGGTGCCTCCAAGGGTGAGGGTCTGGGCAATAAGTTCCTGTCCCATATCCGGCAGGTGGGTGTGATTGCCCATGTAGTCCGCTGTTTTGATAACAAAGATATAATCCATGTAAGCAACAAAGTGGATCCTGCCTCTGATATTGAGACCATAAATATTGAGTTGGCTCTGGCAGACCTGGAGACAGTAGAGAAGCGCAAAGTAAAGACCGAGAAACTGCTCCACGCAGGTAAGGATGCGGCCAAGGCCGCACAGGCAGAGCTTGAGGTTTTGGAAATGCTCAACAAAGCTTTAAGCGACGGCAAACCGGCCCGATCTTTGGAGTTCACCGACGACCAGCTGGCTATAGTCAAGGACCTGCAGCTTATAACCATGAAGAAGCAGCTTTATGTCTGCAATGTTGACGAGGACTCTGCCAAGGATGGCAACCAGTACTCCAAGGTGGTGGAGGAGATTGCCGCCAAGGAAGGCTCTGCCGCCATCATAGTATGCGGAAAGCTGGAGGCCGAGATTGCAATGCTGGAGACCCAGGAGGAGCGCAACGAGTTCCTGGAGATGGCTGGTCTCGAGGAATCGGGTCTGGTAAGGTTGATTCACGCTGCATATAATTTGCTTGGACTCCGTACCTTCTTTACAGCAGGTGAGGATGAATGCCGTGCCTGGACATTCCATGACGGTGACAAGGCACCCCAGGCAGCGGGTGTAATCCACACCGACTTTGAGAAAGGTTTCATCAAGGCCGAGGTCTACAGCTACGACGACATCATGGAATTAAAGACCGAGCAGCAGGTAAAGCTGGCCGGCAAGCTCCGCATCGAAGGAAAGGACTATGTGGTCCAGGACGGCGATGTGATGCACTTCCGTTTCAATGTTTAAACTATGAAAGATGTCCGCATAACAGTGATACGTATCACTCAATACAAAGATCTTATGGCTCAGTTTGAAAATCCGATAGAGCATGCCTGTTCAATGCAGGAAGGGATGGTGTTTATCGCCAAAGGGGGAGAAAAGCCGGCTGACTTCTGCGACAGTGCATGGGACTCAGTCAAGCCTTTTGTGCTTGCCCTTGCAACTGGCGGCGGCAACTTCTACGATGGCTGGATGAAGAACCCGTACTCTGCAATGATCTCCTGCAACGACGGCTTCCGCCCTGTCAGCTTCTTTCTTGAGACTGTTCTGCCCTGATCCGCTTCTTGAGAAGCGCTCTCATCTCCTTGAAAATCTCGTGGAAGGCAGGAGTGCGGTAGTCGGCGTAGGTCCAGGGCAGGGTCTGGTACTCCTTGTTCACATACATCAGGGTTACCTCGCCATAGATGCCCTTCTGCAGCGGTATCCGGTGCACATTGTTCTTGGTGGTGGCCAGTATCAGCGAACTTAGGCTCAAGAGTCCCGGATCCAGGTTGATCTTCCGGTTCCCATGGGCAGCAAACTTCTCCTCAAGTTCATTGGTGCGTATCTTGATGTCAGGCAGCTGGTCTGGGCTCACCAGATTTACAAACGAATAGAAGAACCTCTTTATCCCGCTTCCCATCTCGGGCACATAGTAGTCGGTGAAGGTGAAGTCGAACTCCTGGCTCTCATAATCAATAGGGCCGAACTCATCCACCAGGATATGCCGCAGCTCATTCTTCTTGCTGGGCAGGGTGGAGAGGACTCCCATGATCAGCTTTGTCTTTGCAAATGGCTCTATAGCTCCCATAATTTAAGAATATTCGTTAATCTCTTTTCTTGCAAGTCTTATAAAGTATTGATATACTATATAAAGATAATATGACAGAGAAGATATTTCCTGCACAGATTGAGACTCTAGATGCTGTCAATGCATTTCTGGAAGAGGAACTGGAAAAAGCTGGTGTAAGCCCGAAGCTTATGATTACCTTTACAGTTGCCCTTGAAGAGCTGTTTGTCAACGTGGCTCACTACGCATATCCTGACTCGCCGGGCACTGTGACCATTGGCATCGATACCACAGGTGACAGTGTTGTGATACGGCTTGCCGACTCGGGTATCCCGTTCAATCCATTGGCAAAGGCTGATCCGGATGTCACACTTTCAGCAGAAGATCGTAAGATAGGTGGTCTTGGCATCTTCATGGTCAAGAAGAGCATGGACAACATGGACTACGAGTATAGGGACGGCAAGAACATCCTTACTATCTCCAAGAGGAAGTGAATAGATGAATCATCTGCTTACAGAGGCTATAATTTTTGCAGCCAAGGCCCACGAAGGGCAGATGCGTAAGTTCTCAAAAACTCCTTACATACTCCATCCATTGGAGGTGGCTGGTATTATTGCCACTATGACTGACGACCAGAAAGTGATGGCTGCCGGGGTGCTCCATGATGTGATCGAGGACTGCGGTGTAGACCCAGCCATTATAAAAGAAAAGTTCGGAGCCCGGGTTGCCGCCCTGGTGCAGAGCGATTCCGAGGACCGCATAGACCCACGTCCGCCGGCCGAAACCTGGATGGAAAGAAAGTCTGACTCTCTTCTTATGCTCAAGCATACCAAGGATATGGGGGTGAAGATAATGTGGATGGGGGACAAGCTCTCCAACATGCGTTCCTTCTACCGTGCCTGCAATGAGCATGGAAACGAGATATGGCAGGTCCTTAACCAGAAGGATCCCTCAATGCAGGCATGGTATTACAGGACAATTGCAGAGTATCTTTCCGACCTAAAGGATACGCTTGCCTACAAAGAATATATATTTTTGATCAACGAGGTTTTTGGTCAGGGGGAGCAGAAATGAGCCTTATTTCGACAGCGACAAAAGACAACATTTTTTATATACAGCTGCACGGCAGGATAGATTCCGGCAACGCTGCTGTGGTGGAAGAGGAAATCCTCGGGGCAGTGGACAGCTGTACATCTCCTTCTATTGTAGTGGATGCTGATGACCTGGAGTATATCTCCAGTGCCGGACTCCGCATAATCCTGCGTCTCCGCAAGACCAGACCCGAACTTAAAATCATCAATGCATCTTCTGCTATCTACGAGATTTTTGAGATGACAGGCTTCACCGAGATGATTCCTGTGGAGAAAGGCTACCGAAAGCTCTCTATAGATGGGTGCGAGGTGATAGGGCGGGGAGCCAACGGAAAGGTCTACCGGCTGGATAAAGACACCATTGTAAAGGTCTACTATAACGCAGATGCACTGCCCGAGATACACAGGGAGCGGGAGCTGGCAAGGCGTGCTTTTATCCTGGGTATTCCTACCGCCATTCCATATGATGTGGCCAAAGTTGGCGACAGCTACGGCTCTGTGTTCGAGCTTCTGAATGCAAAATCCTTCTCCAAGCTTATTGCGGCCGAGCCGGAAAACCTGGACAAATATGTAGGGCTTTACGTAGACCTTCTTAAGAAGATCCATTCCACCGAGGTCAAACCCGATGATATGCCTGACCAGCGGGCTGTGGTCATAGGCTGGGTCAACTTCCTCAAGGACTATCTGGATGCTGGCAAGTGGGAGAAGCTTCATAAGATGGTGGAGGCTGTCCCTGTGAACCATCACATGATTCATGGTGATTACCATACCAAGAATGTGATGATGCAGAACGGCGAAGTGCTCCTTATCGATATGGACACACTGTCCCAGGGCGACCCTGTATTTGAGTTTGCATCTATCTACAACGCCTTTGTAGGCTTCTACGACTTTGACCATGATGCTACCAAGGATTTCCAGGGGCTTGACTATGACACCACTATTTCAATCTGGAAGAAGATGCTGCCACTTTACTTTGGCACTGAAGATCCAGATGTACTCAAGGCGGTTGAAAATAAATCTGCCATCCTGGGCTATGCCCGCCTTATGCGCCGTCTTATCCGCAGGAATGGATTCGACACCGAAGAGGGTAAAAAATTAATTGCACATTATAAGAATCAGATAGAGACACGTCTTGATTCTGTTGATACACTTCAATTCTAAGGGAGGAAGAAAAAATGGAAATTAAAAAGAATAAAGAGGATGCAAAACTTACACTGGCTCTGTCTGGAAGGCTTGATACACTTACTGCTCCTCAGATGGAGGAGGTTGTAAGGAATGAAATGGAAGGGGTAACTGCCCTTCTGATCGACCTTAAAGACCTTACCTACGTCTCATCTGCAGGACTCAGAGTTCTTCTTATGGCTCAGAAGACCATGAACAGCAGAAAAGGCACCATGGAGATCTGCAATGTATGTGACGATATCAAGGAAGTCTTCGCAATTACAGGCTTCGCAGATATCTTTACTATAAAATAACGGAAGCGGAGGGATTCGAACCCTCGAGCCCCAGAGGGGCTACCTGATTTCGAGTCAGGCCCGTTATGACCACTTCGATACGCTTCCTATAAAATCACTCCCACTCTATGGTGGAGATTGGTTTTGGTGACAGGTCGTAGAGCACTCTGTTGACTCCCTTGACCTCGGACAGAATCCTGTCTGTAATTTTGTGCAAGAGCGGATATGGAATATCCTCTATAGTTGCCTGTGTTGCATCGGTGCTGTTCACAGCCCTGATGATGACAGGCCAGTCCCAGCTGCGCTTGCCGTCGATGATTCCGGTGGACTTGATGTCTGGAATGATAGTAAAGTACTGCCATACCTTTCCGGCAAGACCTCCCTTTGCAAACTCTTCTCTAAGAATAGCATCGGACTCCCGCACTGCCTCAAGCCTGTCCCTGGTTATGGCGCCGACGCACCGCACTCCGAGCCCCGGTCCCGGGAACGGCTGGCGGTAAACCATGGTGTCCGGCAGTCCAAGTGCCTTTCCTACGGCCCGTACCTCGTCCTTGTAAAGCATCTTCACAGGCTCCACAAGCTCAAAGTTAAGCTCCTTGGGCAGGCCGCCTACATTGTGATGAGCCTTGACTCCCTTGTCAGACTCGGTGATGTCCGGGTATATGGTTCCCTGTGCCAGGAACTTGATGCCGTCCAGCTTCTTGGCTTCGTCGGCAAATACGTCTATAAACTCTTTTCCGATTATCTTTCGCTTCTGCTCAGGGTCGGAAACTCCGGCAAGCTTGGTAAGGAACCGTTCGGAGGCATCTACATAAATAAGGTTTGCATCCATCTGGTTCTTGAACACCTGCACCACCTGCTCGGGCTCGCCTTTGCGCAGAAGTCCGTGGTTCACATGAACGCAGTAAAGCTGCTTTCCGATAGCCTTGATCAGCAGAGCTGCCACAACAGAGCTGTCAACTCCGCCGGAAAGTGCCAGAAGCACCTTGCCGTCGCCCACCTGGGCCTTGATCTCTTTTACTGCTGTCTCAATGTATTTCTCTGCTGTCCAGTCTTTTCCCAGACCGCGCAGTTCTGTAGTTTCTCTTGCCATGTGTTTCTCCTATGCCATTATTTTTGCACATTTTTTATTTTTTTTAAACTGGTTTTTATATAAAAGCGGTGGTATAATTATTTCAGGAGCGAATTATGCAGGAATCTGGCGAAATGTATTTAGAGACCATCCTTATATTGAAGGAGAAGAATAAGACAGTCCGTGCAATAGATATTGCAGAGGACATGGGTTTCTCCAAGCCCTCGGTAAGCCGGGCCCTCTCTATCCTCAAGGATGAGAACTGCATTGCTGTGGACGATAAAGGGCTTATTACATTGACACGCAAGGGCAGCCAGATTGCCAGAAAGATATACGAGCGCCATGTGGTTCTTTCTGATATGCTGATTGCATTAGGGGTTGATCAGAAGACTGCCCTGGAAGATGCCTGCCGTATTGAGCATGTCATAAGTGATAAATCTTTTGCAGCCATCAAGAAGCATAAAGCCCAGTACGGTAAAAAATAACGTTCTATTTCCACCTTGCCCTAAGTTTCTCAAACTGTTCCAGCATCCGTTTTGTAGCCTCTTCGGGGGTCTCTTCCTTTTCCTCTTCTCCATTCTGGATAAGTTCTGCCGGTATTTCCTCCAGAAAACGGGACGGAATGCAGGTGACACAGTCCCGCAGGTGATGCCGCATCCTGCAGCTGGTTATGTACAGCTTGTCCATTGCCCTGGTGACAGCTACATAGAAAAGCCGCCGCTCTTCCTCTATGTTGGCAGGGTCCTCTTCCAGCGCTCTTGCATGGGGTATTATGGCATCCTCGCAGCCGGCCAGGAACACCACCTTGAACTCAAGCCCCTTTGCGGCGTGGATAGTCATAAGCCCAACCTTGCCTCCCTCTGTATCCTGGTCATCGTCCCGGGTTATAAGGGTTATCTTGTTAAGATATGAGTAGATGCTCTCCTCTTCTTCGTTCTCCTGTTCCCACCGGTCAAGCAGGCTTATGAAGGTAAGGATGTTCTTATACTTCCACTTTGCCTCTTTCTCGTTCTTCTGATATTCCGTGATCAGGTGATCCCAATAGTGTATCTCATCCACCAGGGCATTCAGTGTTGCAGCCAGGTTTTTCCCGGAGAGGAATTTGCCCTTGTAGGCAGTTATCATATTCACAAAGTCTTCGTATTTATCCAGTTTCTGCATGGCGGCGAATACAGAGCACTTTTCCTTCTTGCCCAGTTCTGTTATCTGCTCAAGGGCTTTCTTGCCTATGCCGCGGCGGGGTGTGTTTATTATGCGGAGCAGGCTTATGTCGTCGTCCGGGTTTGTGATTACCCTTAGGTATGCGATGATATCCTTTATCTCCTTGCGCTGGAAAAAACTCTGTCCGCCGGATACAGCGTAGGGGATCCCATTCATCAGAAGCGCATCCTCGATAGCTGTGGTCAGGCTGTTTGTCCTTACAAGAATGCCGAAATCGCCGTAGGACAGATCATCCTGCATACGCAGCAGAGTGATGGTTTCGGCTATGAACTGGGCTTCTTTGATCTCGTTGTCGGGGTAGCTTAGTTCGATGGGGTTTCCCTCGCCCGACTTGGACCACAGGTTCTTTTTCTTCCGCTTTGTGTTGTGCGAAATTATGCTGTTGGCCGCATCCAGTATGGTGCCTGTGGAACGGTAGTTCTGCTCAAGCTTTATCTCTTTGACCTCGGGGAAATCCTTCTCAAACTGCACTATGTTCTCATAGTTGGCTCCCCGCCATGAGTAGATGGACTGGTCATCGTCCCCCACCACGCAGATATTCCTGCTCTCCTTTGCCAGAAGATAGACCAGATCGTACTGGATTTTAGAGGTGTCCTGGAATTCATCCACCATGATGTACCTGTACCGCTTCCTGTATTTCTCCAGCACATCGGGCTTCTCCTTGAAAAGCTTTATAGGGAGCACAATCAGGTCGTCGAAGTCAACAGCGTTGTAGAGCTTCAGGAGTTCGTTGTATTCGTCATAGATAGGGCTGTACTGACTGCTGTCTGCATCCCAGCGTGCCCTTCCGGTCTTGATGTCGGAAAAAAGGTTTGCCAGGTCGTAGAGGTTCAGCTCTGCCGGATCTATCTTGAGGGATCTTGCTGTTTCCTTTATAAGGGCCATCTTGTCGGCCTGGTCGTAGATGCTGAAGTTCTCCTTGTATCCCAGATGGCTTATGCTCTCCCTGAGCACTCTTACACCGAAGGCATGGAATGTGGACACTGTCAGCATAGGGAGCTTCCGGCCCACCAGCTCTTTTACCCGGTCTGCCATCTCCCGAGCCGCCTTGTTTGTGAATGTAAGGGCCAGGATTGCAGACTGGGGAATACCCTTGTCCAGCATATTTGCAATGCGGTAGGTTATGGTCCTGGTCTTTCCGCTTCCGGCCCCTGCGATGACCAGGAAAGCCCCTTCGGTCTCCCTGGCGGTAAGGCACTGCTGGGGATTAAGTTTATGCTCCAGATCTATCATGATGTCACACTTGTTTTGTAAAGAAGGAGAAAGCCTCGATTCCGTAGTAGGCAATGATTGATACAATTATGCCGGCGATTGCAACACCTGCCAGGACAGCCGGGAATATCTGCCTTTTCTTCATACCCAGCACCCATGCTCCCAAAGTGCCGGTTATGGCGCCGGTCACAGGCAGCGGGATAGCTACAAATACTGCAAGCCCCCAGGTGCCGTACTTCTCCAGCTCTGCCCCCACCTTTCTTCTGGCTTTTTCGATGAAAGCGTCAAAGAATCTTCTATATAAATTGATGTGGTAGAACAGCTTGTGGAAAGTGTTCAGGAATATAAGCACCAGAACACTGGCAAGGAAGTTCATGGAAACACAGAACAGATAGGCCCAGATTACAGGCATTCCCTTGGCCAGGGCAAAAGGTATTGCCCCTCTGAGCTCAGAGATGGGTGCTATAGAAAGAAAGCCGGTTATAAGAAGGTCAGATAATGTCATGCTTTCAGCTGTTCCTTTTCTTCAGTATAAGCTGCACCGCTTCCCAGAAGCCCTCGCCAGACTCTTTCTGGGTTATGTACCTGGGCTTGTATGTTATCTTGTCAAGGAAAATCTTGATGTTGGCCACAGCGATGGTGTGGTGCAGCGCCTTGAACATAGGCTCGTCGTTGGGGCTGTCTCCTGCGAAGATGATCTCTTCCTGCAGATCCTCCAGCGTCTTGCCGGTGAAGTCGTTTATAAATGTGTTGAAGCAGGAGACCTTGTCGTAGTCTCCGTACCAGCAGTTCACGTGGATGCTGGAGACCTTGGCGGTGGTTCCTTCTTCGGCAGCAATCCGGCAGATCTTGTCTATCTGGTCCTGAGGCAGCCGCTTCACATCCTCGCAGAAGTCTATGGCCAGGTCTGCTGTGCGGAACTCCTGGTCCGATGCAATGCCGCAGCCGGGCACCTCCTTGAGCACCCGCTGCCTCAGGTGCTGGAGCCTGCGCCTTGATTCGGCACGCTTCTCGTCCGAGTCCACATAGCGGCGTATGAACTTCCGGTTCACATCGTCATAGGAATAGTAGAAAGCACCGTTCTCGCCCACAACCCCGGCTACCGGCCACATCCGGGCTATCATGTCGCACCAGCCGGCGGGGCGGCCAGTTACAGGGACAAACTTGATGCCGTTCTCCTTCAGTTCCCACATTGCGTCGAAGGTGGTGGCCGGCAGTTTGCCATGCGTGGTTATGGTATCGTCAATATCTGCAAAGAAAATAGAAAGACGTTTGCAGAAAGCGGGGTCAATGTTAGTGATGCTGGTCGGTTCCATATACTCTCCGGATATTTTATAACATAAAAAAGGTAAACTTGTTAAGTCTGCCTCCGCCCAATATATTATTAATGAAATATTTTCATTTTTTTTCTGTTTTTTATGAATTTTAGGCTTTATATAATAGCGATTTTAGAGATATTTGATGTGTAAATAATTGTTAAAAATGTATAAAAATGATAAAAACAGGCTGGCCGGTCTGAAAAGATTTCTTCTATTAAGTCCTTTTAATAAATATATTTTTAGGAAAATTCCGAACGCGAAATGTTAAAAAAATGTAAAAATATGGGTAATTTAGAGAAATTAGAGATAATTAATAAACCATTTTTGTTAATATTGTGTAAAAAGAAAATTTTGTTCTTGACAATTTATCCAACCATGATAATATCAAAAATACAGAATTAGTATTCTGTCACCACAGTTTGTTGGTGAAATAAATTTTAGGAGAGAAAAATGAGAAGAAGTATCGTACTCGCTCTTTGCTTGATTCTCTGCGCTTCCATGGCATTCGCTAACGGAGCAGCTGAAGGAAATGCAGCTTCCGGAAACAAAGCAATCATGGGAACATCAAGCTTAGGCGGATCCTGGTATCCTACAGGATCAGCTATCGCAGGTCAGGTTATGACACACACTGACTCCATCATCACAGCACAGGCTACTGGCGGTGGAACAGAGAACCTGAGACTTATGATGCAGAACCAGATGCAGATTGGTCTGTTCGAGACAAACGTAACATTCTACGCATTCAATGGCGAGAAACTGTTCGAAGGTCAGAAATATGACAACCTGAGATTCTGTGCTAACCTGTATCCACTGGTATTCCAGGCACAGGTACAGAAGGCATCAAAGTTCAACACATTCAGAGAATTCTGTGATGCAAAAGCAAGCTTCTGCCCAGGATCCCCAGGATCTGGAGACGAGGTTGCATGGCAGGAGATTTTCGAAGGCGCATTCGACACCAACTACAAAGACATCGTATGGAAGCCACTTTCCCACAACGAAAGAGTTATGGCATACCAGGACAGACTTCTTGATGGTATCGGACACGAGACAGCAGTTCCAGCAGGTGCTATCCTTGAGTCATCCGCTCAGATCCCTGTAAGAATTCTTGCAATCGGCGGCGCTGAGAGAGACAAACTGATGGCTAAGTATGCATGGGTTGGAAAATGGACAATTCCTGCAAACTCCTACAATGGACAGGACGAAGCAGTTGAGACTGTAACAACAGGTACATGTCTTGGTGCAGACGCTGTAAACGCTCCAGAGAAAGTTGTATACGACATGGTATCAACAATCTACGGACCTGGCCTCAAGGCTATCCAGTCTGTACACTCATTCACACCTTACATCACTCTTGACATCGCTCTTGATGGAAGAGGAGCAATTCCTCTGCACGCTGGTGCTGAGAAATTCTACAAAGAGAAAGGTATGATCAAATAAGTTTTCGAAACTTAGTTGAACACAGGAAGTGCATCTGAGCAATCAGGTGCACTTCTTTATGTTTATTATTACATCATGAATTTGCAAAAAAAAGACTAACCAGGAGATTACGAATGGGGGACAAAGATAACGAATATTTGAAGGACGTTGCTGACCAGCTTAAAGGAATGGACGAATCAGCCAGAAAAGAAGCTGCAGAAATGGCCAAAAAAGCAGAGGAGATGGATAAGAAATTATCCGGATACCGCGATAACAAAAAGGGTATTCTTGTATTGATTTCTGTTGTCGCTGTATGTTTCGCTCTGTTCCACTTCTATACAGGTGGATTTGGAATGTTTACCGCCATCAGACAGAGAGCCATTCACTTGGCATTCGCTCTCTGGATCTGTATGATGAGATATTCTTCCAACAAGAACGCAGGACCAAAGGTGGAGCCATGGCTGCCGCACTTCTTCCTGTGGATTATGATAATGGGTACAATCAATATTCCGCTGATTGACTATGCAAGAAAGGCAAGAGCCAATATGACAGTTCCTGTACTTGTAGTCGCTGTTATTTGTATTGTATGTGCTTTCTTGAGCAGAATGATTACCCTTAAGATGAGAAAGAAGGCTAACAAAGCTGTAGAAGACGGTCCAATGTGGTACGACTGGCTGTTCCTTATTGCATCAACAGCAGGATGTATCTACATGGCTATTAATACTGATAAGATTCTCCAGAGAGCAGGTATTGTTTATGCAATCGACCAGATCATGGCTCTCTACCTGTTGGTAGGTACTATCGAGGCAACAAGAAGATCTATCGGTAAAGTCCTTATGTGGATCGGTATCTTCATGCTTATGTACTGCCGCTTCGGATTCCTCTGCGGCGGTATCTGGAACCATCCAGGATTCAGCTTTGCTATGATTACAAGACACTTTGTTCTTACCGACGCAGCACTGTGGGGAACTCCTATTGGTGTATCTTCAAGTTACATCTCACTGTTCCTGCTCCTCGGTGCAGCTCTTCATGCAACAGGTCTTGCAGAGCTTCTGCTTAAAGTTGCAAAGGGTCTCGTTGGTCACTTCGTAGGTGGTCCTGCAAAGATGGCCGTAGTTGCATCTTCTATGTTCGCTATGATCTCCGGATCTTCAACATCTAACGTTGCAACAACTGGTGTTATCACCATTCCTCTGATGAAGAGAACTGGTATTCCTGCAGCCCTGGCCGGAGCTACTGAGGCTTCCGCTTCCATGGGTGGTCAGGTAACTCCTCCTGTAATGGGTGCCGTAGCATTCATCATGGCAGAGTTCCTTGGAATCAGCTACATCTCCATCATCACAGCAGCTGCAATCCCAGCTCTTCTCTATTATGTATCTGTATTCACCATGATTCACTTCGAGGCACATAAGATCGGAGCTTGGGGACTTAAGAAGTCTGAGATCGACCCGACCTGGAAGCACGACCTGCTTACCAAGGGTTATCTGATTCTTCCTGTAGTTATGCTGGTTTACATGCTGGTTAAGGGTTATACAGCAATGGCTGCATGTTTCTATTCATTCATCGTTGCTGTTTGTCTGTCCTTCTTCAGAAAAGACACCAGACTCAACCTGAAAAAGTTCAAGGGTATCTTTGAGCAGGCAGGTATGACACTGTGTGTAGTAGCTGTTCCATCAGCTATCGCAGGATTCGTAGAAGGTACTGCAACTCTTACAGGTCTTACACCTCACATCACAAAGGTTCTTACTGAGCTTTCACACAGTAACCTTTACCTGACACTGATCATCACAATGCTTATGTGTCTGGTTCTCGGTATGGGTGTTCCTACAGTTGCAAACTACATCCTTATGACCATCATGACAGTTCCTACAATGATCTCTGTAGGAGTTATGCCACTGGCAGCACACTTGTTCTGCTTCTACTTCGGTATCATGTCAGAGCTTACACCTCCAGTTGCTATCACATCCTACACAGCAGCAGCTATCGCTGGTGCTCCATTCTGGCCGACAGCATTCAATGCGGTCCGCCTGGCAGCCGTTGCATACATCGTACCTTACATCTTTGTATTCAATACATCACTGCTGCTTGGTACACAGCCGTTCACAATCGGCGTAATCTGGGGTGTTATCACCGCAGCATTCGGATCATGTACATTCGCTATCGGTATGGCCGGTTTCATCCGCAGGAAGATGTTCCTTATCGAACGCTTCGCAATCTGTGCATTTGCAGTTCTCATGATCGTACCTACAGCAGTTACCGATATCGTCGGTATCGCTGGTGTACTCTTCATCATTGCTATGCAGTGGATTTATAAGAAGAATCCAAAGAATTATGTTCCACC
>JAFZIU010000027.1 GCA_017554185.1 Spirochaetia bacterium
CATAAACCTTCATGGAACAGGAACCAGGCTTAACGACCTTATGGAAAGCAGGGCTGTAAGCGAAGTGTTCGGCCCCGGCATGCCCCCTGTAAGCTCCACAAAGCCGGTCACTGGCCATACCCTGGGTGCAGCCGGTGCCTTAGAGCTTGCAGTCTGCTATTCGCTTATCAAAGCCGGCGACGGCAGACTCCCTGCACAGCTCTGGGACGGCGAGGCAGATGAAGAGCTGGAGCCCCTGAACTTTGTAGAAAAAGAAAAAACATATAACTGTATCCGCACCTGCATGAGCAACACCTTCGGTTTCGGGGGCTGCAATGTCAGTCTGATAATTGGAGAAAATCATGATGCCGATTGAAAAAGACAAGCTTATAAACCTGCTTCCCCACAAGGGGCGCATGTTCCTTCTGGACAGGGCTGTTGATATAGACTACGACGAGTATTCCATCAAGACCCAGGTGGATGTGACAAAAGAGTCGATGTTCTTTGAAGAAGCTTTGGGCGGAATTCCATCCTATGTCACCTTTGAATATATGGCCCAGAGCATCTCTGCTCTCTCCGGCATAGACAACAACCGGAAAGGGCTTCCTCCGAAGGTGGGGGTGATCTTGAGTGTCTCCGAGTTCAAGACAATCGTTCCGGTGCTCAAGGAGGGGACTGCAGTTACAGTCTCGGTCTGCCAGCAGGATATTGTGGACAGGGTATTTTCTTTCACCTGCACCGCATATATCGGAGATGAGCTGGTATCATCGGGCAAGCTGACGGTGATGGAAGTTGATGATCTGAGGGAATTGGGTATATGATGAAGGAAGGAGCTCTTATGGATAAAAAGAAAGTGCTTGTCACCGGGGCTGGCAGAGGTATTGGCCGCGCCATTGCCTTGGCTGCGGCAAAAGCAGGATATGAGGTTATTGCCCATTACAATAGAAGCAGTAAGCCGGCAGCAGAGCTGAAGGCCCAGATTGAGGCTGGCGGCGGGATCTGTCACCTGATTCAGTTCGATGTCTCTGACCGGACCGACTGCCGCAGGAAGCTGGAAGCCCTGTGGGAAGAGCAGGGGCCGCTGTGGGGCATTGTGTGCAACGCAGGAATATGCTCCGACAACACTTTTGTAGCTCTTTCCGACGAGCAGTGGGATTCTGTCATCAACACCAACCTGAATGGTTTCTACAACGTACTTTCCCCGCTGGTCATGCCAATGTGCCGCAAGAAAAAGGGAAGAATAGTCACTATTGCCTCCATCTCGGGACTCTGGGGAAACCGGGGCCAGGTGAACTACAGCGCCTCCAAGGCGGGAATAATTGGAGCAACAAAGGCCCTGGCCGCCGAGCTTGCAAGCCGTTCCATAACTGTGAACTGCGTGGCTCCGGGAATCATTCAGACCGACATGATCGGGGATGTTCCCGAGGATAAGATAATGTCGGCCATTCCGATGGGAAGGTTTGGGAAGCCGGAAGAGGTGGCTGCAGCTGTCCTTTTCCTTCTTTCTGATGAAGCCTCTTACATCACACGTCAGGTAATCTCTGTCAACGGCGGTATCTTATGAGCAGAAGAGTTGTAGTTACAGGCGGCAGCTGTGTTTCGGCCCTGGGAAATGAATGGCCTGAAGTCTTTGCAAGTCTTAAGCAGAAGAAGAATAAAATCAAATATATGCCGGAGTGGGAGAAGTTTCAGGGATTGAATACCCGGTTAGCCTGTCCCGTTGATTTCACCCCTCCAGATTTTCCGCGGAAGAAGATACGGGGGATGGGGCGCATTGCCCTTATGGCAATAACCAGTGCCGACAACGCCCTTAAGTGCGCAGGACTTTCAGAAAGCCCGGAACTTACAGCAGGCCGGTGTGGAATTGCCTATGGCTCTTCTGCAGGAAGCATAGACTCGCTCCTTGATTTCTATTCCATGCTCATCACAAACACCACCAACAAGATAAGCGCCACCACCTACATCAAGATGATGCCCCAGACCTGTGCCGCAAACATCAGCGTCTTCTACGGTCTTACAGGGCGCCTTATAACAACAAACACAGCCTGTACATCGGGCAGCATGTCCATAGGATATGCTTTTGAAAACATACGGAACGGGCAGCAGGATATTATGCTGGCAGGCGGTGCAGAGGAGCTTTCTCCTGCCGATTCCGGTGTTTTTGATGTCCTTTTCTCAACCAGCACAATGAACGACACCCCGGAACTGACTCCAAGGGCTTACGATAAAAACAGAGACGGCCTTGTCATCGGCGAGGGGGCAGGCACTCTTATCCTTGAGGAATATGAGCATGCAATGGCCCGGGGTGCAAGAATTTATGCCGAAGTTGCAGGGTATGGAACAAACACCGACGGCACCCACATAACCCAGCCCAACAAAAACACTATGCGGAAGGCTATGGAACTGGCACTGGAAAGCGCAGGAATCACACCGGATCAGATCGGCTATGTGAACACCCATGGTACAGCAACCATGGCCGGAGATATTGCAGAAAGCCACGCCACATACGAGGTGTTCGGAAACAAGGTGCCGGTGAGCACAATCAAGAACTATATCGGCCACACCCTGGGAGCCTGCGGTGCAATAGAGGCATGGAGTTCCATCAACATGATGAACGAAGGATGGTTTGCCCCCAACATCAACCTGACAGAGCTGGATCCCAACTGTGCTCCTCTGGACTATATAATGGGGGACGGACGGGAGGCAAAAGTGGACTATGTTATGTCCAACAACTTCGCTTTCGGCGGAATCAACACATCCCTGATTTTCAAGAGGTTCTCATGACAGATTATTATTCAGACAAGATGCGGGCAATAGATGCCAAGACAAAGGCCCAGGAGATAGCCTTTGCCCCTCTGGCCTTCCAGACAGTTCTGGCATTGCGGAACCTGGGTATGCTGAAGAGTATAAACGATGCAGGTGATGCAGGTCTTTCCGCCGAAGCAGTGGCTGAAAAAGCGGGAGTCTCCCTCTATGGTGCAAAAGTTCTTTTGGAGTTTGCCCTTGGAATGGGAGTTGTAAAGCTGGTGCCCGAGGTCAGGGAGGAGAGGTATGTTCTTTCCAAGACCGGATGGTTCCTCCTTGAGGATGATATGACCAGGGTGAACATGGACTTTGTGAACGATATCTGCTACAAGGGAGCATTCAACCTGACAGAGTCGGTAAAAAACGGCAGGCCGGAAGGGCTCTCGGTGTTCGGTAAATGGACTACTATATACGAAGCACTTTCCACTCTGCCGGAGCAGGCCAAGAAAAGCTGGTTTGCCTTTGACCATTTCTATTCCGATATTGCATTCCCCGAGGCGCTGCCCATAGTCTTTGCACAGAAGCCTAAGAAAATTCTTGATATCGGCGGCAACACTGCCAAGTGGAGCATCTGCTGCTGCAAATATGACCCAGATGTAAAGGTGACCATAGTGGACCTTCCGGGGCAGACTGCTGTAGCCCGTGAGAATGCAGCCAAAGCTGGTTTCGGGGAGAGGATTGACACCTGCGAGGGCAATATCCTTGCTGATTCCACTGTACTGCCCACCGGCTATGATGCTGTATGGATGAGCCAGTTCCTGGACTGCTTCTCCTTGAAGCAGGTGACCAAGATTATTAAGAAAGTAGTGTCAGCAGCAGGAGATAATACCGATATCTTTGTTCTGGAACCGCTGTGGGACTGCCAGAAGTTCCAGGCTTCCTCCTATTCGCTCCAGGCAACATCTATATACTTCACCTGCATGGCCAACGGAAACAGCAAGATGTACCGTTGCCAGGAGCTGACAGATGCAATAGAGGCCGGCGGCGCAAAGCTGGAGACTGCCCACCACAACCTGGGCTCCAACAGCTATTCGCTCCTCCGGTTCAGGAAGAAATAATGGAGCTGTATATCAACCGGTGGGCCTGTTGGGCGCCGCCTTGCGACAACCAAGCCGCCTCGCCGCTGCTGGACTATGTGTCCCCGCTTTTAAAGCGCCGCCTGAGCCAGCTTACCAGGATGACAATAGAGGTTGTACACCAGGTGCTCAGCGCCGCTCCCGAAAGCCCCCTTGTTTTCGTTTCCTCGTGCGGCGAGTCGGCCCGGCAGCTGCAGGTCGACAGGATGCTTATAGAGGATGGAGATATCCTCCCCGCCCCCTTCTCCCTGTCGGTGTTCAACGCCTCTCCAGCCATGGCTACCATTGCACTGGGTATGAAGGGGGGCTACACTGCGCTTTTCCCAGCCGAGAACCTGTTCCAGGAAGGGTTTGCCTACGGTGCCGCCCCCATCATGGCTGGAGAGACAGAATCTGCGATTCTGGTGTTTGCAGACCAGCAGCTGCCGGCTGAGTACAAAGCTATTGCAGAACCAGAAGACAATATACCGCCCTATGCTGCCGCCTTTGTCCTTTCGTCGGTCAGACAGGCCGGAGGTATACTGGTTGATTCCTATAAGGATCTGGAGGCTCTGATTCGTGTCTAGGCTTATCCACTGGTACCGTATTTTTATAAAGCTTTTCCTCTTCTTCGTTTTCTGGGTAGGAAGCATTATCCTGATTACCGCGGTATTTCCCACAATCCGTCTTTTTTCATACAGCAACCAGGCTTTCAAGCGCAGGTCCAGAAAAGCAATGTGCTTTACCCAGAAAATTTTTGTAGGGCTTGGAACTCTGGTGGGCGGCTTTGAACTTAAGGTGGAGAACAGGGATTATTTAAGCCATCTTTCCGGCAAGATTGTGGTGGCAAACCATCCATCTCTCCTTGATGTGGTTATGCTTCTGTCTGTCATCCCAAATGCAGACTGCATTATAAAGGCAGCCCTGGGACACCACAATGTTATAAGCGGCATAGTGAACACCCTCTATATTTCTAATTCCTTAGATTTCGATCACCTTACAAGGGAGTGCACCAAGTCCCTGCAGGAGGGCAACTGCCTCATCATCTTCCCTGAAGGGAGCCGCACCAAGGCGGACGGAATCCACAACTTCCAGCGGGGAGCTGCCCATATTGCGCTTTCATCAGGCTGCAGCCTGGTTCCTGTATGTATAGGGGGAACAGACAAGTATGGACTTAGAAAACATGACCCGATGTTCTCATATAATCCGAAGGAGAAATTCATTTACACACTCAAGCCTCTTCCAGAGGTGAATCCGTCAGACTATGCAGATCTCCCGGTGCCAGTTGCGGCAAGAAAAATCACAGACAGGATTAAAACTGACATCGAGGCAGCGTTAAATCGTTGACAAAGAAAAACATTCTTAATATAAATACAAA
The DNA here is from genome assembly GCA_017554185.1 of Spirochaetia bacterium. GTDB lineage: Bacteria > Spirochaetota > Spirochaetia > CADAEX01 > CADAEX01 > CADAEX01. Next base: position 5,218 of record JAFZIU010000027.1, read on the forward strand.
TATCACATAAAAAGGGGAATTCATTTGGCAAAGGAAGAAGCGATAGAGATAGAAGGCATTGTCAAAGAGGCGCTGCCGAACACCATGTTCAAGGTGGAACTTAAGAACGGACACATCATTCTGGCACATCTGTCAGGAAAGATGAGAAAATTCTACATCCGTATTGTTCCAGGCGACAAGGTAAGAATAGCTCTTTCCCCATACGACCTGACCAGAGGAAGAATCATCTTCCGGGAAAAATAATCACTTTTTGATTGCAACCCAGACAGCTCCAGAGCCACCTTCAGAAGCCCCGGGAATCCCATGGGATCCAGCAATGGGCGAGTTCTCTATAAAATCCATCACCACTTTTTTAAGCACCGGCTCTTCTTTTGAGTGAATCCCTTTTCCGTGGATTATAATTACTTTCCGCCACCCTGCATTTTTTGCTTTTGCAAAGAAAACTTTAAGCTTATTCTCTGCCTCGGCTGAAGTAAGCCCATGTAGATCCAAAGTGCCGTCGACAGGGAGTTTTTTTGCACTTACAGAATGCTGCTGCGGCTGCTCCGGAGAATCATCCTTCTTTTCCATCTGTGCCGCCGCCTTTTTTGCGGAATCTGTTTTTTCCCACTGGGCAAAGATGTCGGCAAAGCTCTTTTTCTTATTAGGATCTGTAGTCCGCATTCTCCCTCACATAGGCATAGGAGAGGTCTGTTCCCTTTACGACAGCCCGGCCTTTTCCCTTTTCGGAAAGCTTGAAAAGAATATCTACCGTCAGATTATGCTCGGGATATGTTTTCTTTTCAGAGTCAAAGGATCTGTCTTTCATATATTTTGAAAGCTTTTCCTCTTTGCGCCTGTCTATGCAGAAAGAGCCTTTGTCGAACACCAGTTCCTTTCCCAGCCAGATGCTCATCTGGTCCTTGTCGAACGGCAGGCTGTTGATGCCCATAAAATCGCCTACACAGGAGGCCAGGCGGCCTACATTGGGGTCGTTTCCGAATACTGCAGTGGTAACCAGTGGCGAGTTGATTACAGCTTTTCCCACGGCTTTTGCAATTGCATCAGTCTGAGCCCCGGTCACCTCGACCTTTATTACATGGCCGGAACCTTCGGCATTGCGCACAATATCTTCAGCCAGTTCTGTGCACAACTTAAGGAGTGCTGTCTCGAACTCTTTCTCATCCACTGCTGGCTTGGTTCCGGAACTGAGCAGAATAACAGAATCACTGGTGCTCTGGTCGCTGTCCACGGAGATGCAGTTATAGCTCTGGTCTGCAACCCGCTTAAGGCACTTCTGCAGGAAGCTCTTGCTCATTGAAATATCGGTAAGGATATATGAAAGCATGGTGGCCATGTTGGGCTCTATCATGCCGGCTCCTTTTGCCACTGCAACTATGCGCCCCTTGCCCACCTTTATGGAGCGGAGCTTGGGGAAGGCGTCGGTGGTCATTATTCCCTTGGCCAGCTTAACACCTGTACCGCCCTCAAGGGAGGAAACCAGGTTAGGAATCACAGCCTTCATAGCCTTTAAAGGGAGCCGCCAACCTATGATACCTGTGGAGCAGGGGAAGTATTCCTCTGCCTTCCCGCCGGCAGCCTTGGCCAGGGTTTCCAGCAGGCTTATGGAATCCGCAACTCCGGTTTTCATGCACACATTTGCAATCTTATTGTTGATCAGGATGCCCCGGATCTGCTTTGCCTTAAGCCTTTCTCTGCCGATCAGGACAGGGGATCCCGGGCATTTGTTGCTGGTGAATATACCGGCAAAACGGGTTGTGGGCTTATCCAGCATGATAAGCGACATATTCATGGGAAGGGGGTTGATAAGTTTTCTTTCTTCCGGGAAAAAGGAGAGAGGAAGAACTGCGGTCTTAAAGCCTTCCGGAAGCTGTCCCCGCTTTTCCAGGGCAGCTATATAAGCATCATATGATTCGTATTTTTCCATGGCTTAAATATAGCAAGTGTGAAAATGTTTTGCAATTATCCTATAATATGATATAATAAATAAATGGTGAGGATGTTTTGATCAACCTGCGCAGATTTTACAAAGAAAAACAGCTCTATATCATTGTAGTTATAGCAGTTGTACTTCTTTTCTGCCTTGTGGGTTACATTGCAACATCTTTCTTCAAGATGATGCAGGACAACATGGTGCGCCGTGTGGAGAGCAGCGGTATCTACGAGCAGTGGCTCCTGACCAAGTCGGCGGCCGAGATTTTCCTTACCTCGGGCAAGAAGCCGGAGCTTAAGACAAATGTGAACATGAACATCAAGGCCCTGGACAAAAGCTTTACAGTCCTTGAGGGGGAGACTGCACAGGTGTTTCTGGGGGATGACGAGTTCAAGGATAAAGTTCCCAGCCTGCTCCAGAACTGGAACTATGTTAAGTACTACCTCTTTGAGATTGTAAGTAACGAGGACAGCTACCGCAATTTTGAAACCCAGATATTCTGGCTTGCCAACGATACAAACAGCTTCTCCAGCGAGCTCAAGGGGCTCTCATCCTTTCTGGACCGGTATCATCACAGACAGCTGAACATGCTCTGGATAATCTTTCTAGGGCTCATATTTCTGTCCCTAGCCTTCTCCGCAGTCTTCATCTTCTTCTTCAACCGGTTCAGCAAAACACAGAGAGCAGAGCAGGAGTATAAGCAGCTTCTTGCAGAATCCATGGAGAACCGGGAGATCGAGAAGCGGAACATGGTGCTGGAGATTCACGATACAGTAATCCAGGACATGGTCTACTCCAAGATGTTGTGTATGGATCTGATCAATCAATATAAAGGAGACCGGGGGCAGGAGCAGATTATGGCACTTACCAACAAGCTGGCCGGGGCCCTGCAGCAGATGCGTGATATCTCTTACGGCATACGGCCGCCGGAGCTGGAGAAAGACCTGGACGAGATAGTCTCCAACTATGTGAAGAACTGGGAGATGAAGACCGGCAAGAAAGGGGAATACTCCGCAATTGGCCTTGAGACAATCAAGGTCAAGAACTCCCTCAAACTCAACATCTACCGCATTATCCAGGAGCTTATGACCAATATCGAAAAACATTCCGATGCCACTGTTGTAAAGGTGAACATCATAGTATCCTGGCCCAGCCTGCTGCTTAAGGTGTCGGATAACGGCAAAGGCTTCAACCTGGAGCAGGCTTTGGAGAAATCGGACGGCAAATCCCATTCAGGACTTCGCGGTGTAATGGAGCGGGTAAAGATATCGAAAGGAACAATAAAAATAAAATTCTTGCAGGAACGGGGTACAGTAGTAAATATTACATTCCCATTGGAGGATATAGATGACTGATGCAATCAATGTAGTTATCATCGAAGATCACGCCCTTATGAGGGAAGGGATCAAGGCTATCATAAGCAGGGATGAGAAAATAAAAGTTATAGGGGAAAGTGACAATGTGGATGACGGATATGATGTGGTGATGAACTGCAATCCCGATATCCTGCTTCTGGATATAGCGCTCCACGGCAGCTCCGGTCTGGTGCTGGCAAAGCGGCTTCTGGCTGCAAAGCCCGACCTTCTCATAATCATAATAACTGCATATTCAAAGATAGATTATATCCTCGAGGCGGTGGAAAGCGGCGTAAAAGGGTATATCCTCAAGGAATCATCCCCGGAGAACCTGGCCGATGCCATAGAGAAGGTGTATGCCGGAGAGATTTACATAGACAGCTATATCTCCAACAAGGTAATAAAATC
>JAFZIU010000028.1 GCA_017554185.1 Spirochaetia bacterium
GGCAGGTTCTCCTCAAGCTCAAGCTTAAGAGTGATATTGTGCTGCTCAAGGTCGGGAATCATTATCTCGACTGCATCCCTTATTATCTGGTTAAGGTCTTCCTCCTGCAGGTTCGCATTCCGTGGCCTTACAGTGGAAAGGAAGTCCACCACAATGTCGTTAAGCCGCTCCACCTCGCTTTTAAGCACCTTGATCTTTGATATAAGGCTTTCCCGGCAGGTTTCTGCATTCTCGAACGCTTCCGGCTTGTGGAGCTGCCTTTCCATAAGCTGAAGATATATGCTCATGCTTCCAAGGGGATTCTTGAGCTCATGGGCAACACCGGCTGTAAGGGCTGTAAGTGATGCAAAGCTCTCTTCCCTCTTCTTCTCGCTCTTCTCCTTCTCCCGCTCCGTCACATTGGCAATGTTGATGATATGGCCTCTCTTGCCCGATGGATGCTGGAGCATGGAGACAGTGACCTCGATGGAGAAGTTCTTCTTATCTATATTGCTGTCGAATATCCTGGAGGTGCGCCTGCCCTCCTTTGTAACTGCAGTGCGGATAAAATCTGATATATCCTTCCGGACAAAGATATCCCATACCGGAACATCTGAAAATTCAGATTTATCAAGGCGCACCAGATTGGCAAGATAACGGTTAAGGAAAACCACCCTGTGCTCATGGTCCGATACAGCCACCCCGGTTGTAAGGGCATCCAGAACCATTATCATCATGTCATCGTCTGCTACAATCTTCTTCAGAAGATCCTCATATATTGCAACCTTCTCCTCCGGTGCCAGGTTCTGGGTCCTGCGGAGTGCTGCAGAGACAAAGTTCCTCATGACAGGCCTCCTTCATCATACAGAAGATATTCGAAAAGAAGCTGAGGGTTCATGTTAAGGCTCTCGAAATCGAACCAGATCTGGTTGAGTCTGCGGCAAAGCTTCTCAAGCCTGCCTGCTGTGCTGAAGCCTGCCCCGGGCAGTGCTGTCCTTGACTGTTCCAGAAGCTTCTCCATAAAGACCTTGACCGATTCTCCCTTAATTTCCTTAAGCTCTTCCTTAAGCTGATTCTTTGCATCATCTGACCTTGGGTCTGACAGATAGTACGAAAGATACCGGGATGCAAGGTCTGCCAGAGCTTCCACATCGGGGTCGAAGCTGTCGAAATAGCTGGAGATGGAGCTGTAGGCTCCGCTGTTCTCGCGGAATATAAGGCTTAACACCTTGGAATTGTCCTCTGATGAGCGTTCCTTGAGAGGATAACTCCTCAGGCGGGACCTTATAGTAGGGATGATCTCTCCAGTGCGTGATGAAAGGAAAATGAAGAAGCAGTTTTCAGGCGGCTCCTCAAGAATCTTGAGCATGCTGTTCCGGGCGCTGTCGTTCATCTTCTCGGCATTCTCTATTATAACCACCTTGCGGCTCTCGGTGGTGCTGGTGTGGGCCCAGAATGTGACCTTGCGGATCTGATTTACAGGAATTGTCGAGAGGTTAAGCTCTTTTGCCAGGTCGGCTGCATTCTCCACAATTGAGTCCAGGACCTTTGATTTTATGGGAGTGGAAAGATCCTCGGGGTCGATGCTGCCAAGGGCTTCCTCAAGGTATGCCAGAAGAGGCTGGACCTTCTTGAACTTGGTCTCCTTCTCGTCGTAGAAGACCGGATCAAAGCGCCGGAGAAGCTTCCTGACGCTGCGGAGGAAAAGATAGCGGCTGTAGATCTGGTCGTTGGCTTCCAGAAGCTGTCGGGCAACCGAAATCTCCTCCATAAAGTTGTCGTAGCCCAAAAGGAGGGTGTCGCTCTGTATAAGGAGCTTCTGGCTCCTGCAGCTGGGGCAGCGGCAGTTCCAGCTTCTGTCACCGGTGCATGTAAGGGCCCGGGCAAGCTCAAGGGCAAGAGTAAGCTTTCCAGCATACCGGGGCCCTTCTATAAGGATGGAGCCTGGCAGAGTGCCCTTTGCAACCTGTTCTTTAAGAAGCTCTACTGTCTGCTTATGCCCTATTATATTTTCAAACATTCTTTTTTATCACTCCCGGCAGGTCCTTGACCATATCAAGGTCAAAGCCATCAAGATGCAGGCCGTCAAGGAAATCACGGGCATACCTGGCAACAATGCTCTCGTCCAGGAAGGAGATACCTGCCTTGAACTTGAACCTATAGATAAGGAACACAATGATAAGAACGATGACTGCTGTCTCAAGAAGACCCCATACAAGCCCCAGGAGACGGTCCAGGCTGTTCATCTTGATAGCTTCGATTGCATTGTGAAGGAGAAGCTCAAGCAGTTTGACCAGAATGTATGTAACGATGAAAAGAAGGAAGAAAGCAGCAATAGGCCTGAATGTGTCGCTTTTTATCATATCTTTCAAGAGGGCTGACAACTGGTTCTGGAACGCCAGTGCAGCAATAAGGCCCAGGATAAGGGCTGCCATGGACATGAACTCAGAGATGAATCCCCTGAAGAACCCCTTGATGACAAAAAATAAAGCTAAAAGCAGAAATATAAGATCAGCAATATTCATACTCACTCCTTCTTCAAAAGTGTGACAATTTGATACGCAATAGAGGCGGCAGAATCTTTCCTGGCCATCTGGGCCATTTTGACACTAAGCTCCTTGCCCCGCTCTGTTCCAACTATGCTCTCAATCTCGGCCAGGAGATCCTGGCTCTTGATTGTGTCGTCCATAAGGACGGCGGCTGCGTTCTGCTCCTTGAAATAGAGCGCATTCTTCACCTGGTCGCCCCTGGTGCCGCTGCCCCGCAGAGGAATCAGCAGGGCAGCTCTGCCCACGGCAGAAAGCTCCCACAGGGAGCCGGCACCAGCACGGGTTACCACCAGGGAAGCGGCGGCGATTACGTCGGCTATCTCGTCCTTTATGAAAGGAATCTGCACATAGCCTTCCACATCGGGCTTTCCTATGGTGGACTGGGCACCCACCTGGTGGGCTATGTAGTACTTTTCGGCCAGCGGTCGGCGGATTTCCCAGATAAGCTGGTTTATCTCGCCGCTTCCCTGGCTGCCGCCCACTACGAAGATAAGGGGCTTCTTATTGTCGAAGCCCAGGAATGCAAGCCCCTTGGCAGGGTCGCCAGAATAGAACTGGCTCCGCACCGGGTTCCCCACAACAACACATTTGTCCCTGTACTTTGGCTTGATGTATTTCCGGGTCTCCTCAACAGAAAGGAGAATCTTTCTGGAGAAAACTGCATTGATCTTTGTGGCAAGACCAGGGGTGTAATCAGACTCGTGTGTGATTACCGGTATGCCTAAAAGCTTTCCTGCCAGCACAGGAGGAACGCTTACATACCCCCCTTTTGAAAAGATTATTTCAGGGTGTACTTTTAAAAGTATGCAAAAAGCCTGTATAAATCCAAGTGTAATTTTAAAAATATCAGAAAAATTCTTTAAGGAGAAGTACCTTCTAAGCTTGCCCGAGAGTATTCCCTTGAATTTGATTCCAGCCTCATCAATAAGTTTTTTCTCCATGCCGGATGTGGAGCCGATCCAGATAAAGTCTTCTTTCTTGTAATTATATTGGGAGCAGAGAGCTTCTATGACAGAGATGCCTGGAAAAACATGTCCTGCTGTCCCTCCCCCAGTAAAACAGATTTTTCTACTCATGTGTCAATTTTACCCACTTTTCTGCTTTTTGTAAATCCTCAAAAAGCTCAATTTCTGCACCAAATACCCAGCCCTCGATTCCCTCGCTCCGGATCATGTACCAGAAGTCCTCCTTGCCGTCAACAACTTCCTTGTCTCCGGTCTTGGTGAATATCTCGAAGATATTGCCGTGCCACAGCATTTCAATGGCTTTGGAGCCCTGGTCGGGATTCTCCCTGATCCTGAGGTAATCCCCTTTCGGCGTGCCATAGGAGAAGCTGGTGACCAGATCTGATGTCAAAGGAAGCCTTATGTCTGGAAATTCAGCTTTCCGGTTTACTTTTGAGCAGCTGGTCAGTGTCAGAAATACAGAAAAGATAAGTAAAATCTTTCTCATACCTACATACTAATTCAATTATTTAAACTTGACAACCGAAAGAGCTGGAAACTATACTTTACTCAGCATGAACATCATCATTGGCCATTCAAATACCGATCTGGACTGCCTTGCATCCATGATTGCAGCCCAGAAGCTCTATCCAGGATACGACATAGTCATTAGCGGCCTGCTCAATCCACTTGCAGGCAATGTGGTCTCCTTCTACATCACCAAGCTCTCTTTCAAAGGGCCTGCAGACCTTAAAGACCAGCAGATTGACAATGTAGTCGTAGTGGATACCAGGTCATCCATGAGGGTGAAGGAATTCTTCGCAAACATAAGCCGGGTGAACGGCAGGATAACAATCTTTGACCACCATCCCACCGACGGCTGCGACATACCTGGAGCAGAGCTCAACTATGTAAAAAACGGGGCTAACACATCCACAATGGTTCTCAAGCTTATGGAGAAAGGGATAAGACTGGACTCGGACGAGGCCACCATAGCCCTTACCGGAATATACGCCGACACCCAGAGCTTTACCACCGATTCGGTGACTCCGGAGGATTTCCAGGCCGCCTCGTACCTCATAAGCCAGGGAGCCTCCATGAAGCTGGCCCGGTTCTTCCTGCAGCCTCTTAAGAACGACTATCAGATATCCTATTTCCATACCCTGCTGAATGTCATTGACAGGCATGTGATAAAGGGACACGAGGTGCTTGTGAGCTATCTTGACCTGCCCAAGCGGGTGAACGGCCTTGCCGCCGTTGTGGAACAGGTCTTCTCTGTGGAGAAGGCAGATGCCATCTTTGCCATGTTCCACTGCCAGGCCGACGACTCCACCTCCATCATAGCCCGGAGCCGGAAGAAAGCGGTTCCAGTGAACCAGATCCTCTCTGTATGGGGCGGCGGAGGCCACGAGAAGGCAGCTTCTGCCACTATAAAGAAGACCGGTGATATGAATGTGCCGCTGATGCTGAAGGAGGAGCTTCAGAAGCTGCCTCCGGACCGGACTGCAGAGAGCATCATGACCACCCCTGTAAAGACCATACCTATGAATGTCTCCATAGCAAGGGCAAAGGAATACCTGGAGGAGATTAATCATACCGCGGCCCCCGTTGTCGATGATGAGGGGAAAATGGTGGGCATGATGGGTAACAAGAACATACGGAATGCGGAGAAAGCAGGCTGCATGGAGACCATGGTTCCCGCCTATATGAACAAGAAGGTTGTCTCAATAAACAAGGACAGCACCATGCGGGAAATCGAGAAGGTGTTCCTTGAGAACAAATACAATCATATGCCTGTGATAGATGACAGCTCAATGCTGGTGGGCATTCTTACCAGAAAGGATTTCCTGAAGGCTATCCACGAAGAGGATGAGCTTACAGAGCTGCTTCAGACCCGCTGAAGTGTAAGGATTATATGGTGGGTCTTCCACTCCACCCCATCATTGCCTATCAATGATTCAAGGGCTTTCTTTATCTTTTCGCACAGCTTAGGCTCGGAAGCTAATATATTTCCATAGGTCCCCGGGTTATCGCTGTTAAGCCAGTTGTCGATATCCTTCTGGGTTATGTAGCGTCTTTCGGCAAGGTCTCTGGTATGGGAATGGACTAAGAAGCCTGCTCCTGCAGCAGCTGTGACTAAGTCTTCGCCGTTCCAGAGCATGAGCGGGCTTTCCCCGTAGAGCTTGTTCTCAAGTGAGGTTAGCTTTTTCCGCTCGCTTTCCTTAAGGAACGGAGCTGCAATCTGGGAGAGCCGGGTGCACTGGCTGGGGATGATCTCGGAAAGGACTGCACTGCCATCATTTTCCAGCAGTGAGTGGATGCAATCGAAGACCTGCCTCTTGTCGGCCCTTGTGGCAGTATTACGCCCTATTATGCAGTCAAAGAGCATGCTGTGTTCTCTGGCAAAGCTTTCCAGTGTGCCCTGGAGTGCAACCGGCCTCTCCACCTCCGGCAGCACAGAAGGATAATTGATAAAGTAATCCAGGTCTTCTGCCTTTTCCATAAGGACAAAGACGCCCCCTTCCGGGGTGCGGCGGGAGGCTTCCCAGGCTAAAAGCCCCTTGTCATTGCCTGGTATGAGAACCTTGTGGTGCCGGAGCAGTCTTGCATCTGCAAAAATCTCGTCCCTGATGGCAGAGAGCACTGTGTTCTTTTCTCCTGCAGTCCTTCGGAACCAGGCGTTCTTGCTTTTATCGTCGGGGGAGAATGTAAGGATCTCTCCTGTGCTTTCCCCTGTATCCAGCTGGGCCTCCAGCTGAACCTCCCGCCGTCTTGAAAGCTCTTTTGCAATCTCCCCTTCGTAGCCCACATTGCTCGGAGTATAGAACACCTTTCCCTTTAGGCTTGAGGGCAGATACTGCTGGGCAACCCAGTGGTCCTTGAAGGCATGGGGATATTTATACCCTTCTCCATGTCCGAAGCTCTCTTTATCCCGGGAAGCATCCTTAAGATGGGAAGGAACTTCGTACTGCTTCTCCTTCTGGACAAAATCAAGGGCATCGTAGTAGGCATAAGTTGTATTTGTCTTTTTACAGGATGTAATGTACAGAGCTGCATGGGAAAGGAAGAACTGTCCTTCAGGCATACCCACCCTGTCAAAGGCCTCGGCATCGGCCACCACCACCGGGAGGCAATAAGGATCGGCCATTCCCACATCCTCTGCTGCCTGGATCATCATACGGCGGAAGATGAACTTAGGATCCTCGCCACCTGCTATCATCCTGGCCATCCAGTAGAGGGCCGCATCAGGGTCACTGCCCCTGAGGGATTTTATGAAGGCACTTATCATATCGTAGTGGTAATCGCCCTCTTTATCGTATAGGATAGCTTTTTTCTGAATGCTTTCCTCGGCAATCTCCAATGTTATATGAATCTCTGTCCCCTCTGGCGGCGGGAAGGAGTCGGGTGTGGTCTCCACAGCCAGCTGCAGCGCATTAAGAAGGCTGCGGGCATCGCCGTCTGCAATGGAGGCCAGGTGCTCAAGGGCATCATCATCTATTATGACCTTGAAACGGCCATAGCCTTTTTCCTTGTTTGAAATAGCCTTGAGGGCAGCCTTCTTAAGGTCCTCCTTGGTAAGCGGAAGGAGCTGGAAAACCCGGCTCCGGCTGACCAGCGCAGAGTTCACCTCAAAATATGGATTCTCGGTGGTGGCCCCGATGAAGATGAAGGTGCCGTTCTCAACCCAAGGAAGGAGTGCATCCTGCTGGGCCTTGTTCCACCGGTGCACCTCGTCCACGAACAGGATGGTCCGCTTGCCGTAGAAGTCCCGCCTTTTCTTGGCCTCCTCTATGGCATCCCGTATCTCCTTGACTCCGGAGAGGACTGCGTTTATAGAGATGAAGTAGCTGCTTGTGGTGTTGGCTATAATGCGGGCAAGGGTGGTCTTGCCTGTGCCCGGCGGGCCGTAGAAGATGAGGGATGAAAGCTGGTCAGCCTGGATTGCACGGCGTAAAAGCCTTCCTTTTCCAACAATGTGCTCCTGACCGAAGAAATCGTCCAGGGTTTCGGGCCGCATGGCATCGGCCAGAGGACTTATGCTGTTCTTCCCTTCCTCAAACAGATCCATCAGCTTTCCATTACTTTTCTAAGCTGGTCCACAGTCACAGACTCAAAGTCATCGCTGACCAAATCGGCCATTGAGAGGTCCTGCCTTGTGGGATTTGTGGGATTCTGGTAACCAAGGCACTTCATACCTGCATTCATGGCAGCAAGCACTCCATTGGCAGAATCTTCTACAACCAGATTCGCGGCATGGGGAGTTCCCAGGAGGTCTGCGGCATAGAGGAAGATATCCGGTGCAGGCTTGCCGTTCTTAAGCTCAAAGCCGCTGACTACAACATCAAAATACTTGCGGTAGCCCATCTTATCCAGTATTGCGTCAATAACCAGGGTGTGGGATGAGCTGGCCAGCGCCAGGGGTATTCCTTCCCTCTTGAGGCTCTTTATCAGGCTTATAACTCCAGCCGGGGCATCGAAATCATCATGTTCCCGGAAAGCTTTGGCCCGCATTGCAGTATCGTAGGCAAGAAGCTCCTCAACAGGCTGCTGCAGGTTATACTTTTCCTTAAGAGAGAGCCAGAACTTGTCCATGGCAAGGCCGGCATACTCGGCAAGGCCGTTCTTGGGGAAATCAACCCCGAGACTCTTGAGAATGTCACACTCGAATTTCACATGCAGGGGCTCGCTGTTTACGATAACCCCGTCCATATCAAAGATAACGCCTTTCAGTTCCATTTCCAGATATCCATGAATGTATGAATTTTCTCGCAGTACTTGCAGATAAACTTATCCTCGGCAGTGCGGTAGAATTCGGCAGGAATGCCCTCGCCATGCTGATGGTTTGAAATACAGTCTGGGTTGGAGCACTCGATGTCGTCGAAATTATAGATTGCAGGAGGCATAAGGAGCCTGAGCTTCTTGATCACATGCTTGTCCTTGATGATATTCACGGTGCAGCCCGGAGCCAGTGCCGCAAGGCGCTTCATGCTCTTTATGCCGAACTCGCCGTGGCCTGGACGGAAAATGATGCCTTTCATCTGGTCAGGCTCCTTCCGGGATGATGTAACCCACTCGCCTCCCTTTCCATAGAGCTTGAGTGTGCGGATTATCCTTATAAGCTGATCCCTGATCTCTGTCTCGGTATGGCCGCGGAGGATATGGTCTATGACAAGGCCGTCGGCAATAGGCTTGACCCCTTCGGAGCAGTCCTTGATAGGTGCATTTGCATGGATCGGCAGAGGCACGATGAAGTCCTCGGAATCCTCGTGGCTCTGGGGAACCTTGACCTCGCCCTTGAAGTCGTCTCCGATCTTTCCAGCAATAAGTGCAAGAAGGATGATCCTGATTATCATGCCGTTGGCAGACTGGGTCTCCCAGCCGTTGAGCGGTGTGGAATCGAGGAATGTAGGGATTGAAGGATATACCTTGTGCCGTGGAAGCGGATGGTAGAATATAGTCCCTTCCGGCAGTTTATCTATATATTCCCTCTGGAAAGTTATGCTGTCACGGAGCTGGTCCTGCTTCTTGAGGATAGCATCGCCCATCCTCTCCAGCTGCGGCCGGGTGAAGTACCATATCTTGGCCATTTTATCGGAGTTCACATATTCTTCGATAGAAGAGAAGAAATTGACCTCGAAGCCGTTTGAAAGCATCTTGTTCACATAGAATTCAGGCATAGCCAGCTCTGGCGGTGCAATAAGGTCCACCTTGACTTTCTTGAATATCTTAAGGCCGTCTGCCTTGGAATGGACTGTTCTGCCGTGGTACAGGTCGCCGGCCAGCGCTATATGGATGCTGTCGGTGTTCCAGCCGTTGTGTTCCAGGAAAGTGAAGTCGTCTAAAAGCTCCTGGGTAGGATGCTCGTGCTTGCCGTCTCCTGCGTTTATGAAGGCCGGTGTAGTTGGCAGGCCATTGCGCATTGCATAGCCCCGGCCGTTCTCCTCAAGCCAGCGGCAGAGCCCTTCCTGCCTGCTCCGTACAATGAAGATCTTGTTGTAGTAGCCGGACAGGGTGTTGAAGGTGTCGGCAAAGCTTTCCTGCTTGTTTATGGAAGAATGGGATGTATCCAGGTTCGACAGCTTGACCCGGTGGAATTCGGCAGCATTCTTGAAGGATTCCTTGGTCCTTGTGCTGTCCTCGATAAAGACCTCGTAGATACCGAAGTCGGGATCGTTTATCCGGAACTTGTCCATGCCTGCCTTGTCGTCAGATTTTATATAGCCCTTGAGCTCCCTTGCCTTCTGGAAAAGATACATTTTCTCGTCGAACGAGAAATCATCAATGACAGTAAAACTTCTACCTTTGAATGTGTTCATACCTACATAATAAAACGCAAGGGCTAAAAATTCAATAGTTGATTATCCCTGTGACTGTGAATTCAGAAGGTTTATCTCCATCTTTCTTATGACTGAGGTTAAGCCTGAAATTATCCAGCCTTATGATAAGTTCCCCGGTGAAAGAATCGGCAATCTCCTCCCCTATATCCCGCTTCCAGGTGAAGCTGGCCTGGAGGTACTCGAAATAGAGTCTGCACCCTGCAGTCACCACATCCCTGTAAAAGCGCTCATCCTCTATATACCACTGGTTTGAGAAGGAGAGACGGATGAAATCGGAATCGTAGACCATGCTCCCTGTATAATGCCTTTTCTCGGTGGTCTGTGACGTGTTGTCAAAGACTGTATCGGCGGCATAGGCGGCTGACAAGGTGAAGTCCCACAGGTATAGGGTCGACTTCAAAGTAAGATGACGGACAAAGTCGTTGTAGTACAGGTCCCTGCAATCGGGCCTCTTGTAGTCTGTATACCATACTCCGGCCAGCTTTAAAGGCTTCCAGGGGCGAAGCCATGCATCAACTCCATACTTGTACTGGGATGATGGAACAGAGCCGCCGGGGGCAAGATATTGGCCGGTAGTCCCGGAGAACATAAAGTTAAGCTCAAACAGGCTTTTGTAGAATAATGTAACATAATCCCGGTTGAAGAAGCCCCTTTCCACATAGTCCCCCCACGAGGAGCCTGCTGAAAGGGATACAAGGAACCAGTCCTTCTCATAAATACAGTTGCAAAGCAGGTTCCAGAGTTCGGCTCCTCCTGCATTCTCGGGCCTTGAGAGGTACCATGATGATGGACTTGAGTACTCCATTATATCGCTGTTCTCAAGAAGCAGGCTGAAAGAGAAATCATTTATGGTGGCACCTGCCAGGATGCCCCGCAAATACTGATTATCCCTGTCTCCAAGGGAAAAACAGGTAAGCCCTGGAAGCGGTCTGGCAAAAACTCCGTATAAGCCGCTTTCCCCAATGCTCCGGTCCAGAACCAGCCTTGCGTTCTCAAAGAAGACCTCGGAGGTGGGAGAATAGCCGCAGGGATTCATGGCCTCGGTCAGAAGGCCACGGGTCTTGAGATGACCGAATCCGAACCAGGGAGTGACTGCCGAGACTGCATTAAACTCATTCTCTGCAGTTTTCTCTGATACTGCACAGACCTCAAGAGACTCCCCTCTGACATCAAGGCGCCTCTTGATAACCTTATCGGAAGAGCATTCCGACTTTGCCTCAAGATGTACATCTGCCCGGCAGAAAGCAGGCAGAAGAAGCAGAAATAATACGATACCTATACCTTTCATATATGTATCTACAACAAAAAAATCATTTTTGCTTCAATTTTTAAAAAAATTTTTTCTATTGAAAATCAGCCATTTAAAGATTAATATATTAGTAATGAATTTATATGTTATCCAGGTTAAAACTGGAAAAGAAGATACATACATAAAACTCTGGGAAAGGAAGAAGGGTCACCTCCCCTTAAGAATCTTCTGGCTCAGGAAAGAGCTTATGATAAGGAAGAACGGCCACACCCACAAAGGGCTTAAGTCGATTTTCCCAGGCTATCTTTTCCTTGAGGCCGAGAAAATCGATCCCGACACTTTCCAGGAATTCAGGCATATCAATTATTTCAGCCGTTTTCTCAAGGCAGACAAGACTATATGCCCGCTGCCGCTGGACGAGGCAAAAAGAATATACGAACTGGCCAAATATGGCCGCGTGATCGGTCAGTCCAAGGTTATTTACAACGAACAGGACAGGATTGTAGTAATAGATGGCCCTATGAAAGGGCTTGAGGGTCAGATCATAAAAGTTGACAGGCGCAAGAAGCGGGCAAAGGTGCGGTTCTCGCTTTATAACAACCCATATCCTATTGACCTGGGCTTTGAGGTTCTGGAAGTGTCAGAGGGGGCAGAAAATGTGGGATAACAGGAATTCTCTCTACCTTTCACTTTACAGGGCGTCGATCTTCTGCGGCGAGATAAAGAATATACAGATTCCAGACAATCTGCCGGCCGGATGCAGTGTCATATCCTACAGCGACCTGCCCCAGAAGGAATTCGATATATTGGGAAGCAGGTTCCCGATGCTCTGCAACGGGTATGTGAATTATCAGGGCGAGCCCATCTTCATTATAGCGGCCAAGAACCAGGATGATGCAGAATCTGTCTCCAGGCAGATACAGGTGGAATACCAGCCCAGCACCCCTCTTTTCTTTGACAGCGATTTTGCAGAGGGCCAGGTTGTAAAGGAAAGGAACGAGACCTGGACCTATGATGATAAGGAAATAGACCCTGAGAAGGTGCTGACAGTGGAGACCCTGACATCAGGCGACCTCTATAAGCCTGTATACAACGATCCTATCGGTGTTACAATCTTCTCCGAAGCTGATTCTGTCTCTGTAACGACAGCAACCCAGTGGCCTCATCATGTCCGCTCCACAGTAAGCAATATCCTTGGGATGGCCGAAGACAAAGTACAAGTAAATGTACCGCAGATTGCATCTCCTATGGAGGGGCGCCTATGGTTCCCGTCCTACCTGGCAGCCCTGGCCGCCTCGGTTGTGGCACTGCGTCCCGGAGAATCGGTGCGCCTTATCCTTTCCAAGGAAGAGGTGCAGCAGTATATAGGGGCCCAGTATCCGTTCAAGATAAAGCATACTTCGCTGGTGGACAAGGATACAGGCGCCATACTCCAGTGCACAGTTGACCTGGCCATAAATGCAGGGGCCTATCCTCTGTTCGAAGACGAGATAATGGAGAACGCCCTTATAAGCATAATGGGGCCGTATAAGGTGAACAAGGTTCTGATACGGGAACAGCTTATAAAGACCAGCTATCCCCCTATGTTCTTCATAACAGGAAACAAATTCACCCAGATACTGGCCGGCATCGAGACCCATGTAAACAAGATTATCTCCTTGACCGACCTGTTCCCGGACGAATGGCGGATGGAGAACATAGCCAAGACCTCGGCCAAGGCTGGAAACATTGTTATAGAAAAAGCGACCAAAAACGCCGATTTCCAGCGCAAGTTTGCTTCCTATGAACTTGCCAAGCAGAACCGGCTTAAGGGAATAGGATCAGACCGATACTACCGCGGCATTGGACTGGCTTTTGCCACATACAAGGCTACCAGCGGCTTCAGCAATAAGATATGCACCCCATTCACAGGAAAGCTTACGCTGGATGACAACTGGCAGGTTTACTACTCCACCGCCACAGTGCCCCAGAACTTCTTTGAATACACCCTGTGGAAAAAAGTGATAAACAAGATAACTGAGCTTGATGAAAAAACCATCCATCTGATGCCCCATGATACAGCATCAAACGAAGACTCAATCCCCGACATCCTTGGCGAGATGACCAAGGGGCCTATCCAGCTTGTTCAGCAATGCAGCAGAAAGCTTCAGGAGCTCCGGGTAAGTACACCGCTGCCGATAACTGTTGAAGAGAGCTACGACCCTACCTATGATATAAATGCTGCAGTCTGGGGAGCTGCAATAGTAGAAGTCTCTGTGGATATAATAACCTACAAGCCGTCAATAAAGGGAATATGGACCTGCTTTGATGTGGGTGACACCATCAATGAAGATATTTCCAAGCACTTTCTTATGCAGCGGATAATAAACAGCCTTTACTGGTGCACAAACCAGGGAGATGACGACACTTCATCATGGAAATTTGCAAACCTTCCTATAAGCATAAGCCTTATCAACAGCCAGGGTGCCGACACCATCAACTATTGCGGCGACATTCCGTTTGGAATAATCCCTTCGGCTTACTGCAATGCCTTAAGCCAGGCTGTGGGAAAAGTGATCACCGATATGCCTGTGACACCTGAAAAACTGTACCGGATGGTGGAGGAACAATGATAATCAGATTCATGCTGAACAATATGAAGAAGAATCTGGATGCAGATCCTGCCGACAAGCTTTCGGATGTGCTCCGCGATGATTTCGGACTCCAGTCGGTGAACAGCTGCTGCAACACAGGACGCTGCGGAGGCTGCACAGTGCTCAAGGACAACCTTCCGGTGCCTGCCTGCATGGTGCGTATGTTCTCGGTCCGCAACTCCAGCATACTTACATATGAATATATCTCAACCACCAAGGAATTCGAGACCATAACCAATGTGCTGGAAGCCATGGGCTGCAACTTCTGTGATTTCTGCAAGCATGGAAAGCTGATAACCATCTATTCATTGATCATGAACTCTGTCCCCCTGACAGAAAAGGAAATATATGAGGCCCTCTCTGGAAATATCTGCAACTGCACCGATTTCCAGACCCTGGCCGGAGCTATCAGGCTGGCTGTTAATTCCATAAAGCGAGGTAAACGTGCTGAACGGAAATGACAAGATAAAATTCATCTACTACACTCCGGACAATGTGACCGGCCTTCTCAAGACAATGAATGCCTGCAGATCATACCGGCTGTGCTTTGACGACCTGAACAGTGTCGATATAATCGACAGGACAGCACCTGATACACCGCTGGCCAAAGCTATATATCCAGGATATGTTCCAGAGCTTTCTGCCCTTAAGCGGAGCGAGCGGTTATTCGAGATAGGACCTGAAATCAAGATCAACGAGCTCCTTAAGAAGGGAGCCACAGTGCTTCCCCCTATCCTTATCAGGGCCCTTACCGAATGTGCTCCCCCGAATGTTCGCAACATCCTTTCAATAGGCGGCGTCATCTGCGCCCCTAAGATAAGGAACAGCGTATTTGCTGCCCTATCCATACTAAACGCCAAGGCAGAGATATCCTCCTATACCACCGCCAACCTGCGCTTCCTGGTGCCAATCCAGCAGCTTTTCAAGGAAGATGGACTGGACCTTAAGCCTGGAGAGATGATCATAAAGATCAGGATTCCTTACGAGGATTATGATGTGGATTACTACAATGAGATCCAGGACAAGAAGACTGTAATAACATTTGTAGGAACTGCCTCCACCTTCCGCGGCACCATCTCTGTATGCAAGTTTGCCATAGGCAACTGGGGAGATGACATTATCCGCGAGACCGAGATCGAAAACGGCCTTGTAGAGCAGAAGCTCCCTATACCCGAGAAGATAATCGAGGGCTGGACAGAGAAGTTTGCCAACATGTTCACAGAGAAATATACCTCCTTCTCCCCTTATGTCCAGAAATCCCTTATAAATATGTTCAATGAATTCTTAAGCCGCCTGTAGTCAATCTGCCAGAAGCAGCGTGAAGCCCGGCACATATGTGATCACAAATACGGTGAGCAGCATGATCAGGAAGAAAGGCACCACTGCCCTGTACATCTTATCAAGCGGCACGTTGAAACGGTAGCTTGCCAGGAACAGGTTGAGCCCCACCGGCGGTGTTATGTATCCCAGCTCAAGGTTTGCCAGGAATATTATGCCCAGGTGGATAGGATGGATGCCGAAAATCTCTCCCAGGGGGATAATGAGCGGCACCACCACCATGATGGCAGAATAGATATCCATGAAGCAGCCAACTAAAAGCAGTGCAATGTTAAGCAGGAACAGGAACAGTATCTTGGAATGAATGTGCTGGGCAATCCAGTCGGCAAAGCGCTGGGGAATCTGCTCATCTATCATGTAGTAGGAAAGGACCTTGGCCATTCCCAGGATTATAAGGATTCCTGCAATGATGGGGACGCTCTTGCGTGCAATGGTGAACATATCCTTTAAGTGGAGCTCCCGCTTGATCACAAACTCAACCAGCATAGTGTATAGGACAGCCACTGCCCCGGTCTCCACCAGTGTGGTGAGCCCCGAGAAATAGGAGAAAATGATGATGAATGGAAGCAGGATCTCCCAGAATGATGCGACAAAGCTTGATGCACATTCAGAGGCTGTGGACTTTACCCTTTTTATAGGGTGCTTCGAGATATAGATGAACCCTGTGATGACCAGTGAAAGCACCAGAAGAAGCCCGGGGATGATTCCTCCCAGGAACATAGCCTTTATATCAAGCTGCGCAATAATACCATAGAGAATCATGGGCAGGCTGGGCGGGAACAGAAGCCCGATGCTTCCGGCAGAACAGAGAAGCCCGTTCCTGTACCTCTCCTCTATTCCATTCTTCTCAAGGATGGCAGAAAGGAGGCCGCCGATAGCCAGGATAGTGACCCCGGATGCCCCGGTGAATACAGTGAAGAAAGCACATATTACAACTGTGGCTATGATAATGCCGGCCGGCATCCAGCCGAAGAAAGCATTGAAAGTCCTTATAAGCCTGTCCCCTGCCTTGCTCTCGGACAGGATGAAGCCTGTAAGGGTAAAGAGCGGGATAGCCGGCACTGTGTTGCCTATGAGCATGGTGTAGAATTCGTTGGCCGAGATTTCGGCATAGCTGCCGGAAGCAGTTATAAGCATATAGGCTATTCCGCCAAGCACTGCAAAGATAGGGGCTCCCAGCACTCCTGCTGCGATGAAGAGAAGAAGGAGCGGAAGCTTAAGGGTGCTTACTGAAATAACAGAGACATCGGAAAGTGTCCATGCCCATGACGGTGCATCGCCGGCTATATCACAGATACAGTTTACAAGCGGCGATACCGATATCCACAGTGCGGCAGCTATGCCGGCACACAGTGCAATCAGGCGCCCCTTTGATACAGTCTTCCTCTGCATTTCCCGTATAATCACCAGCAGGAACCCAACCGGCATAATTACATTTACAAGCCGCTGGCTCAGTACACCAATCTTATCCTCGGGGGTAAAGCCCATCTTAAGGAATACAGAAGAGACAATAAAGAAGGCACCTGCAACCAGAACCACAATAAAGAGAGATAGGGCTTCTGCAAATTTCTTTCCTTTCTCGGAAAGGAACTTGGTGCAGAATTCTATCTTCATATGGCGGTCGGTGAATGAATTGACCGCAGCCCCCAGCAGAGTGAGCCACAGCACTATATGGCGGGTGTATTCATAACCTCCCTTGAGCCCTATTCCAAACAGCTTGCGGATAATGATCTCCGCTGTGGGAATACCGGCCAGAAGCACTATGAGGAATGCAGATATGTAAACCTCAAACAGAGGTCTATTTCTTTCTGTACTCATTTACAATTGCTATTATCTTATCATAAAGATCTTTGGAGATAAGCTCCCGGGAGAAGGCATCGCTTCCATCATGGCTCAGCTTAAGCCATTCCTGGGAAACAGAATCGGAAACCTCGTGGATCTGGAGGCCGTTCTTCTTCATCACTTCAATAGCCTTTGCCTCGTCCACTTTTATTATGTCGTAGAACTCCCCTGCTATCTCGGCAGTCCGCTGCTTAAGGGACTCCCTATATTTGGCAGGAACCCGGTTCCAGGCCTTTTTCTCCACGACAAAAGCACAGTAGACAGGTGCTATCTTATGCTCGCACATATGGGGTGCTGTCTTTATCAATCCCATGGAGGAGGCAGCCAGCGGTGTCAAATAGAGGGCATCTATCATTCCGCTGTAGAGGGATGCCACCAGGTCGTTGAAGGAGAGCGGGATGGCCCGGAACCCCAGCTCGGTCCAGATCTTGCTTATCCGGCCGTCTGTATCAATGGCTATCTTTTCCTTCCTGAGGTCATCGGGGCCCACAACAGGATCCCGGGAGAAGAAGTTCACCCATCCGGTCATAGCCCAGCCCAGGGTCACAAAACCCTGCCTATCCAGAATCTGCTCAAAGTCGCCTTTAACCTTGTCAAAAACATACTCAAACTCAGCATCGTCCTTGACAATGTATGGAAGACACATGGCAAAGGTGTTTGAATCAATATTTTTCAAGCCCTGGGCTGTGATGGCGCAGGCATTGAGGCCACCCACCTTCATGGCCCGGATCATGTTGTCCTCGTCCCCTACTGTGCCGCCCAGATAAAGCTTAAGCTGGACCTCGCCGTTTGTTATGCGCTTCCATTCAGAGGCAATCTCCCGCAGCTTTATATCCCAAAGAGAACCGGTGGGGGCAATGGTACCCAGCTTTATTACAGTTCCAGCATAAGAAGAGATAAGTGAACAGAACAAGAAGATAAAGACAAACAGTTTTTTCATACAATCACCTTAAAATCCAAATAAGAAATAATCATCCCGGTTCTCTAAAAGCCAGGCTGCCTTCTGCTGGCTTATTATATTGGCCAGCCGGTTCTCTTTTACGCTTTCCACATCCCGCTCAAGCACTTTTTCAAGCACGGCGGTGAACTCGTCGTAGCCCTCCTGGTTCTGCTTCTTGGTGCAGATTGTGCTGGCGTAGGAGACATGGATGGATACCAGGCTGTCATTGGAAAGCTCCAATGCGTGCTTATAGTGATAGAGGGCTTTATCCATGCTGCCTCCCATCCCTTCCGGCATAGAGGCATAATACTGCATCATGATTTCGTCCAGCATGCCGTTGCCAAAGTCGGGGTCCAGCTCCAGGGCCTTGAACAGCATTTTGACTGCGCCATCACGGTCGGCAGCAAAATTGGGATCCAGCACATCGGTGGAGACGCCGGCTAGCACTGCCGCCCCGCCCCAGTACAGGTCTGCTGCATCCTCTTTCTTGAACCCTGCGAAGGCATTCTCGTAATCGGCGCTGTCAAAAGCAGCCTTAAAGCCCTTATGCTTAAGATCCAGGGCTTCCATTATGTAGTCGTAGCCGCGGCGGTAGTGCTTCTTGGCCCTGTCGTAAAGCTCTTTCTGGGTTTCCCACTCCTCGTAGGGGAGCATGGCTCCCTTTCCCTGCAGCCAGACGTTGGCATACATTACGTACATGCTGCCGGCGGTGGATTTGATGGCGCTGTTGTCGGGCGATGTTGCGGCCAGCATATCCATCATCTTAAGGATTACAGGGAAAGCTTCGCCCACCAGCACCGGGTCGTTATCCTCCATGAACACTGCGGTGGCATCGCCTGACATATTCTTGGCCATGGAGTTTACAGCCATCTTCTTTATTGAACAGGAGAATAAAAGCACTGTTACTGCCAGAAGTGCAATAAAATGTCTAACTTTCATCTTTTTCTCCTTTCAGCTTCTTGGTAAGCAGGGCATCAAAGGCATTGGCAAACTGGAAAAGCTCCTTTTTCCCGAAGCTGTTGACCTCTTCCGTCTTAAGTCCGTTCTGGGCAAGCTCCAGCATGTAGTTGCGGATCGAAACCCGCTCCCTGATGTTCTCGGCTGTATACTGGGTACCCCGGTCGTTGACCACCGCCACCTTCTTCTCCACCAGGCGCTCTGCCAGAAGGATATCCCTGGTGACTGCAATATCACGCTCTGCAATGTGGTCTACGATGTAATCGTCAGCCTTGTCCTTCCCCTCTTCTACTATTATATCATGGGTAAAGGCATTTGTGCCATGCGGAATTTTATGGTTTGCCACAAAAAAGGCAAGGCTTTTGGTCCGTTCTGCTGCCTTTACTATAATTTCACGCACCTGTGAGGGGCAGGAATCGCAGTCGACAAATATTTTCATAATGGCATTGCCGCCTTATAGAGCACCAAGTCTGGACTTCCTGATATTGTGTATGCACCGGCGGCGGCAGGCACCAGGACAGCTGTTCCACCCTTCAGTTCAAGTGAAAAGTCTTTGTTGGCAATCCTGCCTGTGCCGGAATAGACAAATAGAATCTCCAGGCTGTGTTCAGAAGGTCCTGTATAAGGACTGCCGTCACTGATTATGGAGGAGAAGCAGAACTCATCCCAGCCTGGGGAATAAACCTTCTCCACCCCCTTCTCCACAGGTTCTACGCATACTTTGGAGCCATGGACAAACTTCATTATGTTGAAAAGCTCAAGCACATCTATGAATTTCTCGGTCAGGCCGCCCCTTATTGTGTTGTCGGATGATGACATGACCTCGAAGCAGAGGCCGTCCACATAGGAATGGAGCTGGCCTTCGTCGATAGACATGCATTCGCCCGGATTAAGCTTGATGCAGTTAAGGAAAAGAGGGGCAAAAACACACCTGTCCTCGGGGAAATCGTATAAAAGCTTTCGGAAGATGAACTGCTCCACCTCTCCCATTCCCATGGCAGTGGTCTCCAGTTCCCGGAGCATGGCCTTTCGGAGGGTCTGGTCCATGGAAAGAAGCCGTGTAAAGAATTTTTTATAGAAATCTTCCTCGCCTGAATAGCGGAAATCCACAAATGCATTGCCACTGAATGGAAAGAATTTTTTAAAGTTTGCTTTAATTTCTTCTACTTTTCTAAAACCTTTTAAAGCATAAAAAGTAGAAATTGCATAAATCATCTCCCTTTTATGGTTAGGATCTTTATAGACCCGGGTAAAATGATCCATGGGGATATGGTTGCGTTCTTCCCGCTCAAAGCCGGCATGGGCAGTCTCTAAATCAGGATGTGCCTGGATTGAAAGGGGTTTGTCTGCAGCAAGAACCTTGAACAGGAACGACAGGGAGCCGAACTGCTCCAAACAGCGCTTTCCAAGGGCTTTTTCGGGATTATCTGCAATAAAATCAGAGACAGGTATCCTCTTCCCTTCCACCTCTATATTGGACATGCCGTTGGGATGGCTTCCCATCCAGATCTCGGCCAGAGGCTTTCCATCCTTTGGAAGCCCTGTCAGAGCCTGTATCTTGGTCCCGGAACCCCAGGCGTAATGCTTCTGGGCCGGAATCAAACGGTAGAATCGATTATATTTATAATCCATATCATAATAATATATAAAATCTTTAAAAATTTCAATCTTTGTGATATAATATAGGCATGACTGATTTTGTCCATTTACATAACCATACAGACTATTCGCTCTTAGACGGAGCAATGAAGATTGATGACATGGTGGCCAAGGCAAAGAGCCTGGGAATGACCTCCATAGCCATCACCGACCACGGCAATATGTTCGGGGCCATCAACTTCTACAACAAGTGCCGGGACAGCGGAATAAAGCCTATAGTGGGCTGCGAGTTCTACCAGGCAGAGGGCTCCCGGAAGATAAAGAGCGGAACAGAGTTCGGAAATAAATACTTTCATCTGATTCTCCTGGCCAAGGATAACACCGGCTACCGGAACCTGATGAAGCTTAATTCCACTGCATATATCGACGGCTACTATTATAAACCAAGAATCGACTTCGAGGTCCTGGAGCAGTATCACGAGGGGCTGGTGTGCTCAAGCGCCTGCATTGCCGGGGTTGTCCCAAAGCTGATCATAAACGGCAAGCTGGATGAGGCCACCGCCATGGCCATGAAGTTCAACGATATCTTCGGCAAGGGCAACTACTTCCTGGAGCTTCAGAACCACGGCATCCCCGAAGAGAAGATATCAAACCAGGGGCTTATAGAGATTTCCAAGAAGACAGGCATCCCGCTTGTTGCCACCAACGACATACATTACCTTAACAGGGAGCATGCCACTGCACAGGAGATACTTATATGCATAGGCACCCAGAAGACTATCAACTCCCCTGGCCGGCTCACCTTCTACAACGACCAGTTCTACATGAAAAGCCCGGACGAGATGGCAGCCCTCTTCCCCAATGTGCCCGAGGCTATCTCCAACACCAAGCTTATCGAAGAGATGTGCAATCTTGAGATTGAGTTCCCCGGTCCACACTTCCCTATTTTCGAGATTCCACCGGAGTTCCCCACCCAGGCCGATTACCTCAGGCATCTTACCTACAAGGGGTTGCCGGAACGGTATAAAGAGATTACCCCGGAGATAAAAGAACGGGTTGAATATGAGCTTGATACAATAATCAGCCTGGGATTTGCAGGTTATTTCCTTATTGTGCAAGATTTTATCAACTGGTCAAAGGACCACGGCATACCTGTGGGTCCGGGTCGTGGATCCGGAGCAGGCTCTATTGTAGCCTACTGTATAAAAATAACCGACATCGACCCTCTTAAATATGACCTGCTTTTCGAGCGGTTCCTCAACAAAGAAAGGGTCTCCCTGCCCGATTTTGATGTGGATTTTGCAAACGAAGGCCGTCAGCAGGTTATCGATTATGTGACTCATAAATATGGTGCTGAGAAAGTAGGACAGATAATCACTTTCGGAACACTCAAGGCCAAGGCTGTTATAAAGGATGTGGCCCGGGTACTGGAAATTCCTTTCGCCGAGGCTAATGACATAGTAAAGAATATACCTGATGCGCCGCATAAAAAGGCAACTCTTGCCACTATGCTGGGCGAAGTGGACAAGTATAAGAATAAGCCGGAGTTCAACGAATTTCCTGAACTTTATGGAATCCCCAACCTTATTGCCATAAAGGAGAAAGGGGGCATATATGAGCGGCTCTTCAAGGAGAGCAAATACCTGGAGAACATGGCCCGTCATGCCTCGCTCCATGCAGCAGGTATTGTAATCGGCGAGAAAGAACTTTCTGAATATGTTCCTCTTTTCAAAGGTACTAAGGATGACAAGGCAAACAGCGTGGCAACTCAGTACACCATGGATAAGCTTGAGGACTGCGGCCTTGTGAAGATGGACTTCCTGGGGCTCAAGACCCTTGATGTGATCAAGCATACCGAAGAACTTATACGCAAACGGGGCATTGCATTTGATTCCAGGGAAATCCCTATGGATGACAAAAAGACATACCAGATGATGAGTGCTGGAAAAAGCGTGGCTGTGTTCCAGTTTGAAAGCCCGGGCATGCAGAAAATCCTCAAGGAGGCAAAACCGACCAGCATAGAGGACCTTATAGCCCTGAACGCCCTGTTCCGGCCAGGCCCTATTAAATATATCCCCCAGTTCTGTAACTGCAAGAACGGTGTGGAGCCTATTAAATATCTTCACCCAGACCTTGAGCCGCTGCTGAAGAACACATATGGTGTAATTGTATATCAGGAGCAGGTAATGAAGGTTGCCCAGCTTATAGGCGATTTTACCCTGGGCAATGCAGATATCCTCAGGCGTAATATGTCCAAGAAGAAAGAAGACAAGCTGAAAGCCCAGAAGGCTGATTTTTTAGCCGGAGCTAAGCGCAAAGGATATACAGAACAGCTTGCCAATGAAGTTTTCAAGATGCTGGAGCCTTTTGCAGGATATGGCTTCAACAAGAGCCATGCAGCAGCCTATTCTGTGGTTGCATACCGGACTGCATATCTTAAGTGCCACTACCCTGCCGAGTTCATGGCTGCAAACCTGACCAACGAGATTGGAAACCCAGACCACTTCAAGATGTATCTGGAAGAGACAAAGGCCATGAAGCTCAAGATTCTTCCTCCCACCATCAATGTGTCGGAAAAATTCTTCACTGTAGACAAGGGAAAGATTGTCTATGGAATCCAGGGAATCAAGGATACCGGCGATGCAGTGGTGGACGAGGTGCTCAAGACCCGAAAGGATGGGCCGTTCAAGAGCTTCGACGACTTCCTTAAGCGGGTGGATCTGA
This sequence comes from Spirochaetia bacterium, assembly GCA_017554185.1. GTDB lineage: Bacteria > Spirochaetota > Spirochaetia > CADAEX01 > CADAEX01 > CADAEX01. Next base: position 23,093 of record JAFZIU010000028.1, read on the forward strand.
GGGTGCTTAACAAGCGGGTTGTCGATTCCCTGATCAAGGCGGGCGTATTTGATGAACTTGAGCCTAACCGTGCAAAGCTGGCCTACAATGCAGAACGTCTTATAGATTACTATGCCGCCGAGCAGGAGAAAGAGAAGATGGGAATGATATCCCTCTTCGGTGATGATGATGTAGCCATGCAGCCTCTGTCAATGGAAGATGTGCCCGACTGGGAGCTAAAGGAGAAACTGGCCTTCGAGAAAGAGCGGCTTGGTTTCTATGTATCGGGACATCCTCTGGATAAGTATAAGAGAATATACAACAAGTATGTCACCTTGCCTATGAATGACCTTAAGCATGCAACTCCCGGCCGGAAATATGTAATAATAGGTCTGGTCAAGGAGATACGGAATATCATAACCAAGAATAAGAGTGCTATGGGCGTGGTTACCATAGAGACCTTTGACGGCGACCTTCCTGTTGTCTTCTTCAGCAAGCCCTGGGCCGATTATCAGCCATTGATTGCAGAGGACAAGGCACTGGCCTTTACCGGTCAGATAGACCTGCGTAATATTGATTCTCCGCAGCTCAGGGGCGAGAAAGTCGAGGAGATTGATGAAATCAAGACACACAGCAGCTTCAGCCAGGTTCATATAGTTATCGAAGAACCTTTCTCCGAGATGCAGCTTGAAAAGCTGAAGGAATATATGATTGACCATGAGGGTGGCTGCTCAGTATTTTTACATATAAAGGGGTCTGATAATGAGACTGTGGTACAGGTGAATCATCTGATCAAGGTAAAAGGTGATTTTGATGTACCGGAAGAATCGGAACTCAGGCAGTTCATAACTGATATCTGGAAGGAATAAGGGAGGCTTTGATGAAGCTTTTAGAGGTTCTTGCATTTATTTTCTCGCTCTATACCATGCTTATTGTTGTGGATATTATCCTTAAATGGATTTACTCGGGTCCAAAGGGAAGAGGAACCATGATGATATCACAGCTTACCGACCCGTTCCTCAATTTCTTCAAGAGATTCCGCATATCACGGATTGGATATATCGACATCTCTCCCCTCCTGGCCGTGCTTACCCTCTCCATAATCAACCAGATACTGGGGCGCATCAGGGAGCTTGGAAGCATCACATTCTGGGCTATCATAGCAATTATCATCTCCTCTGTCTGGAATGTGATAATGACACTGCTTCTGGCAGTGCTGGTGGTAGCTGCAGTTCGTTACCTTTTCTTAATGTTCACCACCAACAAGATGAACTCATTTGCCAATGCCTGCGACGCTTTCTTTATCCCGCTTTCCAGCAGGATTGCATCAGTATTTATAAAGAATGCTTCATCAAGCTACCAGCTTAATCTGATAATCTCCATCATTGTAGTGGCTGTCCTCCTTACTGTGGGCAGCTTCAGCATCACTTGGCTTACCAACCTTCTAACAGGAATGTGATGGCTACTCTTGAGTCTTTGAAAGGTGTGGGCCAGGCTTCGCTCAGGGAGCTCAAGGGGGCCGGCATTGCCACTCTGGATGACCTTATGGGGTACTTTCCCAGGGATTATGAGTTCCGTGACAGGCTTGTACAGTTCAAGGACGGATTTACCTTCGGAGCACAGCAGGTAAAGATAAATACAGTATGCACAGTCACAGGGCAGGAATACTTCGGCCAGACCTTCAAGCAGACTCTTAAGATCACTGTTTCGGACGGCACAGGATATGCATCTCTCATATGCTTTGGCCGTAATTTCCTGGCCAATACCCTAAAGGTGGGTAGAAAGATATTCCTTTCCGGCGTGTTCCAGGTGCGTTTCGGCGAACTCCAGAGTTCAAATTTCGATTACGAGCTATGGTCCGAAAACCCTCAGTTCTTCGGCAAGATACTCCCTATTTATCCCCTTTCGGGAAAGCTTACACAGAATTTCCTGCGCAAAAGCGTGATGCAGGCCTATACCCTGCAGGGGCAGTATGAGGAGAACATAATTCCAGAGAAGCTCAGGCAGCTGAACGGCCTTATGGACAGGAAGGATGCCATACGCAACATCCACTTCCCCGAGAGCAAGGAGAAGCTTGAGGATGCAATCCGCACCCTTAAATACGAGGAGATCCTCCTTTTCGAGCAGAATATAAAGGAAGCGGTGAAGAAGCGGAAGGTGGTGAAGAAGCGCACTGTAAAGCTGCCCCGGGAACTGCAGAGGAAAGTGGCTGCCAGCCTCCCTTTCCAGCTTACCGATGACCAGATAGAAGTCATAGACCAGATCTATGCCGATTCCAACCTGGATGAAAGCATTTCCCGCATTATACAGGGGGATGTGGGCTGCGGAAAGACGCTTATAGGATTCCTCTCGGCCCTGCCCTATATAGAGGCAGGGATGCAGACCGCCTTCATTGCCCCAACCGAGCTTCTTGCCGAGCAGCATGTGAAGACTGCGTCCCGCATTTTCGAGGGAACCGGGGTGCGGCTTGCATTCCTTTCGGGCAAGCTTACCGGCAAGAAGCGGGAGCTGCTGCTGGAGGCGCTGGCCAAGGGAGAGATTGACCTTTTAATAGGCACCCACGCAGTGCTCTCAAGCAATGTGGTGTTCAAGGACCTTGAGTTTGCCATTATAGACGAGCAGCAGCGGTTCGGCGTAATCCAGCGGTCTGCACTTCTTGAGAAAGGACGGCAGATCGATTACATAATGATGTCTGCAACCCCTATTCCGCGCTCTTTGGAGATGGCATTCTTCGGAGAGCTGAAGATATCCACAGTGCGCACCATGCCTCCTGGGAGAAAGCCGGTTATAACCTACACTGTCAAGGAAGGAAACGAAGAGAAGATCTACACCTGGGTGCGGAAGGAGCTGGCCATGGGACATCAGGCCTACTTTGTCTACCCTCTTATAGATGAGTCTGAGAAGATGAACCTTAAGAATGCCAGCCAGATGCACGAGATGCTTAGCAGCCAGGTGTTCCCTGAATACAAGTGCGCCCTAATCCACTCCAAGATGAAGGAAGAGGATAAAGAGAGAATAATGACCGACTTTGCAGCAGGCCGTATACAGATTCTTATTGCCACCAGCGTGGTGGAGGTGGGTGTTGATGTGAAGACTGCCACCTGCATGGTAATTGAACACGCCGAGCGGTTTGGCCTGTCCTCCCTCCACCAGCTGCGGGGCCGCGTGGGCCGTTCCGAGCTGCAGGCCTACACTTTCCTGGTGTTCAGCAGCGAGCTTACCGACCATGCCAAGGAACGGCTGCGGATCATGAAGGAGACCAACGACGGCTTTGAGATTGCAGAGCGGGACCTGAAGCTCCGCGGCCCCGGGGATATAGCAGGGGTGGATCAGTCCGGCTTTATGAACTTCCGTCTGGCCGATATCTTCGAGGATATTGATTTAGTAAAGAGAATCAGGAAAGACCTGGAAAACCTTTAAAGAAGTATCTTTTTCCCTGTCAGCTTATTGACTGCATCCAGCAGTGCATTATGCTCTTTTTCTGCAAAGGCTCTGTAAGAGGAAGCTGTCTTCTTTGCATACTTAAGGTTAAGATTTCCAGGTGTACCGGTGGAAGTCCTCTTCTTAATGGCTACAACAGGGTCCTCGTTCTTAAGCTTGTCCAGATTAAGGCCGACCTCTTTGTAGGCATCCCGGAAGCTCTTTCCAGAAGCCACAAGGCGCAGAGCCTCGTCGGTGGCAAAGATATCAGGAGTGAAGCCCTCTTTAAGCTTATCCCTGTTCACCTGGAGCTCATCAACAGTAAGTTTGGCCACCAGTGTGCTCATATAAGCAGTATCCATAATCTTTATAAAGAGTTCCTTTGTCTCCTGGAAATCCCGGTTATATCCGGTGGGAAGAGCACGTACTACGTTCTTCATTCCCATGCAGAGACCAGATACAGATGCAGCTTTGCCACGGAGGAGCTCAAGGCCGTCCGGGTTCTTCTTCTGCGGCATTATGCTGCTTCCTGAACACAGGGAGGCTGGCAGCGAGAAATAGCCGAATTCAGGCATGGAAAAGATAATAAGGTCCTGGGCCAGCTTGCTGAAAGTAATGGTCATCTGCTCAAGAGCATCGGCAATCATAGACTCAATCTTGCCCCGTGAATTGTTGGCATAGAGCACGTTGTTCTGTATACCTGCAAAGCCTAAGAGGGATGCAGTGAGCTCCCGGTCAAGCGGCAGCGGCACCCCATAGCTTGCGGCAGAGCCCAGTGGACAGCGGTTATTAAGGTCATAGGCGGCCTTGAGGAATGCAATGTCGTCCAGAAGCTCCTCGGCAAATGCAGCACCCCACAGCCCTACAGAAGATGGCATTGCAATCTGCATGTGTGTGCGGCCGGGCATAGGGACATTCTTATACTTTTCTGCAAAGGCAGTGAGAGAATCAACCAGATCAAGGGCCTTGTCCATAATCTGCAGCATTCGGGTCTTGGCATAGAAACGGGTGGCAGTAAGCACCTGGTCATTCCTGGACCGGCCAGTGTGCACCTTCTTGCCTGCCTCACCCAGCTTTGCAGTAAGGTAGCCTTCGATTGCAGTATGGCAGTCCTCGTCCGAAAGCTTTATCTCGAACTTCCCTTCCCTATCCAGCTTGATTATTTCCAAGAGTGCGGCTTTAAGAGCCTTGAACTCAGCTTTTGTTAGGACCCCTATCTCAGAAAGCATCTGGATATGGGCAATGCTGCAGAGGCAGTCCGACACCACCAGATTCTTGTCCAGGATATAATCGTTTCCAACAGTGAACTTCTCAAGAAGCTCGTTAAGATCATAGTTTTTAAACCACAGTTTAGCCATGTTACATTCCTTATATCAAAGCTTTATCCGTTTTGTTCCAATAAGCTGGAAAGGAAGCTCAAAACTCTTAAGATATGGAGATGTGGACTTGCAGAAAAGAGTTCCCTTGAAATCAAAACGCACATCCTGCTCACTCAAGACAAGGGCATAGGCCTCTGATACCATGCTGCTGGTCCTCAGCGCTATATTGAGCGGTATGTCGCTCTTCTGCCCCGGCTTTACCAATATCTGGCGCCGTGTGTTTCCAGTTGCCCACTTTGTGTTGTTTATAATCAGTGAATAATCGACACGCTCCAGATGAATATCAAAGCCGTTTTTATTCTGTATGGAAGCGGTGACAGCAAATACTACCTGATCTGTCTCCATGGATTTAAGGAGGATGGAATCAAGGTTCACCACTGGCTTCTTAAGCATTGGAAGCTCGCCTGTAGCCACCACAGAGTTGTTGGATTTTCCGAATATAGGAAGCTTGAAGTTGACATCTGCTGACACAGAATAAGAAACTACATCCAGCCTCTGCAGGGAAGGATGCTTCTCGTACAGCTCCTTGAAAGCGATGGAGATGGGAATCTGTATTTCCTCCACCTTGTTGGGGGCAATCTTTCCATTGTCTGGCAGCGAACCTGTTTTATATAGTATCTCTCCCAGCTTAAGGGTCCAGGTTATCTTAGGATAATCGACAGAGATGGAGTTAAGGTTGTTTATCTTCAAGTTGAGCATTGCCTCCATCGAATCAAAATCGAGGGAAGTGATCTCAAGCCCATCTGTTGATACATCCGGCTTGTTGAAGACAGACTGGATAGGGTTCTTGATGGCAGCCATGCCAGTCTGGCAGATCAGAAAGAGGAAAAATATAAATAATACAAGAGCTTTTTTCTTAAGCATCATCCCTTCTTTCTTATAATATATCCCTTTTTCAGCTTTTTGTCTGTCTTTATATAAGCAATTTTACCATGATCTGTTTTGGGCACACTCTGCATATCTTCATCCAGAAGAGTAAATCCCTCATCCGCAAGGTATAGGAGGTCTGGGCCTATGTACTCTATGCTGTCAGATGCAAGTATCTGGTTCTTGACATCAAGCCGATAAATGCCCTCTCCTGCCTGTTCCTCCACGCTGCCCAGGAACTGAGCCTCGGACATGTATGACTTGAAGGTAGGCATCTCAATCTCATCCTTGCCATAATAGAAGCCGGTGGAGAATTCACGGTGGCTGACATTGAATATCTCGTCCACATAGGGCTTGGGATCCTCTTTGGAAATCCCTTCGATATAATCCAGCTGCTTGCGGTAAGCCCGTGTAATCACTGCTGTGTAGTAGATGGACTTCATGCGTCCTTCTATCTTGATGGAATCGACCCCTGCATCCTTAAGTTCCTTAAGATGGTCTATCATGCAGAGATCCTTGGAAGAGAGGATAGAGGTAAAGTTCTCCCCCTGCACCACCGGGAAGTATTCACCGGGCCGCTCCGACTCCTCCAGCACCCTGTACTGCCATCGGCAGGAATGGGCACAGTCCCCCTGGTTTGCGCTGCGGTCGGCCAGATACTTGCTCAAGAAGCAGCGGCCCGAGTATGCAAGGCACATTGCACCGTGGGCAAACACCTCGATCTCCAGGCCAGGTACATTGTTCTTTATTGCCTCAATCTCCTTGAGGGAAAGCTCCCGGCCCAGCACTATACGCTTGATCCCCATGTCATGGTACATCTTGGCAGCCTCGGTGTTCACGCAGTTTGCCTGGGTACTGAGGTGCAGCTCCTTGTCGGGGAAATTCTTCTTAAGATAGCCCAGTATACCGATATCGCTGATTATAAAGCCATCCAGCGGATACTGATGTATGTAGTCTGATTCTTTTTCCAGAGTCTCGATATCGGAGTCGTGGAAGTAGATGTTTAGTGCAGTGTAGAGCTTTTTATTGCCCTTTACTCTGCGGATAGCCTCGTATTCGTCGGCAGAAAAATTGTCGGCCTTGGCACGGAGCGAGAAGTTTTTTATTCCGATATAAGCGGCATCTGCGCCATATTCATAGGCATAGTAGAGTTTTTCTATGTTCCCGGCCGGGGATAACAGTTCCATTCTTCAATGGTATAATTTTTTAAGCCAACTGTAAAGTGTGTCTCCCCAGCCATAATTCATGCCAAAGCCATGGCCTCCTGTCTCCCGAAAGATAAACTCATGGCTTACCCCGGCCTGAGTAAGTGCCTGGTCTAAATCCACGCTGTTGCGGTAATCCACAGTCTTGTCATCCTTGCAGGCCAGAAGGAACACAGGAGGCATTCCGCTTTTCATCTGGCACTCCATGGAGAAAAGGTGCTTGGTTTCTTCCGATGCACTGCGCCCTAAAAGGCTGATCTGGGACCAGTGGTGGGCATAGGGCTTTTCCATTGAGACCACTGGATAGACTGGGATTACAAAGTCGGGCTTCAGGCTTACATCAGTCTCAATCCCCAGCTCTTTCAGAAAGTTCTGGTTGCCGAAGGCTCCGGCCATAGTAACCAGATGACCGCCGGCCGAAAAGCCGATAGCTCCCACCCTGCCGGTATCTATATCATACGCAGCTGCATTTTCCCGCACCAGCTGCATAGTACGCTGGAAATCCTGAATCATTGCAGGATGATGATAGCCGTCCATAGCCACCCTGTATTTAAGTACAAAGGCATGGTAGCCACGTTCTGTAAACCAGGCGGCAACTTCATGCCCCTCGTGCTTCATGCCCAGATGGTGGTAGCTGCCGCCGGGGCATATTATTACAGCCGCATGAACATCTGCCTCTTTCTCCGGTGCATAGACATAAAAGCAAGAACGCTCATTCCGCATGGAATGAACGTTCTTCCAGAGATATACCTTCTCCTGGCCCCAGACAGCGGTCAGAACCAGGAAAAAGATAATTGCAAGGCAGCTTGTCCGCCTCATTTAACAATTCCAATAATGATTTTCTGTCCCTTTCTATTTATCTGGAACATCTTCTTGCTGGACTTGTCGTTCAGTGCATTATAGAACTCAGCCATATTGGTCACAGGCTTGTCGTTGATCTCCTGGATGACATCTCCGACCTTGAGGTTTGCCTGTTCTGCAGCTGTACCCTGAGATACTGCCACAATCATGACACCCTTGATATCTCCGAGCTCACCCTTTGTCCTCATCTTCTCATCAATATTGATGGCAAGGAAACCTGGGAAGATGTCACGGTTGGCCTTAACCTTCTCCTCCTCATCCCTAGCTTCAAGAATTACACTGAGAGTCATCTCTTTCTTGTTCCTGATAAGGGTGAACTTAGCCTCTTCCTTTGGAGGAATAGTGCCGATCACCTTGGTCAGCTGTACAGAATCAGAGATTTCAGTTCCGTTGATCTTGGTGATGAAGTCACCGGGGAGGATTCCAGCCTTGTCTGCCGGAGAATCATTGAATACACCGAGAATAAGCCCACCGCCCTTGTTGCCAAGGCCCAGGTCCTTGCGCAGGTCTGGATAGCTGTGCTCATCCACTGTATCAATGGAAACACCAAGCCAGCCGTATTCAACCTTTCCTTTTGTGATAAAGTCGTTGGCAATACGCTTTGCATTGTTGGAAGGAATGGCAAAGCCAAGTCCTATGCTGCCGCCGCTCTGGGTTGCAATCCAGGTGTTGATTCCCACAACCTCGCCTTTCATATTGACCAGTGCACCGCCGGAGTTACCCGGGTTGATGGAAGCATCGGTCTGGATATAGTCGGTATAGTTTGAGATATTTCCGGTGCTCTTTCTCTGAAGACCGCTGATAATACCGCAGGTAACTGTGGACTCATAGCCGTAAGGTGAACCGATGGCAAGTACAATGTCTCCAACCTCAAGGGAATCGGAGTCTCCGAAGGTGGCTACAGGAACTTTCTCTGAACACTTGAATGATACAAGAGCCAGGTCAATTCTGTCGTCGGCACCAACTTTTGTAGCCTCGAATTTCTGGCCGTCAGAAAGCTTTACAGTAATCTGGTCTGCCTTTCCAGCCACATGGCTGTTGGTAAGTACAAATACTGTATCGCCATCCTGCTTGATGATGATACCGGAACCAAGACCCGGACGCTCATATTCTCTGTATGTCTTTCCATTTTTTCCATTGTTTTCGCCCCCACGGCCGCCGCCGAAGAAGAATTCAAATGGATTGAAGAAATTGAATGGAGTGGTCTCCTGGCGCACAACCTCAACAACATCCAGTTCTACAACAGAAGGAAGCACCTTTTTGGTAATTCCGCTGAAGGAAAAGTATACTTCCCCTTTATTGCTGGGTACCACCCTCTGATCCTGGGATGGCTGGGTTTCAGCGGTTCCGCTTTCCGGTTTTGCCTGTTCAGATGAACCCATGGCAAAGATCAAGGAAGCTGCGAACATAAAGATTAAAAGCATAAGTAAAAATTTTTTAAGATGCATACATTTATCTCCTGATACTTAAAATATACTCACAAAACATAAACAAGCCAACAGTAAGAATGTTATAAAAAATCTCATTTTTTTCTTTTTTTTCTTTCCTTGCCATGCTAAACTTATTCCATGCTGTGGAACATGCCTGTCATAGCCGCTATTTTCATCTCTCTTGGAGCTATTCTTATAGCAGACCGCGTCATAAAGAACCTGGCTGTCTCCATCCTGGCCGGGTCCTTCCTTCTTTCCATGCTTTCAAGGCGTACCCTGCTGGAGACCCTAAAGATAGCGGTATATAGGGTCTGCAACTTTGACTCCTGCATGCTTTTCCTGCTTATCTTCCTTATGATAACTATGAGCAACCAGATAAAGGAGAACAATATAATGGGTGCCATGACCGAGGGACTCAAGGAGAGGTTCTCCGGCAAGACCCTGCTGGTGTCGGTGGCTGCACTCATAGGCCTTATCCCCATGCCGGGAGGAGCCCTGTTCTCTGCTCCGCTGGTAGAGGCCTGCGATACAGAACACCGGCTTTCAGGCGACACCAAGACACAGATAAACTACTGGTTCCGCCATATGTGGGAGTACTGGTTCCCCCTCTACGCCGGTGTAATAATGGCGCTGCAGATAACAGGGCTTGAGTTTTACCAGTTGTTCCTGGCCAATATCTCTATGTCTTTTATCCATATATTTGCAGGATATGTGTGCATCCTGAAGGGGCTGGACCTTCCGAAAGTGCAGCCACCTGCGGGGAAGAAGAAGCCGGTTGTCAGATATCTGCTTCCAATTATCATTATTATAGGAGGATCATTCCTCCTTTCTGCCCTGCTGCCGGCCCTCAAGGCCACATCCAAGTACCTGCCGCTTATTCTTAGCATACTTACGGCTATAATCACCACCCAGATGTGGAAACCGCTGGGAAGCGCCGTGTGGAAGCGGCTCCTGGCTGCCAAGAACGCCTGGCGCATGGTGCTTGTTGTAGTAGTTATAACAATATACAGCGGCTTTATAGGGCAGCCTCTGGCCGACGGATCATACCTTATGGATGTGATGCGACTGGAGCTAAGCGAAACCGGTATTCCAACCATACTGCTCATTGCCATCCTGCCGCTGGTCAGCGGTATAGCCACTGGAATAGCCCTGGGCTTTGTGGGAACCAGCTTCCCAATCATCTTCTCGCTGCTGGGACCGGATCCAGCCCTTAAGAGCATAATTATAATGGTAATAATCGGCTACAGCTTCGGCCAGATAGGGCAGCTTCTCTCCCCTGTCCATGTGTGCAACGTGGTCACCAACCGGTTCTTCAACACAAGCCTGTTCAAGAACACATTCTTTATAGCAAAACCCTGCCTGTTCATCGCAGCAGGTGCAATCATATCAGCATCAGTCGTCTACTGGATTCTGTAATAAGGTAAAATTGCTTTTATGACAGCGTATAAGGTTCTCTTTGCAAAGCTTGCTTATTTCTGCCGACAGCCCGCTCCGGTCCACTCCAAGATAATCGGCCAAAGTCTGCCTGTCATAGGGAATCACAAAAGAATCAGAGCCTTTTTTCTTTGCTGTCATGACCAGATATGCTAAAAGCTTATCCCTTGTAGTCCGTCTTGATGTCACAGATATTTTCTCCTCCAGCATCAGGTTTTTACGGGTTACAATCTTAAGAAGGTTAAAAATCATCCTGTTATGGAACGCACAGGCATGGCTGCAAGTACGGGTTATCCGTCTGGCATTGATAAGCATGACATAAGAGTCCTCGGCTGCTATTACATCCATGGGCATATGTTCTATATCAGAACAGGCAAAGTTTTCTCCAAAGGTCTGAGAAGTTTTCATCTCTCCGATTATACTTCGGTTACCATAATAATCGGTACGGACTATCTGCACTTTTCCCGAAAGGACAATTCCCACACTCCCCGCCTTATCGCCTGCAGAGAATATATAATTACCTTTCCTATACTTGTGAGTCTTTGCTCCCAGGCAGTCAAGCATTGCTGAAACATGATCGGAATTGATTGAATCAAAGATGGGACAATTGTCTAAAGCTTTCAAAAAATTTTTCATTTTTTCTCTTTTTGTTGAATTTTCAACATATCTCAAACAAAACATATGCTAAAAACAAGTATAAGTCAAGAAAGGAGACTATATGATCAGACAAATAATAAAGATAGATGAAGATAAATGTAACGGATGCGGCCTTTGTGCTACCGCGTGCCACGAAGGTGCAATAAAGATAATAAATGGAAAAGCCAAGCTTATTCGTGATGATTACTGCGATGGAATGGGAGACTGCCTGCCAGGTTGCCCTACCGGAGCTATAACCTTTGAGAATCGGGAAGCCCTGCCCTATGATGAGAAAGCTGTACAGGAAGCAAAAGCTGCAGTTGCCATTCCCAGGAAAAGCTGTCTTGGCCAGTGGCCTTGCCAGATAAAGCTGGTGCCGGTTAATGCCCCTTATTTCAACGGAGCAAAGCTGCTGGTTGCAGCCGACTGCACTGCATACGCCTATGCCAATATGCATGAAGAGTTCATGAAAGGCAAGATAACCCTGATCGGCTGCCCTAAGCTTGATGCAATTGATTATTCAGAGAAGCTTACAGAAATCATTAAGAACAATGAGATAAAGAGTGTGACTATAGTCCGGATGGAAGTACCCTGCTGCGGAGGGCTCCAGTGGGCTGTTGAGACTGCACTTAAGGCCAGCGGGAAGTTTATCCCATGGCAGGTTGTCACCATCTCCCGGGATGGAAGGATATTAGAATAAAAAAGGAGAAAAGAAATGGATAGAAAAATGTTTTGTTTCCAGTGTGAACAGACTGCTATGTGCAAAGGATGCACAGGAATGGCAGGAGTATGCGGCAAGAAGGCAGATACTGCCGGATTGCAGGATAAGCTTACAGGTACTATGGTAGCCCTGGCTTCTGCAGCACTTAAGGAACCGGAAAAAATCAACCCCGACATGTCTAAGCTTATCATCAAGGGGCTGTTTACCACAATTACAAATGTAAACTTCAACAACCAGACTATAGGCGAGCTTACAGCATTGGTTCAGGCAGCATCTGAAACTCTAGAGACCGATGTTGTCCCATACGACATGAACAAGGTTTGGGATGCTGATGAAGATATCCGCTCACTTAAGTCTCTTATTCTTTTCGGAATAAGAGGTATGGCTGCATATGCATACCATGCTATGGTGCTGGGATATCGGGATGACTCAGTAGAAGCATTCTTCTACAAAGCTTTAGATGCAATCGGAAACGACAGCTATGGCCTTAATGAGCTGCTGCCTGCAGTGCTTGAAGTGGGCGAGAAAAACTTAAGCTGCATGGCGCTTCTGGATAAGGCAAATACCGAAAGCTTCGGCCATCCGACCCCTGCAGAAGTGCCTCTTATGGTAGAAAAAGGGCCATTCATCATTATCTCCGGACATGACCTGTATGACCTTAAGCAACTTCTTGAACAGACCAAAGACAAGGGAATCAATATCTATACACATGGCGAGATGCTCCCCGCACATGGGTATCCAGAGCTTAAGAAGTACCCTCACCTTAAGGGTAACTTTGGAACTGCATGGCAGAACCAGCAGAAGGAATTTGCAGATGTACCTGCTCCTATACTCTTTACTACCAACTGTCTTATGCCTCCGCGCGCCAACTATGCAGACCGTGTATTCACCACCGAGGTTGTCTCCTACCCGGAGATTATCCATATAGGAGAAAACAAAGACTTTACCCCTGTAATCAACAAGGCATTGGAATTGGGCGGTTATAAAGAAGACACCCAGTTTACCGGAATCAATGGCGGTAAGTGCCTTATGACTGGATTTGCACGGAATACTGTGCTTTCTGTGGCAGACAAGGTTATTGCCGGAGTAAAGAGCGGAGCTATCAAGCACTTCTTCCTGGTCGGGGGCTGCGACGGTGCAAAGGCTGGACGTAACTACTACACCGAGCTGGTAAAGCAGGCTCCTAAGGATTCCATCATCCTTACACTGGCATGTGGAAAGTTCAGATTCAACGACCTGGATCTTGGGACAATTGACGGCATTCCAAGAATTCTTGATATTGGACAGTGCAATGATGCATATAGCGCAATCCAGATTGCTGTAGCGCTGGCAAATGCCTTTGGCTGCGGTGTGAATGATCTGCCTCTTTCCATCATCCTTTCCTGGTATGAACAGAAAGCTGTATGTGTTCTTCTTACACTGCTCCACCTTGGAATCAAGAATATTCTGCTGGGACCATCACTTCCTGCATTTGTATCACCAAATGTTCTTAAAGTGCTGGTAGAGAATTACAACATTGGACCAACAACAACTCCGGAGGCAGATTTAAAGAAAATTCTTGGATAAATGTTGCATATTTAGCCTCTTCTACAGTAAAATGTATAAGTCAGGAGGAGACCATGTACTATACAATGGAAATTGCAGGTGTAAAACGGAACCTGGAGCTGTTTCCTATAAACGAGCATCTTTGCATTGCGGCATTCATTATGTTCGGCGATGTGGAGATTACCCAGGCAGCAGCAGCAAAACTGCTGGAGAAAGCACCTGATTTTGATATCATTTTTACTGCAGAGGCTAAGAGTATTCCGCTGGCATACGAGATGGCCAAGCAGGCTGGAAGAAACGACTATGTTATTGCCCGTAAAGCCAAGAAAATGTATATGAAGAATGTAGTGGGTGTCGAAGTAGATTCCATAACCACTGCCGGCAAGCAGCACCTATACCTGGGTCAGACCGAGGTTGACATGGTAAAGGGCAAGAGAGTCCTGATTGTAGATGATGTGATAAGCACAGGAAGTTCCCTTAAGGCCATGGAAGAATTGGTAAATAAAGCAGGCGGTAAAATTGTAGGCAAGATGGCAGTTCTGGCCGAAGGCGATGCCATGGAGCGGCCCGATATTGTAGCACTCCACAAGCTGCCTCTTTTCGACGAGAAGGGAAACGTAAAAGACTGACCTATTTAAAAGCTTCTGCAAGCCTTGTCATAGCCTGTTCCAGGATGCTCCGGGGACAGGCTATATTTATTCTTTCAAAAAGCTCTCCGCCTTCCCCAAAAATATCACCATGGTCAAGCCAAAGCCTGGCTTCTTTCTCTACCCTTTCCTTGACTTCATCATTTGACAGACCGGTTCCATGGAAATCAAGCCACAGAAGATATGTCCCCTCAGGCTCCACCAGATGGACAGAAGGCAGATTCTTGGCAAGGAAATCCTTTACATATGATATGTTGCCTTCCAGATACTCTTTAAGGGCTTCCAACCAGGGTTTTCCCATGGTGTAGGCAGCCTCGGCCGCAGTCATTCCAAGGGTATTTATCTCGTTGTAGCCATTGGCCTTATTTTCTTTTTTGAACCTGTTTCTTAAATCAGGGTTCGGAATCCAGATGTTGGAGACCTGCAGCCCTGCCAGGTTGAAGGTCTTGCTTGGAGCGGTACAGAGGATAAGCTTCTGTTTATATTCATCACCAAGGGTGGCAAAGGAGGTGAACTTTATCCCCGGGCGGATGAAATCGCAGTGGATCTCGTCTGCTATAACAGTAACGCCATGGCGGCGGCATATCTCTGCAACTGCTGCCAGCTCATCATAGGTCCAGACCCGCCCCACCGGATTATGGGGGCTGCAGAGGATAAAGGCCTTGACATTGTTCTCTTTTATTGCGTCCTCAAAAGCCTTAAGATCTCTATGGTAACGGCCATCTTCATAGCAGAGAGGAGCAACTGTAAGCCTGCGCCCATTATCCTTTACAACTTGACTGAACGGATAGTAGACCGGCTGTTCTATAAGAATTGCATCAGAAGGCTCTGTAACTGCTCTTATAGCAATGGACAAACTATAGACTACACCTGGTACTGTAACCCATTCTGAATGCCTTACATGATATCCATATTCCCGGGAACACCAGCTGTCCAGGGCATTCCAATAGGATGGCCCGGTCATGGTATAACCGAATATACCGTGGTCTACCCTTTTCTTTATTGCAGAGAGAATCTCGTCCGGCAGCGGAAAATCCATGTCTGCCACCCATAAAGGGAGCAGATCATGCCTTAAGTCATATTTTACCGATCCAGTTGAGTGCCTGTCCCGGACAGTGTCAAAGTTATAAGACATCACTTGCTGTAGTTAGGAGCCTCGTGGGTTATGGAGATGTCGTGTACATGGCTCTCTTTAAGGCCTGCGCCGGTGATCTTGACAAACTTGCGGTATTTCTTGAGTTCATCAATGTTGTGGCAGCCGCAGTATGCCATACCTTTCTTGATACCAGTTACAATCTGATGCAGATAAGGTTTGAGCTCGCCCTTGAATGCAACTCTTCCTTCGATTCCCTCAGGAACTGGATCTTCGCCCGGCTTCATGCAGTAACGGTCTCCGCTGCCTGCGCCGATTGCGCTTAAGGAACCCATGCCTCTGTATTCCTTGAAGATTCTTCCTTCGTAGATAATCTCCCGGCCAGGTGCCTCTTTGAGTCCTGCAAACAGGTTACCGATCATTACTGCACTGGCGCCGGCTGCAAGAGCCTTTACTATATCGCCTGAGTACTTGATACCGCCGTCTGCGATAACCGGGATATTGTACTTTGCAGCTTCCTCGGCGCAGTCAAGGACAGCGGAGAACTGCGGCATACCGCAGCCCGAGATGATTCTGGTGGTGCAGATTGAACCAGGACCTATACCGATCTTGACTGCATCGGCGCCGGCGTCGATAAGACGCTTTGTGGCCTCGGCAGTAACAGTGTTTCCACCCATCACAGGAATATTGTATTTCTTCTTTATATCTCTGATTGCGGCAGCAGACTCCTTGGTGTCGCCTGTAGCTGTATCCATGATGACAAAGTCTACATTGCTTTCCATAAGAAGAGGAATCCGCTGGTCATAGTCCTTAGGAGAGATGGCAGCACCTACTAAAAGTCTTCCTGTGCCGTCCAAAGCTGCATTCGGGTGGCGGCGCTTCTTATCCATATCTTTATAGGTAAGAAGTCCGATTACACGGTGCTTGTCGTCGATTACAGGCAGCTTCTCTATCTTATATGTATCAAATTTCTTCTGGGCAGATTCTACCGATGGAGTACCCTTTTCATACACAACCTTCTTGGTCATTATATCCTTGATAAGGACACGGTCGTCTGTGCAGAACCGCAGGTCTCTGGAGGTTACGATACCGCAGAGCCGCTTGTTTCTGTTGACAACAGGAATACCAGATGCATTGTTCACCCGCATAAGAGCGCGCAGGTCTGCCAATGTGGCATTCTGATCGATAACTCCAGGATTTTTGATGACCCAGTTGAGGTAACGTTTTACCTTCTCAACTTCCTCGGCCTGCTGAACAGGCTTGAAGTTGCGGTGGATTACACCTACTCCACCCTCCAGTGCCAGTGCAATTGCCATCCGGGCATCGGTCACTGTGTCCATGGCGGCGGACATGATAGGAACATTCACAAATATATTGCCGATAAGCCGTGAAGTGACATCAGCTTCGCCAGGAGCGATATCTGTATAACCAGGAATCAGCAGAACATCATCAAAACTTAAACCTTCGTTAATTTGTAATTTCATATAACCCATCCTTGATTAACTCTACTGTATAAAGCAGGTTTAATCAAGGAGTTTGAGGATTTAATGTAAAAATTACAAGGTTAATAAGTCTTATCGCCTATTTTTGCCAGTTTTCTATACTGGTTATAACGCCACTGGGCATTCTCCTGGGTCACTTCGAACAGCACCTTAGCCTCCTCCGGGAAGGTCTTGGTCAGGGCATCAAAGCGCACTTCGCCCCTCAGGAAGTCCTGGAACTTGTTCCAGTCAGGCTCTTTGCTGTCCAGAATAAAGCCGTTCTGTCCCAAAGCCTCCATAGCCGGGTTGAACCGCCACAGCTGCCAGTAACCGCACTCCACAGCCTTCTTCTCCTCAAGGATAGAATGGGCCATGCCCACCTTAAGGCCGTGGTTGATACACGGAGCATAGCAGATGATGATGGATGGGCCGTTGTAGGCTTCGGCTTCCTTCACAGCACGGAAGAACTGGTCCTGGCTGGCACCGAGGGCAACCTGGGCCACATATACATAGCCGTAGGACTTGGCAATCATACCAAGGTCCTTCTTGCGTATCTTCTTTCCAGAGGTGGCAAACTTGGCTACAGCGCCGGCCGGGGTTGCCTTGCTGGACTGGCCTCCTGTGTTGGAGTAAACCTCGGTGTCAAGAACCAGAACATTGACGTTCTCGCCCGATGCCAGCACATGGTCAAGTCCGCCGAAGCCGATATCGTATGCCCAGCCGTCACCGCCAATAATCCACTGGGACTTCTTGGCCAGGTAGTTCTTGAGCTCAAGTATCTTCTTGCCTAACGGACCGTCACAGCAGCTTTTTATCTTGGATACTATCTTATTTCCGATCTGGCGGCTAACCAATGCATTCTCACGGTTCTCTATCCAAGTCTGGAACAGGGAGCGGGCATCTGGGTCGCAGTCTGGATTTGCGATAGCCTCCTTCATAATTGCTTCAAGCCGGTCCCGCATCTTACGGGTTGCAATTGCCATTCCAAGGCCGTATTCGGCATTGTCCTCGAACAGGGAGTTAGCCCATGCGGGACCGAAGCCGCTCTTGCAGCTGGTGCAGTAAGGTGTAGCTGGTGCAGAACCGCCGTAGATAGAGGAACAGCCTGTGGCGTTGGCCACCATCATCTCCTCGCCGAAAAGCTGGGTAAGCAGCTTGATGTAAGGGGTCTCTCCACAGCCGGCGCAGGCACCGGAGAACTGGAAGAGCGGCTGGGCGAACTGGCTGTTGCGGATGCTGGCAAACTTCTCTATCATATCATCCTTTGGGGTCACCTTCTTCATTGCATAGTTCCAGTTGGCAACCTCGCCCATCTGGGTATCAAGCGGCTTCATGACAAGTGCTTTTTCCTTGGCGGGACAGATATCGATACAGTTTCCGCAGCCAGTACAGTCAAGTACTGAAACCTGCATGCGGTAGCCCATACCTACGAAAGGCTTCGGAGTCTTGATTGCAGTAGAGATCATGCTGAGCGGTGCGCCGTCCATCTCTTTCTCGTTCATTACAACCGGACGGATGGCAGCATGAGGACATACAGTGGAACAGCTGTTGCACTGGATACAGTTGACCGGATTCCAGTGGGGCACGTTGACTGCAATACCGCGCTTCTCGTACTCGGTGGTGCCGGCCGGGAATGTTCCGTCCTCGTAGCCCTTGAATGCGCTTACAGGCAGGTCGTTTCCCTTCTGTGCAAGCATAGGTTCCACAATCTTCTTTATGAATTCAGGGATGTTGCGCTTATCCTCTTTTTCTTCAATCACTATATCTTTCCACTCTTCCGGAATCTCAAGCTTGATTACATCGGAGCCTGCATCCACTGCGGCATAGTTCATGCTTACGATGTTCTCGCCCTTCTTGCCGTAGGACTTCTTGATGAACTTTTTCATCTGCTCCACAGCCAGGTCGTAAGGAATGACCTGAGAAATCTTGAAGAATGCTGACTGCAGGATAGTGTTGGTCCTGTTTCCAAGGCCTATCTCCTGGGCAATCTTGGTGGCATCGATTATATACATGTTGATGCCGTTCTCGGCCAGGTACTTCTTTACATGGTCAGGCAGCCGGTTCTTGGTCTCCTCTGCATCCCAGATAGAGTTGTAGAGGAATGTGCCGCCCTTCTTAAGACCGCGGAGACAGTCGTATTTTTCAAGATATGAGGGGACATGTACTGCCACAAAGTCAGGAGTGTTCACAAGGTATGGTGCAGCAATAGGAAGGTCGCCGAACCTGAGGTGTGAGCATGTATAGCCGCCCGACTTCTTGCTGTCGTAGTCGAAGTAAGCCTGACAGTATTTGTCTGTGTTCTCGCCGATGATCTTGATGGAGTTCTTGTTTGCCCCGACTGTGCCGTCTGCACCCAGTCCATAGAACTTAGCCTCGAAGGTGCCTGCCGGAAGCATGGAAACCTCTGGAAGAAGCGGCAATGAGCGCCCTGTGACATCATCTACAATACCAATTGTGAACTGATTCTTAGGACTCTTGGATTCAAGGTTCTGGAATACAGAGAGGATATGAGACGGTGTTGTGTCCTTGGAAGAAAGGCCGTAGCGTCCGCCTATGATAAGAGGCTTGATATCGGAATCCTTGAAAGCTTCAACTACATCCAGATAAAGAGGATCGCCGTTGGCACCTGGCTCCTTGGTCCGGTCAAGCACACAGATGCGCTTTACGCTCTTCGGGCATACAGCCATAAGGTACTTTACAGAGAACGGCCGGTACAGATGAACTGTGATAAGGCCAGTCTTCTTGCCGTCGGAGTTAAGCTTGTCCACAGCGGTCTTGATAACGTCGGAAACAGAGCCCATGGCTATGATGATATCCTCTGCATCGCTTGCGCCGTAGTAGCTGAACGGAGCATAGCTGCGTCCAGTGATCTTGCTTATAGCCTTCATATAGTCGGCTACAATGTCTGGAATTGCGTCGTAATATTTATTCTGTGCCTCGCGGGTCTGGAAATAGATGTCAGGGTTCTGTGCTGTACCACGGGTGACAGGATGCTCAGGATTAAGGGATTTGTCGCGGAACCGCTTAAGGGCATCCCAGTCAACCAGAGGACGCAGGAGTTCCATGTCCATCTCCTCTATCTTCTGGATCTCGTGTGATGTACGGAAACCGTCGAAGAAATGGAGGAACGGGATGCTTCCTTTTATAGCAGAAAGATGAGCAACAGGTGCCAGGTCCATGACCTCCTGCACAGAGCTGGTGGCCAGCATTGCAAAGCCGGTGGCACGGGTAGCCATAACATCGGAGTGGTCACCGAATATAGAAAGGGCCTGGGCTGCAAGAGAGCGGGCTGTAACATGGAAAACGCCCGGCAGAAGCTCGCCTGCTATCTTATACATATTAGGAATCATAAGAAGAAGGCCCTGGGACGCAGTGAATGTGGTGGTCAGGGCACCAGCCTGCAGAGAACCGTGTACAGCTCCGGAAGCACCGCCTTCGGACTGCATCTCTACAACTTTGACCTGTTCGCCGAAAAGGTTTTTTCTCCCGTTGGCAGACCATTCATCAACATACTCGGCCATCGGGGAGGAAGGAGTAATAGGGTAAATTGCCGCAACTTCACTGAACATATAGGCAATGTGTGCTGCAGCAAAGTTTCCATCGACTGTGATCATTTTCTTAGGCATGACAACCCCCTCTCATTTTAGTGAACAGAATAACAAAAACTATCAAAATGTACAATAGAAAAAATGAAATAATTATAAGATAAATAAATTAAAATAATAAAAAAAATAAATGAGCTAAGAAAAATATATTTAAAATCTTCCCTCAAGATAGGAATTGTATCTATAATTCATTTTTTCAAAGATTTCCCGCTTAATCTCCTTCCGGTCCTTCCCTTCTGTCCTTACAGGATCCAGAATCTCAATCTCGGCTGTAAGGCTCTTCTGCATAAGCATCTTGGTGAACTGTCTGGGGAACGGAAGGCCGTTGAAATAGCCTATGGTCATAAAGTCGGAAACCTTTACCGGACGGCCGCTGATGTCAGTATACATAATGCAGAGCGGCAGAACATTGACACCGGAACTGACAGCTGCCTCGATAAGAGCAGAGCGGAACGGCAGAAGCCCTTTTCCATCGGAACAGCGTCCCTCGGGGAACAGGGTTATGTTGAGGCCCTCCCCCAATGTGCGGCTTATACGCGGAATCTCTTCGCCAAGAGTGGTGATCTTACGGCGTTCTACAAAGAAGGAACCGCCGAAGAAGCAGATCTGCCCAAGGATAGGCTTTGACCCCATCTCCTTGGAAGTGATGAAAAGAGTGTGAAAGTTGGCCAGGAGCATGAGGATGTCGATGTAGGACATGTGGTTTCCCATTATGTACCAGTTCTTCTCGGACTCAAAGATTTCTTTATTCCTGATGATGACCTTTACGTTGAGTATCCTGAGCATGATGTTGCATCCCCAGGTGGCCACCACCATAAGCTGCTTCCGCTTCTGGACCATATTGCGGGCCGGGATGATGAATGCGATGCAGCCCGAGATGAAGAAGAGCACCAGAGTGACAAGAGAGAGGGAGAATTTGACAACTACACGCACATACTTAAGCAGGGTTTCCATATTATCAAAATAAATGGTATAATTAAAAAAAGCAACTATGGAGAGCCGGGTATGGAGATAAAAAGTACAGAAATAAAAGTCCGCTATGCCGAGACCGACCAGATGGGAGTTGTCCATCACGCAGTATATCCAATTTGGTTTGAGGCCTGCCGCACCGATTTTATGGAACAGCTGGGATATCCCTATCAGAGGATTGAACAGGAGGGATTCATGACCCCTCTTATAAAGCTGGATGTAAACTACAAGTCTGGGGCAAAATATGGGGATACTGTGCTTGTGGATGCAAAGATCACCGAGCTTGGCCTTATAAAGTTCACCTTCTCCTACACTGTAAAAAGGAAGTCCGACGGGGTCTTGCTGGCAACCGGTTTCACCACATTGGCCTGCTGCGACAAGAACCTTAAAATAATAAACCTCAAGACTGCATGTCCTGAGGTTTACGAAAAGCTTGAAGCTCAGTTAGTGAAATAATCAGCGCACCTTGATGTGCTTTATAGTACCGTCCTCGTAGCCGATAAAGGCATCAATCTTCTTTAATTTAGTGAAAAGACCAGTCTCCACCACGCCTGGAATCATGTTTATTTTCTGTTCCATCTCCGGCGGATTTATAGGCTTGTCAAAGTGAAGGTCTATAAGGATATTGCCGTTGTCGGTGATCACAGGCCCCATCTTCTTGACAGCCATGCGCACTTCTGGAACAGCACCCAGCGCTTCCATAGCCTTGGATGCAGTTACACGGGCTTCCCGTACCACCTCCACCGGCACCTTGAAGCCGGGGCCAATGCCGGAAACCAGCTTGTCGCCGGCAGCCAGCACTGCATAGTGGTCCGATGCGTATCCTGCAATCTTTTCCTGCAGGAGGGCACCGCCACCGCCCTTGACCAGGTTGTAGTCCGGGTCAATCTCGTCTGCGCCGTCTATAGTCAGATCCAGGTGGCCGTCGATCTTGGGGTCATTAAGTGTGACCATAGGGATGCCGGCATTCTGGCACTCTATCTCGCTCTGTGAACTGGTGACAACTGCAATTATGTCAGAGAGTTTACCCTCTTTCAAAAGCTGTCCGATACGGCGGATAGCCCACTTTGCAGTGCTGCCGGTGCCAAGACCCAGCTTCATGCCGCTTTTAACCATTGCATCGGCTGCGGCGTATCCGATATTTTTCTTCAGTTCTTCGTCAGCCATGGCAATTATTTATCAGTAGCAAGACCATCCTGACTGTTGTCAGAGAAGATAGACTGCTGTGGTGCAGGTTCTGGCGCCGGTGCTGGCTTTGGAGCTGGAGCAGGCTGCGGTGCTGGTTGTGCTGGGGCTGGTGCAGGAACTGGTTGAGTAAACTCTTTTTTCTCAGGTTCCTGTGGCGCAGGTGCACTCTTGCCTTTTGCAATGCATCCGTAGAGGCATGCCAAAATTATAATTACAATTGCAATTATAATAAGGATAATCTTTTTCCCTTTGCTCTTGTCATTGGTTTCTGCCATGTTCTGCTCCTTTAAATATATAATCTATCTTATATTATCGGATGTAATCCTTATAAAGTCAAACAAAATAAACCCTATTTTGTTACCACGCGGAACATCTTCTTCTTGCCTGCCTTGATGACCACTTCGCCGTCAGAATCAAGCACATCGGTACCGATCACAGCCTTCACATCGCGGATGTTCTTTTCTGCAACCACAGCACCGCCCTGCTCCACCAGCCGGCGGGCATCGCTCTTGGTGCCGCCAATAGCTTTGAAGAACAGGTCTACTATGCCGATTCCCGCCTCGAAGTCAGCCTTTGGAATCTCAACTGTGGGCATGTGCTCCTTGTTGCCGGCTCCGCTGAATGCAGCCCTGGCACCGGAGAGGGCCTTGTCGGCCTCTTCCTTGCTGTGGATAAGGGCGGTGACTTCGTATGCCAGCCGCTCCTTGGCAGCGTTGATGTCGCCGCTGCAGATCTGTGCAATCTCATCAAGCGGCAGGAAAGTGAAGAGCTTGAAGAACTTCTCTACATCTGGGTCGTTCACGTTTCTCCAGTACTGGAAGAAGTCGTAGACAGGTGTAAGCTCCGGATTCAGGAAGATAGCTCCCTTCTCGCTCTTGCCCATCTTCTGTCCGTCTGATCTTGTAACAAGAGGGAATGTAAGGCCGTAGGACTCGTCGCCTGTAAGACGGCGGATCAGGTCGATACCTGCCACAATGTTGCCCCACTGGTCGTCGCCGCCGATCTGGAGGCATGCATTGTATTTCCTGTGAAGCATCAGATAATCGTAGCTCTGTAGCAACTGATAGTTGAACTCGATGAAGGAAAGGCCTGTCTCCATCCTCTTGCGGTAGGATTCGAAGGTAAGCATCTTGTTCACCGAGAACTGTGAGCCGATCTCCCTGAGGAAGTCGATATAGTTCAGGTCTGCAAGCCAGTCCTTGTTGTTGGCAGAGAATGCAGTCTTGTCATCGAAACCGATGAACTTGTCCAGCTGCTTCTTGATGGATTCGGTGTTCTGGTCCAGCACATCATAGGAGAGCATCTTCCGCATCTCGGTCTTTCCGGAAGGATCGCCGATACGGGCTGTACCGCCGCCCACCAGGGCAATTCCGTGGTGTCCCAGAGCTCTTAAGTGCCGAAGGGCAAAGAATGGAATCATATGGCCGATATGAAGGCTCGGGCCTGTAGGGTCGCATCCTACATAGAATGTGACAGGTCCTTTGTCCATAAGGGCAGAAAGACCGTCTACATCGGTGCACTGCTGGAAAAAACCTCTGGATTTAAGTACTTCAAGCGCTTTGTTCATCATCATACTCTCTTATATTCTTTGTCTGCCTTGCGGATGAATGCAGGAATCTCGTCAACCTTAACACGCACCTGCTCCATGGAGTCACGGAAACGCAGTGTGACTGTGTTGTCTTCCTTGGTCTGGTAGTCAACGGTGATACAGTATGGGGTTCCGACCTCGTCCTGTCTTCTGTACCGGCGGCCGATAGCTCCGCTCTGGTCGTAGTATGTGGCAAACTCGTCACGCAGGTTGTGCTCGATGTCGGATGCAAGTTCTGCAAGACCATCTTTCTTGACCAGCGGGAACACTGCCAGCTTGATAGGAGCAATAAGCGGGTGGAAATGGAGGACAACTCTTGTGTCGCCCTCTGCAACCTGCTGCTCCTCGTATGCATCGGAAAGTACCATAAGAACGTTTCTGGTAAGTCCTGCAGATGTCTCGATGATATATGGGATGAACTTCCTGTTTGTTCCCTCTTCCAGGTAGGACTGATCCTTGCCTGAATACTGGGTGTGGCGGGTAAGGTCGTAGTCGGTTCTGTTGTGTACGCCTTCAAGCTCCTGGAAGCCCATAGGGAATTCATACTCGATGTCGTATGCGCACTTTGCATAGTGTGCCAGCTCATCTGGACCGTGCTGATGCCAGCGCAGCTTGTTCTCCCTGATTCCCATCTTCTTGTAGTAGTTCCACCGCTCGCCTCTCCAGTACTCGAACCACTTCATGTCGTCCTCGGGCTGTACGAAGTACTGCATCTCCATCTGCTCGAACTCGCAGGTTCTGAAGATGAAGTTCTTGGTCACAATCTCGTTTCTGAATGCTTTTCCGACCTGTGCGATACCGAACGGAACCTTCATTCTGCAGTTCTGCACCACATTCTTGAAGTTTACATAGATACCCTGGGCTGTCTCCGGGCGCAGGTATACGATGTTGTTGTTGTCATCTTCCACCGGACCTATGTGGGTCTTGAACATAAGGTTGAACCGTCTGGTTGCAGTAAGCTCGCCGCCGCATTCCGGGCAGATCTTGTTCTTTGCGTTCTCCTCTGGAATCTTGTCCTCGCGGAAACGCATCTTGCACTTCTTGCAGTCTACCAATGGGTCTGTGAAGTTCTCTACATGACCGGATGCTTCCCAGACACGCGGATGCATCATGATGGCTGCGTCAATGCCTACGATATTGTCATGAAGCCTGGTCATCTCTTTCCACCAGAACTCCTGGATATTCTTCTTAAGCGCAATTCCCAGAGGACCGTAGTCCCATGCAGAGGAAAGACCTCCGTAGATTTCGCTTGACTGGAATACAAATCCCCTTCTCTTGCACAGGGAAACCAATGTATCCATTGTAAGTTCGCTCATTTTTATACCTCGCCCTTTAAAAATTTTATTGCAGTTTGAATTCTATTCTGTGTCTCTTCCGCACCCAGCAGCTTGATGCTGCCTACGATCGGAGGAGAGATTTTTGTTCCTGTTACAGCGACACGGAGAATCATAAGGAAGTCTCCAAGCTTTACCCCAAGCTCGTCGCACTTTGCCCTTAAGACCGGCTCTATAGCCTCTTCGGAAAGCTCTATGAACTGGCTTATCATGGTGTCGTGGATTGCCAGGAGCCCCAGTGTCTTCTCTTTGTCCAGCTTCTTGGGGATAAGCTCTTCTATATTGTAGCTCTCCGGAGCCTTGAAGAGGAAACCGATCACTTCGGGGATGTCGGAAAGATATTTAAGCCGCTCTTTTGCAAGGGGAACAGCTTTCTTAAGGATATCTTCCTCTTCCGGTGTCATAGGGGTGTGGACTATGCCGGCCTTCTCAAGATAAGGCATAAGGAGCTCTGTCAGCTCTGCATTGCTCTTCTTGCGGATGTACTGGCCGTTGAACCAGTCCAGCTTCTTGTAATCGAACACTCCTGGTGCCTTGTTAAGCTTATCCAGTGTAAAGAGTTCCTCCAGCTCCTCCCGGGTAAAGAACTCTCTTGAGTCGTCGTAGCTCCAGCCTATGAGAGATACATAGTTCAGGATAGCCTCCGGCAGATAGCCCTTGGCCCGGAAATCCCGGAGCGATGTGGAGCCATGCCGCTTGGAAAGCTTCTGGCCGTCGTTTCCCATTACCATAGGAAGGTGACAGTAGACCGGCGGCTCCCAACCGAAAGCTTTATAGAGTATAACGTGCAGAGGAATGGATGGAACCCACTCCTGGGCCCGCAGTATATGGGTAATCTTCATGAAGTGGTCATCGATTACATTGGCCAGATGATAGGTCGGGAAACCGTCGGACTTAAGAAGAATCGGGTCGGGGCTAATGTCGGAATTCTTTTTCCGCATGTGACCAAGGAGGAAATCGTCGAACTCGGTGTAGCCCTCTGTTGGAATCTTAAGGCGGATTACCGGCTTAATCCCTGCATCTTTGTAGGCCTGCTCCTCTTCCGGGGTCAGGTGGCGGCAGTGACGGTCGTAGCCGAAATCCTTCTTCTCCTTAGTCTGCTTTTCCCTAAGCTGTTCAAGCCGCTCCGGGGTGCAGTAGCAGTAGTAAGCCTGGCCGCTTTCCACCAGCTTCTTGGCATATTCACGATAAAGCTCGGTACGCTCAGACTGCACATAGGGACCATAATTGCCCCCTACTACAGGACCCTCGTCCCATTTCACCCCCAGCCATTCCAGTGTGGAATAGAGGTCGTCCAGTGATTCATCCGAATAGCGTTCCCGGTCGGTGTCCTCTATTCTCAAGATGAACTTGCCACCCTGGGAACGGGCAAAAAAGTAGTTGAACAGAGCGGTTCTGACACCGCCTATATGCTGAAGCCCTGTCGGCGACGGGGCATATCTGACTCTTACTTCTGTTTTTTCCATGCGCATTATTATAATTATTTAATATTGCATGGTCAATAAGCAGGTCAGAAACCTATGCGGCGCCCTTCCTTGGCCAGTTTCTCGCCCTGGCAAAGGGTATGGAGCTCATCCAGCCTTGGACGGTTGCCTGTAATGACCTCGTCCATTGTGACCTTGCGGACAATATTGTCTATCTGTCCGCCGGAAAGATCATACTTCCGGGCAAAGGTATCAAGGTCGTCGTCCTTGAGCCAGTCAAGCTTGGACTTCCAGATCTTCTTCTTTGTCTCCACCGAAGGATTCTCGAACTTGATCTTGAAGAGGAAACGGCGCTCAAAAGCACCATCCAGGTTTCCAACAAGGTTGGTGGTGGCAATCATGATGCCGTCCAGCTTCTCCATCTCCTCAAGAATGATGTTCTGCATGGCGTTCTCGGTCTGGGCAGATGGGCTCAGAAGACTGTCCTGCCGTCTGGAGAGGATTCCGTCTGCCTCGTTGAAGAACAGGATGGGCGCCCTGCCTCCTTTCTCCTTAAGGCATGCACGGCAGAACTGGCGGTAGTCTGTGAAGATTTTCTTGATTTTCTTCTCGCTCTCACCGAACCAGCAGGACTTTGAATTGCTTATATCCACATGGAACACCTTGCGTCCTGTGGCTCTGGCTATCTGATAGACACTCTCGGTCTTGCCGGTTCCCGGAGCACCATACATGAGCACTGCAATACCATGGGGCAGACCCTTGGCCTCAAGCCTTTTCTGGATGCTGCGGAGGGTATCGTCCTTAAGGGATGCTGAAAGCCGGTTCATATCTGCCTCGTTCTCTTTGTTGTAAAACAGAGCCTTGGCAGTAATGGTCTCCGGGTTTATTATGCAGGTCCCTTTCTCCATCTTCTTGAACAGATGGGCATCATCTCCCAAAAGAAGCTCCTTGGCATAGGATGTAATCTCAAGGGTCGCATCCAGCACGCTGTCTTTGTTTGTGAACTCTATCAGGTTCTTGGTGAAAAGGTCATTGTCCTCCCGCAGGAAGCTCTTCACGGTGTCAAAGCTCCCCTCCCCATAGATATAGTGCACCGCGCGGTTCAGGAGAGTCTCGCAGTCCCTTAAGAAATCATCGCAGCAGTTATAAAGGAACAGCCGGAGCTCGATATCGTCGGGAATCAGTTCCAGAACACTTTTTATAAAAGAATCATCGGCAAACTTCTTCTCCATCTTCTTCGCCTCCCAAATCTGCTGGAAAGCCTCTACATCCCGGTCTGCCACCATGCTGCCCAACTTCCGGATCATATCAATTACAGTAGGTTCCTTCTCCTCTGCAACAATCTCAGGAACATTTTCGTTCTGAAGAATAGCGTTCAGGAGCGGCTCGGACAGCTCAAATTCATTCTTAATGGAAACCTTGCGGCTGTCGGGTCCCATAATATTCTTGATGTACCTCTTCTCCAAGAGCTCCTCGAAATCTTCCTTGCAGTTGATGATCGGCATGACAGGACAGTCGAAGAAACGTGAAAGGTCGTTGAAGCTGCAAGGTTCTCCCTGGTTGTCAAAGTAGTAGGAGATCATGGAACAGAGAAAGCATGTGGCTATGGATTTAGTTCCGAAATAGCGGTCAAGACGCTCTACGGCCTTGTCGAACTCCTTGTTGTTCTTTAACTTGAACTTTGAATTTTCCAGGGTTGATGCAACGGTTGTAACTGCGGAAAGTACATTGAAACGGATTTTTTTAGTCATTATTACTCCTTAGATCACTTAAATATAGCAACGCACAATATCATCCAGTGATAACGTCAAAAAAATGTGAGAAAATTGTTACTTTTTTTACAAGATTGGGTCCGGGCAGAAGTCCTTGCGGCGGCATTCCTTGCAGAAGGAGCCCATCCACACATCATCAAACTGCTGTATTGCTTTCTCCACCAGTTCCGGCTCTGTTGTCAGGATACCGGCCTCGAAGTTACGGGTGTTCTCCCCTTTCATCCCAAGCCCTGCCCCGGTCAGGTTTGCAGAGCCTATATAGGCGGTGTTAAGGTCGAATATGATTATCTTGAAGTGAACCCTGGGGCACAGTACCCGCTCCATCCCGTCGATAAGGTTTGGATACTGGTCAAAGTCTTCTCTGAAAGCTGGTCCCGGCTCCTTTGCATGGATAAGGCGCACCTCCACTCCGCGGCTCACCAGGTCGGAAAGCACACCAAGAAGAGGCTTGGTTCCCTGCCCCTCCATAACGTAGAGATCCTTGATGTCGGAAGTACCTATCCACAGGAGTCTGGTCACATCCTGCATACGCTGAACCACCTGCTGGTAGTGGTCTGCGTTGGAGATGAAATTAATCATATTTTCATTATATCATATTTTTCATAAAAATGCTATTCTAAAACTATGAAAAAAGTGACCACACGCAAACTTAACAAAAAGATGCTGGAAAGGATAATCATTATCCACAATGCAATAAAATCTGGAATCTGTCCTGACAACCGGAAGCTTCAGAGTATCTACTGCGAGCAGACCGGCTATGAAAACGTTGAAAAAGCCACAATCAGCAGAGATATCGATACCCTTCGCACCTACTTTCAGGCTCCTCTGATGTTTGACAAGAAACGGGGCGGTTACTGTTATTCCGATACAAACTGGAAGTTTGCCCTCAACAACATTTCCACCGATGATGTATTCTACCTCTCTGCAGCCAAAACTCTGCTTTCAAGCTTCGAGGGAAGCCCTATGTACAATGCCATCTCCCAGGTCATAGACTTCATAACCGACACCCAGATGGCGGGCAAGAGCAAGCTGATCCAGCGCATTGCTGTGCCACCAGCCCCGCATGTGACCACCGACGAGACAATCTGGCAGAATGTCATGGAATCACTGCAGAACAACTGCATTATTGAATTTGACTATAATGGAAGATGGCACCCCGAGACCACACACCGCCGGGTGCGCCCATACCAGATCCTTATGGACGAAGGAACCTATTACCTGTTCGGCTATGCCGAGGAGAGGAAGGCGGAGAGAATTTTCGCCCTGAACAGGATGAAGAATCTGCATGTGACACAGGACCATTTCCAGCTCCCTGATGACTTTGAGTTCCACAACAGGTGCGGCGGCGGCAGGTTTGGCCTTTTCATGAGCAAGGATGCCGAGCACTTTGTGGTTGATTTCTATGATGATGCCCGTCAGTATGTGAAAGACCGCATCTGGGCCGATGACCAGGTGATAAAGGACTATCCAAAGGAAAACCGGGTTCGGATAAGTTTTTCTTCTACCCAGCTTCTTAAGGTGAACGAGTGGATTTTAGCCCAGGGAATGAATGCCATTCCCCGGAAACCACAGTGGTTTGTTGATAAATGGAAGAGCCAGATAAAAGGAATGGTTAAGAACGCAAAAATCTAAAAGTCCAGGCAGCCTGGCTCCACTTTGCCGTTAAGCATCTTGCCGCCCACAATGTTCATCCTCGGGTACTGGGCCCGCATGGTATCCAGCGCCTTGGTTATCTCACTGCCTCCAGAGGTGGCGAAAAGGATAACTTTCTTACCGGTGAAATCGTTCTTCTCAATGAAAGTGTTCACTGCATGAGGTGCCACATACCACCAGATAGGGAATCCGATGCATACTGTGTCATAGGGGGAAAGGTCCACCTCGCCGTCGATGATTTCCGGACGGGATCTTGAATCGTTCATCTCCACTGTACTGCGGCTGTTAGTGTCCTGCCAGTTAAGATCTGCCTGGGTATACTTCTGCACGGGCTTGATTGAATAAATGTCGGCATCCATCTGCTGAGCCAGCATCCGTGCTGCATATGCTGTGTTTCCTGTTGCCGAGAAATAGGCTACTAAAGTATTACTCATATATCCTCCTGACTATAGTATAACATGGTTTTATCAATAGGCAAAAATTATTTTATCTCAACCAGTCTGTAATTCCTGGATCCGAAACCAATTGCAGCTGCATGCTCCAGCGTGTGGATGCCGTTGCGGCTCTCGATGCGCTCTATCAGACTGCCCGAATCCTTTGCCTTGTAAACAAGATCCACACAAGCCTGATCCAGAGCTACAGGATCAAGGGAAGCCAGAATACCTATATCGTGCATATCGGGTTCAGCAGGGTCGCCATCGCAGTCGCAGTCCACAGAAAGACGGTTCATAACATTCACGCAGACAATACCTTTGCCGTCCTGCATATAGTCGCATATTGACTTTGCGGCCTCGGCCATGCTCTCTAAGAACTCATCCTGAGGACAGTGTGTCCAGCTGGTGGTGCTCCGGCCTGCACTGTGTATATTGAGCTTTCCTGATTTCTCACAGCTCATGCCCGATGCAAAACCGATGGAAAGATTCTTGATTGCACCACCGAAACCGCCCATGGCATGCCCCTTGAAATGGGAAAGAATAAGATATGTATCATAATCCTTGAAGTGGGTTCCCACATAGTTTTCCTTAAGCCGTACTCCCCCTTTGACAGGGATTGCCATATAGCCATCTGCATCCTGCAGGTCAAAGCCGTTTGCTACATCCAGAAAGCCATGATCCTTGGCTATTTTCATATGATCTATGTTGTTGCTGCGGTTGCCACCGTAAGCTGTGTTACATTCCACAATTGTGGCATTGAGTTCATCCTTCACCAGGTTCTTGATTAGAGCTGGCCGTAAGTAATTGGATTTCTCGCTCTCGCCGGTGCTCACCTTGACACCAGTTTTACCTTTGATCTTGTAGCCTGTTGCGTTATATACCTTGACAAGCGCCTCGGGAGTGATGTCCTTGATAAAGTAGACCACTGGAGCATTCTTATCCGTGGTCGCATAACCTTTGTATGTTGATGCCATCTTATTCTCCTTTGCAAAAGCACAGAATGTGCCTGTCAAAATCAATATAATTGAAAGCATTGAAATAATAGTTATTTTTCTCTTCAAATTTTTTCCTCTCATTTTTTATTTTGTCTTTATACCGCTGGCAGAAAGCCACTTAGCCACATCCTTTGGCAGGGACGGCCCGCCCGAATAGTGGATAGAAAGGCCCTCGCCCAGCTTTGCATTAGGGGCAAGCTTTGCGATTGCTGTAAGGCTCTGGCCGAAGCGGCCGCCACCGTGGGAGCAGAAAGGCATAATACGTTTACCTGTAAAATCATAGCTTTCCAGAAGGGTTGCAATAGGCATAGGAATGCTTGCCCACCAGTTAGGGTATCCCAGTATGATTGTATCATATTCTGCCCACTTGGCTTTATCAATCTTTGTCTTAAGTTCCGGGCGGGCCTGCTTGTGCTGATCCCGCTGGGCTTCGTTCAAGACAGTGCTGTAGTTCTTGGAATATGGCTTTACCAGTTCCAGCTCGATTGAATCATACCCTGTCTGCTTTGCAATTTCTTTTGCTACACCCCGGGTGTTGCCACCCCAGGAATAATAGATGATAAGTGCTTTTTTAACGGATGAACCTGCAGTGGTTTTTGTTTCTGTTGTAGTTACTAATCCCTTGACTGAATCATCGGCATTGCAGACAAGACGGATTCCCACATTATAAAGAGGAGTATTCTGCTCTGCTGCTGCACGATAAGCGCTTCTTAAGTTCTTACCGAAGTCGTTCCAGCCACCGCCCCGGTTCACACGCCTTGTTCCTGCTGATGCACCAAAGGGGTTTTCTGCTGCACCAGTCCCATAGTCGCCGTAGAAATCGAAGCACCACTCCCCCACATTCCCATAAATATCATAAAGACCGTTAGGATTAGGATCAAAGCTTCCTACCGGCAGAGTCTGGCCCCGATACACGCCAGGACCGGTCTCCAGCACTGAGTCGTTAAAATAATTCTGCTCTATCTGGTATGGATAATGGCCGTAGAAGTTCACATTATCAGAGCCTGGAACTCTCTTTGAATAGAACGGGGTTGTAGAACCGGCCCTGGCCGCATATTCCCACTCTGCCTCGGTGGGGAGCCGGTAGCCGTCTGCACTGCGGTTCCAGCTGACTGTCCTGCCGCCATCATTTATTATGTATACGGGTGTACGGCCATCACGCTTGCTAAGAGCATTGCAGAACTCAACAGCTTCAAGCCAGGTGATGCTTTCTACAGGCAGGGTATCGCCCTTGAAGTTGCTGGGGTTCTTGCAAGTCACTTCGCTGTACAGCTTCTGGGTGACCTCATACTTGCACATATAAAAAGAAGAAACCGTAACTTTATGCTGGGTTTCATCGTTACTCCGCCAGTCTTCGTTTTCGGGACTTCCCATTGTAAATGTGCCCCCTTTTATAAGGACAAAGTCGTCGTTTGGTGCAGTAAATTCTTTCGCAACTGCCATAGATAACACCCCAAAAGCTATTAATAAAGTCAAAATAATTTTTTTCATCTGTTCCTCACAAGTAAAAGTCTTGATAAATAATGGGAGATCATGCTGAATAAAATAAGAATTGAAAGATAGTCTACTGCAAACAGGATGTATCCCCTGTCCAGGTCAAGGAAAAAGAACTGCTGAATCAGAAGCATATAGCGCCAAAGTCCACGGATTATAAATGCATAGATTCCATAACAGCTGGCAATCAAGGCAGCAAACCGTGCAAACCCTAGATAGCGGGCCGGAATCCTGTTTGTCATCATGCTTATGTGCATACCGATATGAAAACACATAAAAAGTAAATACCAGTGGGATGAAACCAGGTGAGAAGTCCTGGCAAATTCAATACCACCGCCGAATGCCTCTGCAGGCATGAACCAGGCCATCATAAGGCCGCTGATCATAAGCAGGAGAGCGCATACAGTAATGCCTATATTCACCACAATCTGCATCCTGCGGTATGAATTATACTTACCTCTGAAAAGAGAGCCGTACCACCGCCTGTTAAGCACCATGTGAAAAAGCCACAGGGCAAGCAGCATCATTCCCAGGATTTGATGAACACGGTAGTCTGGGAAAAGGACAGTTCCCCCCATAAGGATAATTGAGAGAACAGTCATTGCAATGTCTAAGTGTTTTCTCAACTTACATGCTTTCCTTTAAGATCTGCACTACTTCTTCTTTTGTAAGCACCTTGTAGCCACCGTCCAGAATGAATGTAGCGCCAGCGATTCCTTCCCACATTTCCTCTTTCACTCCAAGCTCGGCAAGGGAGAGAGAAACGCCGATTTCCTCCATCCAGCGCTTCATTGCTGCAAGTCCTTCCTCGGCCACCTGCCGGTCGCTTTTTCCATCGGGGCATACATCCCATACATTTTTTGCAAACCGTACAAACTTAGGAAGTCCTGCCTCCAGCTGAGTCCTATAGTATGCAAGACTGACTGCACTTAGTGTCATGCCATGGGTAGCGTCAGTGAATGCACCTACCGCCTGGCCTATCATGTGGACCATCCAGTCCTGGCTCTTGCCTTTGCCGACAAGAGTGTTCAAAGCCCAGGTGGCATCCCACATAATGTTGGACCGTGCCTCGTAATCTTCCGGGTTCTTGATTGCTATCTGTGAAGCGTGAATTACAGAGCGCATAAGCCCTTCGCTGATATAGTCGCTTGAGTTGTCGTCGCTGCCGGAGAAATACTGCTCGCAGATATGGTTGAAGATATCGTAGATGCCGGAAACCATCTGCCGCTTCGGGATACTGAAGGTGAACTTAGGATTCAGGATAGCGAACTTAGGGTAAACTTCCTCGCCGAACACATGCCCTATCTTAAGCTTCTGGGCATGGTTTGTGATTACAGAACCGCCGTTCATCTCGCTTCCTGTTCCCACCATAGTGAGCACAGATCCAACCGGGATTATGCGATTTGCAGGTTCTTCCATCTTAAGATAGTACTTTTCCCATGGATCACCGTCGTACCAGGCACCTACAGAAACGCCCTTGGCATAGTCTATGGTGGAACCACCGCCTACTGCTAGGATAAAATCGACCTGCTCCTTCCGGGCAAGCTGGCAGCCTTCAATCAGCTTCTCGCTGGTAGGATTGGGCATGACACCGGGAAGCTCCACAATCTCATTATCATTCTTCTTAAGGATATCGACAACAGCATCATAGATTCCATTCTTCTTTATGGAACCACCGCCGTATGTAAGCAAAATCTTTTTTCCATATTTAGGAAGCTCTGTGTTCAGATAATCGAGAGAATCCTCACCAAAATAAAGCTTTGTCGGATTTGAATAAGAAAAGTTCCCAAGCATATTATTCCTCCTTTCCTCTGTTCTCTACACGGAAAACAATCAGCGGAATAAGTACAAGCTGCAGGACAATGCCAGGAAGAACCCGGGGAATGCTTGTCCAGATGCTCATCGGGAGCATTTTTTCGTTTCCAAGAAGATAGAATGCGACAATACATGCAATCATGCGGAATACCCGGCCGGCAATCAGTGCAACAAAGGTCTTAGCCACAAGCGGAAGCCTGATATAGCGCAGAAGCCCTGCAGAAAGGCCATAGCCCATAAGCTCAACCATCATGAATGGAAGCTGCACGGAATTAGGCATACCTGACATATAATGTGCAACCACAGGACCTAACAGCCCAGAAATAGCCCCTGCATAAGGGCCAGCAAGGAAGCCTACAATTATAATAGGCAGATGCATAGGACTGAAAGCTACACCAGGTGCTTTTCCTGCACCGGAAACAATTCCAAGCCAGTGGAAGAACTGGGGGACAGCTACAGCTGCCACAATTGCAAGAACAGTTGCTGCTGCCTGGACAGAGACTGAGAGCGGCTTGCGACGCTGTATTGAAATAGCACTTATCATAATATCCTCCGAAATAATAATATCATAGTTTATTCCATATTTCTGCACTTCTTAAGAAGTTCAATTATAGGCAGATGCTGAGGACATGCTCCCTCGCACTGACCACATTCAATACAGTCGGAAGCCTTGCCGCGGTTCACCACAGCAACAACATACTTTCTCTTGCCCCCGTCCCAGCTCTTGTGTCTGTCCTCGTCATTCCGCACTGCAAATATCTCTGGAATTGGGATGTTCTGCGGGCATCCGCCGGTGCAGTAATGGCAGGCTGTACAAGGAATAGATTTATCATGCTCCAAAGCAGCCTGTGCCTTCTTTATAACTTCCTGCTCTGTAGGAGAAAGCGGCTTGAAATCTTTCATATAAGAGAGATTGTCCTCCATCTGCCCTATGTTGGACATGCCGGAAAGTACTGTGATTATGCCATCCATGGATGCAACATAGCGGATAGCCCATGATGCACATGATGCATCTGGATCTGCCTCTTTGAAGATTTTCTCAATCTCAGAAATAGGCTTAGCAAGGGCACCTCCCTTGACCGGTTCCATTACCACAATGGAAACACCGTGTTTACGGGCAATATCGTAACACTTATGTGATGCCACTCCAGGGTTTTCCCAGTCGGCATAGTTGATCTGGAGCTGCACGAAATCGATATCTGGGTGGATAGTAAGCAGTTTATCCAGAAGATCCGGATCGGCATGGAAGGAGAACCCCCAGTGTTTTATAAGTCCTCTGGCCTTCTGTTCTTTAACATAATCCCAGAGATGATAGTCGTCGTAGAGGTTGTAGTTTTCAGGCTGGATTGCATGTATCAGATAATAATCGAAATATCCGGCACCTGTACGCTCAAGGCTGGTGTAGAACTGCTGCTTTGCAGCCCTCTCATCTTTGCAATTCAGCCAGGCATTGACTTTTGTTGCAAGGGTGTAGCTTTCACGGGGATAGCGGTCGACAAGAGCCTCTTTTATAGCCTTCTCGGAGCCGCCATTGTCATAGACATATGCTGTATCAAAATATGTTCCGCCCGCCTTGATGAACATATCCACCATAGTGCACACCTGCGGGACATCTATTGTCTTGCCATCTGCAAGCTTAGGCAGCCGCATAAGGCCGAATCCCAGCTTGAACACATCTTTCCCAAAATAATCGCTCACTTTTTTCTCCTCTGACGGCTATATAGTATAACACAGATTTTTCTCATTTTGAAACCTTTTTCAGCCAAGCATCTACTGAGCTTTCTGTCTTTTTCCTGTCCTTCTGGATATTCCGTCCGGTTATGGCAAGAGGCTCTTTTACTGTTGAGGTCTTATAAAGCCGTGCAAGAGTCTTGTCGGTGCCGGAGACCCCGCTTCCCTCGTGGGTCACGAATGGAATCAAGGTCTTTCCATTTAAGTCGTGGGATTCAAAGAAGGTATACATGGTCATAGGAAAATCGCTCCACCAGATAGGATAACAGATATAGATAGTGTCATACTTTGATACATCCACATCTCCGATATATGCAGGACGCGCTTTCTTGTTCTTCTCGGCCAGTGCCACATCGCAGCACTCCTTGTAGTTTGCAGGATATGCCTTCTCCGGTACTATCTGGAACATGTCGGCACCAGTCTTGGCAGCAATCATCTCAGCCACAATAGCAGCGTTTCCTTTCTCAATGTAACCTACGCCATAGTTCTCATCGGCCCTGGAATAATAGAGCACCAGAGGATTTGCGAACAATGTCCCGGCGCAGAAAATCATAAGACTTAAAATAATCAGCTTTTTCATATTAACCTCACTTATTCTTCAAAGCCCATGCTTCAATCTGCTTTTCCTTCTCATAAACCTGGTTTCCTATAATAGGAAGCCCCTGTGCAATCTGTGCTCCCGGACAAAGCTTCTTAAGGTCACGCTCGCTGGCTCCCATGCCGCTCCCTTCGTTGGTGCAGAATGGGATAATCTTTTTCCCAGAAAAATCATAGTGCTCAAGGAAAGACCAGACACACATCGGCATAGTACCCCACCAGTTGGGGTATCCTAAAAATATTGTATCGTACTGATCTATAGAATCTAAATATTTCTTAAGTTCAGGACGGGCTTTGGAGCGGAGCTCGGCCTTTGCCTGGCTGATGCACTCTGTATAGTCCTCTGCATATGGTTGAACTGTCTCAATCTCAAACATATCTCCACCGACAGCCTTCTGGATGAATTCAGCAGCTGCCTCAGTATTGCCCTTGGTCAGGTTGCGTATGCTCCCTGCCCAGTAGTTCTGCCCTTTGCGGGAATAATAGACGATTAAAATATTGCTCATAATATCGATAACCTCTTGTCCTAATGATACCTATTCTGCAGATGATATAGCAAATACTTATTTTTTATATCGTGAAATGCTTTTAAGTAATGACATGATTGAATTTATATGATAAAATAATGCAGGAGAAAAATTTGGAACTACGGGTTTTGCGCTATTTTCTTGCAGTGGCCAGGGAGGAGAATATCACAAAAGCAGCAGAGCTGCTCCATATTACCCAGCCCACTCTGTCACGGCAGCTGTCGGAACTTGAGGATGAACTTGGAGCAACACTGTTTGAGAGGAAAAGCCACAGGATACGGTTGACCCAGGATGGCCTTTTGCTCCAGCGGTCTGCCAAAGAGATAGTTGAATTAGCAGACAAGACCAAAGCTCAGTTTGCCCAGGAAGAGATCATATCAGGAACTATCTCCTTCGGCTGCGGCGAGCTTATGAGCATGTCCAAACTGGCATCTATCATGGCTGATTTCAAGCGTCAGTATCCTCTTGTCCATTTCGACATAGAAAGCGGAAATGCAGACCATATAAAGTATCAATTGGAGAAAGGACTCCTAGAC
>JAFZIU010000029.1 GCA_017554185.1 Spirochaetia bacterium
AAGGACGAGGTGCGCGCTCTTGGCACAGCCCTGGGCCTGCCCGAGGAGATGGTGTGGCGGCAGCCGTTCCCGGGGCCGGGATTAGGTGTCCGGGTGCTTGGGGAGATAACCCAGGAAAAGCTTACTATAGTACAGGAAAGCGATGCCATCCTCCGGGAAGAGATCAAGAAAGCAGGACTCCAGAGGGAGATATGGCAGTACTTTACATGTCTTCCTGACATCCGTTCTGTGGGAGTGATGGGCGATCAGAGAACATACGACTACACCGTGGTGGTGCGGGCTGTCACCTCTATCGACGGCATGACTGCAGACTGGGCACGCATCCCCTATGATGTGCTGGACAAAATCTCCACCCGCATTGTCAACGAGGTAGCTCATGTGAACCGGGTGGCTCTGGACATAACCTCCAAGCCTCCAGCCACCATCGAGTGGGAATAATTCTATTTACGGTTCATCTTGGCTATAGAGGCCAGAGTAGGTATCTTCATAGGGCAAACATCAACGCAGGAAAGGGCTTTTGAGCACCCGTTCTCAAAGTTTGTCCTGTAGGATTCTTTTACGGCATTCTCCATAGTACCGCTTCTGGAAGCAATCAGATAGCAGTCGTTGGCAAAGGCAGCGCCGAAGAAGCTTTTTCCGCCCTTGTAGTTGGGGCATACCTCAAGACAGAGCCCGCATTTAAGGCATTTTCCGGCTGCATACATGTGCTCATATTCTGACTGGTCAGCCCCTTTGTACTCTTCTATGTAGGTGTTAGATTTTCTCAGGTTCTCCTGGATTATTCCCCGGTCCACCACCAGGTCGCAAATAGTGGTGAATTTTTTAAGGGGTTCCAGCACCACTGTATCACCCTTGATATCCTTTAAGAAGGTTTCACAGGCCAGGGCAGGGCGATTATTAATAACCATGGCACAGCCACCGCACATTCCCTGGAGGCATGAGCATTCCCACTGTATCCGCGGTGCCGGCTCACCGTTTATATCTATTAAATCATCTTTGTAATTCAATTCATCCAGCATTCCTGCCACAGTCTGGTTCTCTATGTATGTGTAGTCGAATTCCTGCCAGTAGGGCTTCGAGAAGGGCGATTTCTGCCTAAGCACTTTAATTCTCATATCTGCCCTCCGTATCAAGATAGGTGCGGTATTTTCCGTCGTCATAGGAAATGATGGTAGCTGCTTTCCACTCTTCCTTTGTGTCTGGGAAATCGCTCCTGTAGTGGGCTCCCCGGCTTTCCTGCCTGCTTTTTGCACATATCAGGGTTGCCTTTGCAAGGGTCAGGATTCCCGGAAGGCTGTAGCCGAAATATGCCAGCTCTGAGCTGTCGTAATGGATCTTATCGGCCACAGAAAGATAGAAGGAGACATCATCAAGTCCTTTATCAAGCTTTTCTGATGAGCGGACAATGCCCAGGTTTTCCTGCATGCTTTCGGCCAGCATGTCCCGGATATACATGACAGGGTAGGTGCTCTTTGACTCTCTCATGGAGCGCAGTTTTTCAGAGGCTTCCTTATGCTCGACAGAAAAATCTATGTCTCTCTTTTCAAATGTACGGCTTCCGATAGAAGCAGCAGCCACCTTACCCCCATAAAGGGCGGCCAGAAGAGAGTTGCCTCCCAG
This sequence comes from Spirochaetia bacterium, assembly GCA_017554185.1. Classification (GTDB taxonomy): domain Bacteria; phylum Spirochaetota; class Spirochaetia; order CADAEX01; family CADAEX01; genus CADAEX01. Next base: position 1,621 of record JAFZIU010000029.1, read on the forward strand.
CCTGTTGGCTCCGTGATAGATAGAGGCACATTCACCGATTGCATAGAGATTTCTTATATTGGTCTCGTGATTGTTCTTTACAGCAATGCCTCCCATGAAGAAGTGGACGGCAGGGGAGACCGGTATGCTCTCCTTTGATACATCGATTCCCCGATACTTCATACAGAGCTCATAGACCTCGGGCAGCCTTTTAAGAATCTTTTCTTTTCCCAGGAAGGATATGTCCAGGAAGACCTGCTTTCCAGTCTCTTCTATGCAGCGTGATACAATGTCACGGGGCATCAGGTTGCCATTTTCCCCGAACTTATCCTCCATAAAGTAGACACGCTTTCCCTTCTCTTCGTAGTAGAGCCTGCCCCCTTCGCCCCGTGCCGCCTCAGAAACCAGCATCATCTTCTGGTCGGTGGCCATAGTGGTGGGGTGGTATTGTATGAACTCAAGGTTCTTAAGCTCAACCCCCTGCATGAAAAGCCTGCCAGCCGCATATCCGTCGCAGCTTTTGGAGCCTGTGGTCTTGCCGAACAGGGCGTTCTGCCCGCCGGTGGCAATAACCACGCTGTCTGCAGTTAGTATCTCTGGAGCTCCGGTTGCCTCATTGTAGAATAGAGCACCGTAGCAGACACCGTCCCGTATAAGGGTACAGTAGAAATCAGTCCATAGCCTCCGCTTTATAAGGCCCAGTCCCTCGTAGCGTCGGGCCTCCATGACCAGGGCAGTCACAATCTGTTTGCCGGTGGCTGATCCGCAGTAGCAGGTCCTTCTGTGGGACTGGCCTCCGAAAGCTCTCCTGCATACACTGCCGTCAGAGTCGGTGGTGAATACTGTGCCCAGCTTGACCAGCCATCTTAATATGTCGGAAGCGCTCTCGCATAAGCCTTTTACAGCATTTTCCCCGGCTATAAAGCAGCCTCCTTTTAGGGTATCTTCGATATGACTTTCAATGCTGTCGCTTGTCTCGCCCGAGTTTATTACAGCGTTGATTCCGCCGGCTGCAAGGACCGACTGGGAGCGCTCGGAGGGGAAAGGAGAGACCAGTGTTGCCTCCATCCCTTTTTCTGCACAGCTTATGGCGCAGCTTAAGCCTGCTATTCCGCTTCCGACAATCAGCACTTTCTTCATGGCATCACCCGAACATCCTATTGTAGACAGAGATTATTACCACACTTGTGGTGATGAACAGCAGAGCGCTGATGATCCATGCAGTCCTGTCGATTCTGTCCTTTTTATCCATATCCTCAAGATATCCCAGCGTTATAAAGGCACTGCTGAATGATACCGCCACGTGACAGTTGATTGCAGCGTAGAAAAGAACCTGGGAAGCTAAAATCAGATAGAAGATGATAGTACCAGCGCTCCTCTGCAGAAGCAGGAAAGAGCAGATGTGGAGAGGAAGCAGCAGAATCATAGCCAGGCCGCTTATCCTCTGCAGCACAGTCTTTATATTCATCTTTTTATATGCGACACTCTTTGAATCGTGGAGAACAAAGAGACAGTATGCAGAAAGGATGCCGTGGAGAATGAATGCAGCTGCCAGTGAGTAGCCCAGAATCTTGGTCATCACCGGGTTGTAATAGAAAAGGATAAATGCAAAAAGCTGATATGTCTCGTGGATAAGAAGCAGAGCAACAGTCAATAGTGCCAGCCAGGCATTCAGTTTCTTTATTCTCATTGTTGATATTTTATAGTATACTTAATAAAAAAGTAAACCAATAACAGTATGCTTTTTTCGGCTAAAATCCGATTGAATCTTATTTTAGCCGAAGGGATTGGGATGAATTATCTTAAGTTTGGAAGTGGAAATAAAACTCTAGTTATGATACCAGGGCTCAGCGTGCAGAGCGTCCTGCTTATGGGCGATGCTGTAAAGAACGCATTCCGGGCCTATGAAAAGGATTATACAGCCTATCTGATTGACAGGCGGGAAGATGTTCCTCCAGTCTATACAGTAGCAGATATGGCCAGGGATACAGCAGAAAAGATGAAGGAGCTGGGGATAAAAGATGCATGCCTCTTCGGTGCCTCCCAGGGAGGAATGATGGCAATGCTGATTGCGGCCTGGTACCCTGAACTGGTGCATAAGATGGTGCTTGGTTCAACTGCTGCCAAAGTTACTGATATGGGGAATTCTGTCATAGGCGGCTGGGTTTCCCTGGCTGAGAAGAGGGATGGAGCAGCCCTCTATCTCGATTTCCTGAAGAAAGTATATCCCTCTAATCTGTTCGATCAGTTTAAGGATGCTTTCATCGCCACAGGAAAGAGCGTTACAGAAGAGGAATTTGCCAGATTTATCATCATAGCAAAAGGGGCCATTGGCTTTGATGCCACATCTGAGCTGGACAAAATCAAATGTCCTGTCCTGGTGGTCGGATCCGAGGATGATGCGGTGCTGGGCAGTGATGCCTCTTACGATATTGCCAGACGCCTCGGCTGCCAGATTCATATGTACAAAGACTATGGCCACGACTGTTACGACACAGCTCCTGACTTCAGGGATAGGATGTTCAGGTTCTTTAAGTAAGTATTTTTCGTCCAATATGTTGATGTTTCGTCCAAATTAGGGGGTGTTTTGGACGAATCTTAGCTATTCGTTTGAATTAGGGGAGTTATAATGAATATTAAGAGTAGTATTCTGATTTCAATATGCATCATGCTTTTTGTCCTTGCTGATACAGCTTCTGCCTGCACTGGGGTGTATGTGGGTTCCCAGGTCAGTGCCGATGGAACAGTTATTTTTGGCAGATCCAACGATTACCAGGTGGTGTGGGGAAACCATATTGTTTCCGTGCCTCATGTCAAGAATAAGAAGGGTAGGACATTGCCGGTAAACGATTCCGGTTCGGTGCAGGCACCTATTCCGGCAACCACATATCATTATACTGCAACACCATGGATGGACAGCACAGTGGCTTACAATGGCCTTGCCCGTGATGCCACAGTAGGGGCGAACGAATATGGTGTGGCTATGACCATGGCAGTGACAGCCGATTCCAATTCTAAGGCCCTGGATGCTGACCCGCTTGTTAAAGATGGTCTTACCGAAAGGACAACTGTAGATCTGGTGATATGCCAGAGCAGCACTGCACGCCAGGCTGTGGAAGTGCTTCTCGGTATAATAGACACCTATGGGAGCGGCGAATGCAATGTTGCTGTCATAGCAGACCAGAAAGAGGCCTGGTATGTGGAGATGTATACAGGCCATCAGTATGCTGCTGTCAGACTCCCACAGGATAAAGTCTCTGTGTTTGGAAACGAGTTCACCATGGAATATCTCTCCGAATTTGCCGAGACCATTGTTTCCAAGGATCTTCTGGCTCTGCCTGAGCAGAGGGGCTTTGCTGTCTATGGAAAGAACAAGGAACTGAATCTGTATGAAACCTACTCGGGCGATACCATGGCCAAGGATTATAACCAGATGAGGACATGGATAGGACATCGGATTCTTGCTCCATCAGCCTATGGTGCTTATGAGCTTCATAAAAACTATCCTCTCTGCTTTACCCCGGATAAAAAGGTTTCCCTTGAAGATGTCTTTTCCATTATGCGTAACCGGTATGAGGGGACAGAATTCTCTCCAGACGAAACTGGCAGGACAGATATCAGAGTGATCGGTACCGACACTGCAATGAGCGTTCATGTTGTCCAGGTGTATCCAGACTTACCTCCGGCTGTATCCTGTGTTACATGGGAGAGTTCCGGACCTGCCATCTATGGGGTGTTTGTGCCGGTATCAAACGGATGCAGAAAAGTAAATTCAGCCTATGGTGCAAACCAGCCTAAGGAAGCTGCATGCATCTTTGACACTGAGCATTATCCTTACTATGTGATGAAAGGATTGGCTTCTCTGTGTGTCGGACATGAGAATCATGCTGTTTATGGCCAGCCGGTGAGGGAGTATTGGCGCCAGGCAGAGAATGCCATGATGCAGGGGATGAGCCAGGTGCTGAAAAATGCTTCGGGTCTTAAGGCAGGCAAAGCAGCTGAAATCATCAATAACTACTGCGATTCGGTGCAGAATCAGGCATTCAGCGATGGTAAGAAAATCCTCAACGATCTGCTCTGGACCATCGGCAAGAACAGCAATACTCTGAGAAAAGAAGCCAAGAAGAAACTTGAGATATCTCTTGACGCCTCTGCTTATATGCTGAAGTAATAGGCTGACTTAAAGCTTTTTCCCGTGGATCTCGCCGGGGACGCTCATAGGGTAGACACCGGTGAAGCACCCCTCGCAGAAGCCGAAAGCCTCCGGGTTGCATTCTCGGCATGCCTCAAGCATTCCCTTTGCGCTTATGAACGCCAGTGTGTCGGCACCGATCTCCTTGCATATCTCTGCCACATTGTGCTTGTTGGAGATAAGCTCGTTCCTTGTAGGAGTGTCGATTCCGAAGTAGCATGGGAACTTCACCGGTGGCGATGCAATGCGGAAGTGCACTTCCTTGGCCCCGGCCCGGCGCAGTATCTGCACCAGACGGCGGCTGGTGGTTCCACGTACTATGGAGTCATCGATAACCACAACCCGCTTACCGTCCACAACAGAGCGGACAGCGTTAAGCTTTACAAACACCATGTTCTCCCGTTCCCGCTGGGTAGGGGCAATGAATGTCCGTCCGATATATCTGTTCTTGATAAGACCGCTTGCATAAGGGATTCCGGTAGCCTTTGCATAACCCTGGGCTGCGCTTAAGCCGCTGTCCGGCACGCCGATAACTACATCTGCCGGCACACCGCTCTCCTTGGCAAGGCATGCACCCATCCGCTCCCGTGCCACATTGACAGGGATTCCGTCCATTATGCTGTCTGGGCGTGCAAAGTATACATACTCAAATACACAGGTGTGCTTTGATGTCTTCTCGCCGAATTCGTAGGATGTAACTCCTTCTTTGTTTATCATTACAATCTCGCCAGGCTTGATGTCCCGGACAAAGTTGCCGTTCAGAGCGTCAAATGCGCAGCTTTCGCTTGCAAGCATCCAGCCGCCGTCCACCTCGCCAAGGCACAGAGGGCGGATTCCGTTTGGATCCCGGGCTCCGATAACGCAGTCATCGGTCATTATGACCAGGGAGAAGGAACCTTTTATCATCTGGATTGTATCGATAAGAGCTCTCTCCAGCCCCTTCTTGTAGGAGCGGGCAATGAGCTTGAGGATGACTTCTGTATCGCTGTTGCACTGGAAGGTACAGCCGCTTTCCTCCAGCATCTCCCGGAGTTGCTCGTAATTGACCAGCTGTCCGTTGTGAGCTACTGCAATGTCGCCGAGCTTGGTTCCCTGCATCATTGGCTGGGCGTTCTCCGGTGATTTATTTCCGGCTGTGGCATAGCGCACATGGGCACATGCGATATTACCAGTCAGGGACTCAAGGTTCTCCTGATTGAACACCTCGGCAGTGGAGCCTTTTCCCTTGTGTAGCTTCATCTCCTTGCCGTCGCTTATTGCGATTCCGGCGCTTTCCTGTCCCCGGTGCTGAAGGGCATAGAGGGCATAATAGGCCAGTGTTGCGGCGTTGAAGTCCTTGGCAGAGTAGGCCTTGTACTCTTTCTTTGCAGAGCTGTCGCTCTTCTTGTTAAGGAAAATACCTACCACGCCGCACTCGTCATGCAGCTTGTCATCTTCAAAAACATCGTAGCTCATAGTCAGAATTCCACCTTTCCGCCATTTTTTGCGGCATCTTTTGCAAGCTTCTTGCGGAAGGCAAGCAGTTTTTCTTTGATTTCAGGATATTTGATCCCCAGGATCTCCAGGGCTAAGTATGCAGCATTCTTTGCATTATTGATCCCCACGCTGGCCACCGGAATCTGAGGCGGCATCTGCACGGTGGAGAGGAGGGCATCCATACCGCCGAGGCCATTGCTCTTGCCAGGTGTCACGCACTCAAGGGGAACACCCACTACAGGGAGCACAGTGTGGCCAGCTATAACCCCAGGAAGGGCGGCAGATAGACCAGCTCCGGCTATAATAACCTCGCAGCCCTCTTTCTCAACCTTGGCCAGTGTCTTTATCAGAAGATCCCCGGCACGGTGGGCAGAGATTGCGTAAGCACTATATTCTACGCCGAACTCACTAAGGACATCGGCAGCTTTCTTCATTGTTTCGGTATCAGATTTTGATCCAAAGAATATTGCAACTTTCATAACTTATTTTATCATATTTTTATATTGCTTGACAATTAGGAAAAGAGTATGGACTTGTTTAAGAGGGGCTAAAATGTTACTATAAAAGGAGGAGAAAACTATGAAAAAAATTATCAGCGGCAAAGTCCGCGAAGTATATGATCTGGAAGATGGCCGCATGGTCATTGTAACCACCGACCGCCTCTCTGCATTCGATGTAATCCTGCCACGGCTTATCCCCGACAAGGGAAGGGTCCTCAATGCTTTGTCCAACTTCTGGTTCGACTATACCAAGGATATCGTAAAGAGCCACATGATCTCATCAGACCTGAAGGATATGCCTAAAGAGTTCCAGAAACCTGAGTACGAGGGACGTACCATCCTGGTCAAGAAGTTGAAGATGATCCCTTACGAGGTTATTGTCAGGGGCTATATGTTCGGCAGCATGTGGGAAGCCTATAAGAAGGGCGAGCCTTTCCTGGGACACAAGTTCGACAAGACATATCAGCAGGCCGAGAAGCTGGCTGAGCCTATAGTGACACCATCCACCAAGGCCGAGTTCGGAACCCACGATGTGAATGTGACCCTCCAGTACATGAAGGATGACCTGGGAGAGAAGCTGGGAAGCCAGATAGAGAAGGCTGCAATCGCAGTCTACAAGCGGTGCTACGACCATGCCTATAAGAACGGAATCATCATTGCAGACACCAAGTTCGAGTTCGGTCTGGACGAGAACGGAGAGCTGGTTCTGGCAGACGAGGTTCTTACCCCGGATTCAAGCCGTTTCTGGAACAGGGACACCTACAAAGTGGGCACTAACCCTGCAAGCTTTGACAAGCAGTTTGTGCGGGACTGGCTCAAGGCCAACAACCTGGCAGGCGACCCCAATATCAAGACACTGCCCGATGACGTGGTTGAGAAGACTGCCCAGCTCTACAAGGAATGCGAAAAGCGGATTTGCAGATAAGGTTTAAATCTTTCTGCGTCGGGTAAGCCAGAAGTCCACAAGCACTGTAATTGCCGCAAAAAGTATAATTATGCAGAGAATGCCCAGTACATGTGATACTACGCTCTGTAAGGTCACTTGCAGGTTCATGTGCATACGTCCGGGGCCCATGCCCTGTCCTTTCCCCATTCCTTGGCCTTGTCCCATTCCATGCCCCATTCCTGGTCCGTGGTGGCCATCAGCCAACCCTGCTTTGAAAGGAAAGGTAAGCCAGCTGGAGATGGAGGATGTGGCAAGGGTGTAGCCTCCGAATATCATCGCAGCGGTCAGAAGACATATCAGAACTGCCTTGACAGCAGGATTCAGTTTCTTTTTCACCATTGTATTTCTTATAAGATTCCAGTGGAGCCCGATATGTATGCCAAGCAGAATCAGGGAAACACCGCCCCAGAACTTGTGGGCAGG
>JAFZIU010000007.1 GCA_017554185.1 Spirochaetia bacterium
GCGACCTGGTTGAGTTCATCGAGAATCGCCTTAAGGAGAAAGATAATGCTTAACTCCGAACTATGTTCTATACTGGGAATTGAGTATCCTATTTTCCAGGGGGGAATGGCTTGGATTGCCGACGGAAAGCTGGCTGCAGCTGTATCCGAGGCCGGCGGACTGGGAATCATATCTGCTATGAATGCCGGTGCCGACTACCTTAAGAAGGAGATTGAGACTGCCAGAAGCCTTACCAGGAAGCCCTTCGGTGTGAACATCATGCTGATGAGCCCCCATGTGGCAGAGGTTGCCCAGGTTGTTGCCGACATGAAGGTGCCGGTGGTGACCACAGGTGCTGGAAACCCGGCTAAGTACATGCCTATGTGGCAGGAGGCTGGGATCAAGGTTATTCCTGTTATTCCTTCTGTAATGCTGGCAAAGAGGATGGAGAAGCTTGGCGCAGTTGCCGTTGTGGCAGAGGGCGGTGAGTCCGGCGGCCACATAGGCGAGCTTAACACCATGGCTCTGGTGCCACAGGTTGCGGATGCTCTTTCTATCCCAGTTATTGCTGCCGGCGGAATCGGCGACGGCCGTGGTATTGCCGCAGCTTTCATGCTGGGTGCCAAGGGAGTGCAGATGGGAACCAGGTTCCTGGTTGCTGCCGAGTGCGGTGTTCACCCCAACTACAAGGCCAAGGTGCTCAAGGCCAGCGATATAGATACTATTGTCACAGGTCGCAAACTGGGGCACCCGGTGCGGAGCCTCAAGACCAGCTTCTCCCGAAATTTCTTCATGAAAGAGAATGATCCTTCTATTTCCAACGAAGAACTGGAGAGTGCAGGAATAGGTGCCCTCCGTGCCGCCGCTGTCGATGGCGACGATGCCAAGGGCTGCTTCATTGCAGGCCAGATCGCCGGTATGGTGAACAAGGAGCAGAGTGCCAAGGAAATCATCGACGAGCTGGTTTCCCAGGCCGAAGAGCTCCTTAAAGGGACAAAATGGGTAAAATAGCATTCTTGTTTGCAGGCCAGGGGGCTCAGTACCCAGGTATGGGCAAGGATCTCTACGACAACTGCAGTTCGGCAAAGGCCGTGTTCGACATGGCAGACAGCTTGCGGCCCGGGACAGCGGCCCAGTGCTTTTCCGGCACACAGGAAGAGCTTTCCCAGACCTGCAACACCCAGCCCTGCATCTACTGCGTGGATCTGGCTGCTGCCCATGCCTTGCAGGAGCATGGGCTGGCCTGCAACGCTGTTGCAGGCTTCTCCCTTGGGGAGATAGCAGCCATCACCTATGCCGGCCTTCTGTCTGATACCGAGGGCTTCAAGCTTGTGTGCCGCCGGGCTGAGCTTATGGATGCTGCTGGTAAGGTTGTTAAGAGCATCATGGCAGCTGTCCTTAAGCTTGACAATGCAAAGGTGGAAGAGCTTGCCTCTCGGTACGGGCACATCTATCCTGTGAACTACAACTGCCCGGGACAGCTGGTGGTATCCGGCGCTCCCGAGGAGATGGAAAAGTTCAAGCTGGATGTGAAAACTGCCGGCGGAAGATACCTGCAGCTCCCTGTGAGCGGAGGTTTCCATTCCCCGTTCATGGCCAAGGCAGCAGAAGAATTTGCTAAAGAATTATCAAAATTAAGTTTTAAAACAAGCGAGATTGATATTTATTCAAACTATACTTCGAAAAAATACCAAGAAAATGCCGCAGTACAGGAACTTCTGACAAACCAGATCAAGAGCCCTGTCCGTTGGCAGAACCTGATTGAGAACATGATTGCTGACGGTATTGACACCTTTGTAGAGTGCGGACCGGGACACACCCTCTCCGGCTTTGTGTCGAAGATCAACTCAAGTGTCCGCGTCTTCAATGTGGAGACAAGTCAGGATGCAGCCCGAGTGGCTGAGGAGATTAAAAATGCTTAAAGGAAAAGTTGCAGTAATTACAGGTGGTTCCAGGGGAATAGGCTTCACTGTTGCCCAGAAGATGGCAGAGAATCACGCTGACATAGCCCTTATCGACGTAGGTAGCCTTGAGAAGACCCAGGAATCCTGCGATATTCTTAAAGTTTTTGGCGTTACAGCACGCCCGTACCAGTGCGATGTTTCGGATTTCGCAGCAGTCAAGGCCACTGTGGCCCAGATTGTAAAGGATTTCGGCACTATCGACATCCTTGTGAACAACGCTGGAATAACCCGGGACAGCCTTATCTTCTCCATGAGCGAGGAGAACTGGGATGCAGTAATCAACATCAACTTAAAGAGCGTGTTCAACATGACCAAGCATGTCAGCCCCATCTTCCTTAAAAAACACTATGGGAAGATTGTCAACATAAGCTCCATTGCCGGTCTTATGGGAAATGCAGGGCAGGTGAACTATTCTGCATCCAAGGCTGGAATCATCGGCGTGACCAAAACCATCGCCCGGGAGCTGGGAGCCAGAGGAATCTGCTGCAATGCTGTTGCACCTGGAGTTATCGACACAGATATGACAAAGGACCTGCCAGGCCGGGACAAGCTTATCGACGCTGTTCCTATGAAGAAGGCTGGAAAGCCCGAGGATGTGGCCAACCTGGTTCTTTTCCTTGCCAGCCCTGTATCTGATTACATCACTGGCGAGGTTATCCGCGTAGACGGCGGAATGGCAATGTAAGGAGAATTATGAAACGAGTTGTTGTTACAGGAATGGGTTGTATCACCCCGGTAGGAAACGATATCCCTACCTTCTGGTCCTCTATTGTGGCCGGAAAGAATGGAATCGGTCCTATAACCCGGTTTGACACCACCGACTTCAAGGCAAAGCTGGCTGCAGAGGTCAAGGATTTTGACCCCAACCTCTATATGGAGAAAGCCGAGATCCGCAAGAGCGATTTGTTCGCCCAGTACGGAATGGCTGCTGCATATCAGGCAGTGCAGGACAGCGGTATCCTTGGAAAGGTGGAGCCGGAGCGGCTGGGGGTGTATGTGGGCTCAGGAATCGGTGGAATCATCACATTCACCGAAGAGGTTATCAAGCTGCATGACAAAGGTCCCCGCAGGGTTTCTCCTCTTTTTATCCCTACGATGATCGCAAATATGGCAGCTGGAAACATAGCCATCAAGTTCAAGGCCCAGGGACCCTGTGTTCCTGTAACTACAGCCTGTGCCACCGGCAGCACCGCCATAGGAGAGGCCTACAGGGCCATCCGGGGCGGCTATGCCGATGCTATTATTTCAGGTGGTGCAGAGGCAGCTGTGGGCCCCACAGGAGTGGCCGGGTTCATCAACTGCATGGCTCTTTCCTCCAGCACCGACCCGGATGTGGCCTCCATCCCCTTCGACAGACGCCGCAACGGCTTTGTTATGGGCGAGGGAGCCGGTATCCTTATACTGGAGGAATACGAGCACGCAAAGGCCCGTGGTGCCAAGATATATGCCGAGATGTGCGGCTATGGTTCCACCTGCGACGCCTACCATATGACTGCCCCGGATCCGGAGGCAGGAGGAGCAGCCCGGGCAATTCTGGATGCGATAAAGGAGTCGGGGATGGAAGGGGAGACCAGAGTCTACTTCAACGCCCATGGCACCAGCACACCGCTCAACGACAAGTCCGAGACTGTGGCCATCAAGAAGGCTTTCGGCGACAATGCCTACAAGATTCTTATAAGTTCCACCAAGTCCATGACAGGCCACATGCTGGGGGCTATAGGCGGTGTGGAGGCTATTGCCTCTATCCTGGCTCTGCGGAATGGCATTGTGCCACCGACTATTGGGCTAAAGGAGCCGGACCCGGACTGCGACCTGGATTATGTTCCTCTGGTTGCACGGAAGGCAGAGATCAATTTGGCTATGTCGGTCAACCTGGGATTCGGCGGTCATAACGCCTGTGTTGCTTTTAAAAAGTGTGAGGATTGAATGAATCAGGAAGAAATAAAGAAAATACTGCCCCACAGGGATAACATGCTCCTGGTGCAGGAGGCAGAGGTTGTAGATGGTGTTGCCCATGGCAAGTATAAAGTGAGCGGAGAAGAGTTCTTTCTCAAGGGACACTTCCCGGATCATCCGGTTGTTCCAGGAGTGATCCTGTGCGAGATGCTTGCACAGGCCACCTGCGTGCTCCTTGCAGACAAGTGTACTGACGGCACACTCCCTATGTTCACCGGCCTTGATAAGGTCAAGTTCCGCAATCCTGTGGTTCCGGGCGACACCTTCGAGTCCGAGTGCACCATAAAAGGGAACAAGGGCCCGTTCTACTTCGCCTCTGGAGTAGGCAAGGTGAACGGCAAGGTCTGCGTAAGCTGCGAATTCTCTTTTGCTATTGTAAAAAACAGGTGAATCACTGTACAATAACAGTTGATGAACCGCTATACAGAACTGGA
>JAFZIU010000008.1 GCA_017554185.1 Spirochaetia bacterium
AAAGTGACTGATAGGCAAGGCTTGAGAACAGATACCGGTCGCAAATAACCATTTTCCCTGCCTCTGTATGCTCTACAATGCCATTCTTCCCATACACGTGCTCGTTCCTGTCTGCCGAGAAGAGGAGTGCCAGGGTAAATGGATCCACGCTCTCTTTCTTCTGAAGCACCGACCTGATAAAACGGCCTATGCTTAAATTGGTGGGCTCGTTGTTGCTTACCGCCTGGATGCCGGCTTTCTCAAGTTTTTCTGCCAGCAGGGCAGTCTGGGTTGTGGTGCCGCAGCCGTCAAGACCTTCCAGCACTATGAAATTTTTTATAGGTTTTTTGAAACTTACAGACATCATAATAGTTTTATATATGATAAATAAAAATAAATAAATAGAGATAGAAAAAATATTTGTTGTATAGTATTATAAAATAGTATTATGGTGCGCAGAACACTCTCTGGTACAAAATATGTTCTCCTCCTGACTTTTGCCGCAGCAGTTGCAGCTGCTGTAATCTGGTATTCTTATAACTTTGTCCAGGAGCACACCAGAGCACTCCGCGATTCAGTTGTCTCCATAATAGAGAATCAGCTTTCCCGCAACATATCATATGGCAGCATTGATCCTTTCTTCATCAATTCAATTACTATCCGCGATGTGGAGATAAAGGACGACTCCGGCAAGATCCTTGCAAAAGGGGAGAAGCTGAATATCAAGTTCAACCTCCTGAACTACCTGTTCATGAACGAGAACATACTCAAGGGAATCACTCTGGAGAACGGTTACATCAACTTCAGCCAGCAGCAGGATATGGATTTCTTGACCTCCCTGTCTGAACGGATGAAGCCGGACGAGGAGACCCTGATGCCGCGCCAGACTAAGAGCTTCTACTTCAAGGGAAAGAATCTGGCCGCCAACTTCCTGCTCGACATGGGGTCTGTCTCTATAGACAAGTGCACCACCGATATCCTGCTGCAGGGTAACGAAGTAAGGCTGTCTGGGAAGATGCAGGTTTCCGGCTATGACCTTAAGAACGACAAGATGACCCAGTTCATGACTTCGGTTGAATTTGATTCCAACATGCAGAAGGATGGCTCCGAGGGGCTTGTGAACCTGCAGGTGGACGCTTTTACCTCTGACTTTATAAAGACCGACAGGAAAGCATTCCTTATAACATTTGACGAGGAAGCTTTCTTTATCTGCAACATGGAGGACAGCACACCTATAGACTTTTCTCTGACATGGAACAGAAAAGGCAAATCTTTGAATGCCCAGACTGTGTTCCAGGATTTCAGGCCGTCAGATATTGTCACTTTTACAGGCGATTACACAAAATATAATGATTATGCAAAAGCCAAGGGAACAGGCCACCTTGAGATCACCTATACTCCCGACAAGGAAAAGAAGACACTTTATTTCGGAGATGTAGACCTTTCCCTGGCAGGCACCAAAGTTCCACTTGAGCCCCAGTGCCATATTTCTTTCTCCGGTCTTGACCGCAAGATAACGATAAAATCCCTGAACATAGCCTCATCCAGGGGCAGCGCATCTTATTCGGGAAATCTTGACACCGGAACCATGTCGGCCAAGGGCTCGCTCCACTTAAGTAATGTCCAGGCCTCTGACAAGATGACTGTAGACACCTATTTTGATGTTGTCATGGCCGACAGCAGGCTTTCCCTTGAATCCGACAATCTGGTGCTCAACAACAAGGAACTTGGAAAAAGTACCCTAAAAGCCGACCTTAAGAGCAAGTCGGTGGACCTTTCACTTCTGAATCTTTCAATCAAGGGACAGAAAACAGAGGAGCAGGGGTATTCCGGCTTTATCTCCATGACCAGATACCCGATCAAAGAACTTGAGGAAGTGTTCAGCGGGGAGGAGAAGCTTTATACCGAAAACTACCTTGTTACTGCCGATGTATACTGCATCTACGACAAGAACGATTTCTACATAACAAGCCGGAAAGTCCATATTGATGATGTGACACATCCCGAGGATTCCCTGGAATTTGCAGTCACATCCACTCTGGATGACATAAAGCTAAGCGAAATAGTGGTCAACTGCCGGGGCTTCTCGGGCGAAGGCTACTTCGACCTGGCTTCCATGCGCTCTGAACATTGCGACTTCGAGACTTTCTGGAAGGTGCATGACACCGAATATGAATTCAACGGTTTCTTGAATAAAAAGCAGAACCTGTTCGTCCGGGGACTTTACGGCTTTACACTCTCTGCCTTCTTTGACGAGAAGGGATGGCCTTTTGATCTGCGGGCCACAGGTTTCCCTGTATTCTTTATGGATCACAAGATTCCGGCAGACATGAATGTATCCGGCCAGATGATCGATGGGAAACTGTCAATAGTCACCATAAACGATATGAAACTGTCTCATCTTCCTTTCCTCAAGGGTGGAAGCAACAGCATAAACTTCAATGGCACCCTGGCCGGAAACACGCTAAGGCTTAACAGCTGGACACTCTCCGACAACTATTCCTCGGTCAAGGGAACAGGAGAGGCAACCTTTACCGACATTGACAACTGCTGGGGATGGATCAGGGGTACAGGAAGCAGCCTGAACGAAGAATACAACGCCTATGTGCTGATTAAAAACAAAGAGATGACAATTGATGCCTCCTGCAGAAACTCAAAGGTGGAGCGCTTTACAACCGCCAAGGTTACAGGAACACTGGACACCAATGCAAAGATCACCGGCACTTTTGATGATCCTAACATAACAGCTTCCGTCAACATCCAGAAGGGTTCATTGAATAAAAAGCCTTTCGAGCTTTATACATCGCTCCAGGCAACCAAAAAGAAGACCAACCTGTACACCCTTACCGGCAAGGTGGGCGATGCCAATATAACCTCCAGCTCCGGCTCTGTGGACTGGAACAAGAAAGAATACAAGCTTATGGCCGATGTAGCCCTCAAGAACTCCAATAATGAAAAAGTAGACAACATAAAACTTGATGCATCAGGCACTATCCAAGAGGATGGCGAGTGGATAATAAACCCGGCCACAACCAAGAATAAAGGGACATTCCGTCTTACCTCCACCCAGCCAGTCCTGCTTGGTTATGACAGGTGGAATTTCGACTTCAACAACAACGGAAAACGGTTCTATGTGGACGGTGGACCTTTCAGGCACTGTGTGGAAGGCTACTACTATCCGGACGGAGACATAGACTTCAGCTTGAGGAATCCTCTGTTTGTAGCAGGAAAAATAAAGGGAAAGCTGGTGGGAAACGAAGTTGATGCAACTATTTCCGACATAGCCCTTGATATGGGAAGGGTCGGGCAGCTTACCCGGTTTGATTATTTCTTCCCTCTGGCCGGCCTTGGAACCGGCACCCTGCGGATTTCAGGCCCGCTCAGAAACCCAGACCTATGGGGTGTCATGAATGTCACAGATCTATACTTTGCAGTCCTCTCGATTCCAGAGATCATAGGTCCTGCCGATGCAGACCTCCATTTCCAGGGTAAGGATATCAATATGCTTCCAGTCCTCTTGACCGACAGGAAGAACAGGACTTATGTCAAGTGCAACTTCCTGCTTGAAAGCTGGGCACTGGACTACTTCAAGGTCGATATAACTTCTTTCGGAGACACCAAGCGGGGGCTCAGGGTGACCGACACATTCTGCGGAATAGATGTTGACGGCTATGTACTTGGCAATTTAAGCATATCGGGAATGTCTGATTCAATAATGATTGACGGTGATATAACGGTGAACAACTGTATCATCAACCTGAGTCAGAACAGCAACTACAACGGATTTGACTCCAATGACATTACAGAATATATGGTCAATCTTAACGTGACCACCGGAAGAGGAGTGGAATTCTTCTGGCCTACAAAGAAAGTGCCTGTACTAAGGGCCTTCGCATCGAAGGGGCAGGAGGTCCAGATACAGTACGACAGCAGCATAAACCAGTTTGACATAGATGGAAATGTGGCATTCCGGGGCGGAGATATCTTCTATTTCAGCAACAACTTCTTCATCAAGAACGGTCTTCTGGTCCTCAACGAGAACCAGGACAAGTTTGACCCGCTTATAACAGTAGATGCCGAATGCCGTACAACCACCAGAAACAACCAGAAAGTCAAGCTTATGTTTATTATGGAGAATACGCCGTTAAGCCACTTCCAGCCGCGTATAGAGGCGGTTCCGGCCCTCTCCCAGGCAGAGCTTTATGAGCTTATGGGCGACACCATCATGGGTGGCGATGTGAGCGACGAAGAGCGCAATACCATGTCCACGCTGGCTAATGCCGGTGCCTACGGAACCCAGCTTATCGGTATACTCCGGCCCTTTGAACGTACAATCAAGGACTTCCTTAATGTGGATATCTTTGCCATCCGGGCCCAGCTTAACGACAAGGTCTTCAACGACCAGCGTAACGCAGAGAAGAGCAGCGGAGACATGAAACGGGTAGGAAGCAACACTGTATTCCGTAACATTGACGTATACTTCGGTAAGTATTTCGGAGATTACTTCTACCTTGATACAACCATAAGATTCTCGGCATGGGATTTTGACACTTTTGAATATTATGAGTACAATATGCCGACTTTCTATAACATGTACCTTGAATCGGAGATTAACCTGGAGGTTAATACTCCGCTTTGTATATTGAATTTGGGGCTGTATCCGAAATTGGGCAAGATGCCTGACTTCCTTATGGATACAACCATAGGTCTGTCATGGAGATTCACGTTTTGATAGGAGATTTTATGAACCGGGTAAAACATAGAATATTGCTTATCCTTTTATTGCTTTTCTCCCTTGTTCCTGCCTTTGCTCAAGATGCATGGTACGAAGGGAAAGTTATAGAGGATATCCAGTTTGAAGGGCTTTATATGATATCAGCCAACGAGCTTGACGGTATCGTAGACAGCTTTATCGGCAAACAGTTTGACGACAGTCTCTTCATGGAGCTCCAGAACAAGCTTTTCTCCCTTGATTATTTCGAGGACATGACCTCCGCTGCATACCCGGGCAGAGAGGACATCTCCAAATATGACCCCGCCAACACAGTCATAATCAAGTTCAAGATGGTTGAATACCCCTCTATCTCCAAGATCAAGATTGCAGGAAACAGGAATATCAGAAAGAATACAATCCTGGACGAGATAATGCTCAAGCCTGGTGATGTTGTCACAGGAGCAAATGTGAAGCTGGACGAGGAGCGCATAAACGACCTCTATCTTGAGAAGGGCTTTACTGATGTTGTGGTTCATGGGGAGATAGGCGAGAAAGACAGCAGCAATACTGTAGTTGTAACTTTCAGAATTGACGAAGGATATCAGATGAGGGTCCGGGAGATTGTCTTTGTCGGGAACAACGTCATATCCAAGACAGCACTCAAGAGGAAGCTTGAGACCAAGCAGCAGGGCCTGTTCCGGAAAGGTCTCTACCAGGAGTCCAACATAGAGGAAGATATAGAGAATATCGAGAATTTCTATGCCGAGAAGGGATATATCAAGGCCAAGGTCACCGATGTCAACAATGAAATCATTCCTATAGACCAGGAAGACAGGAAAGGACTTAGAATCACATATTATATCGATGAAGGTGAACAGTACACCTACGAGGGAATCAGCTTTGTAGGCAATATCATCCATGATGATGAGGAGCTGGGCAAGCTGGTGCGCTGCAAGCCCGGTGATGTACTCAACAAGGTTAGGATGCAGGCCGACTTTGTACGTATATCCGACCTCTATTTTGACGACGGATATATATTCAACTCAATCTCCGAGCAGGAGCAGATAAACGAAGAGACAAAATCTGTCTCCTATATTGTCACCATTGTGGAGGAAGGAAGAGCCCATATCGAGAATATTGTTGTGCAGGGCAATGACAAGACCAAGGAACGGGTAATCCTGCGGGAACTCCCTATAGGCGTAGGAGATGTATTCAGCAAGAAAAAGATCATTGAAGGTGTGCAGAACCTGTATAACCTGCAGTATTTCTCTGCTATCTATCCTGAGACCCCAGCTGGTTCCGAGCATGGACTTATGAACCTTATACTGAACGTAGAGGAGGGCAAGACCACCGATGTCCAGTTCGGTCTTATCTTCTCTGCCGATGCCGGCGATATACCTGTCAGTGCATTCGTGAAATGGACAGACAGAAACTTCTTCGGTAACGGTCAGGAGCTGAGTATAGGCACCGAGATGTCCACATCCGTACAGTCCTTGTCTGCATCATTCACCGAGCGCTGGCTTGCCGACAGACGTCTTTCCGGTACTATATCGCTCTCTGTCTCCCACGAGACCACTGCAAACGTTGCCCAGGACATCATGAACCCGGTCTTCGACAATGATAAATATAAAAAGGGACAGGTGCCAGACCCTTATGACGGCCACATGGTGGACCGCCATACCGGCGAGCCTTCCACCGAAGATGATGCAATAACAGACTATGAGTATGCAGTCCGGCACGGAATCGGAATTCCTAAGGCCTATCTTATGGAATACGAGACTTGGAACATAGGTCTCGGCCTCAGCCTCGGTTACACATGGCATCTGCCTATTGGCCGTGTGGGAACAGGAGTAGGCTATAACCATACAAAGACCTATGTGGATTATAATGATGCCATTTACCGGCCATATAATGCCACTGTAAGAGAGAACTTCCAGAACTGGATGTCCATCAACTCGGTATGGGGCTCTGTATCATGGGATACCCGGGACTATATTGTAAGCCCATCCAAAGGATTCTATCTTAAGGAGACCCTTACCTATACCGGTGGTATCATGCCATCAGCCCGTGAGTATATAAAGTCAGAGACCAAGGGACAGATATTCCAGCAGCTTTTCTCCATTCCTCTGGGCGAGGAGTTCAAATTCAAGATGGTACTGGCCCTGGGATCCTCCATCTCGGTAATAATGAACCAGCTGGACGGCACTCTCAAGGCTACAACCAGAGAGCTTCTCTATATCGATGGACTTACAATGGCAAGAGGCTGGGACCGTGTCTATGATGGAATGGTACTGTGGGACAACTGGGTGGAGCTCAGAATGCCTATCTTTGAAAAGTACATCTGGTGGGACTGGTTCTGGAGTGCAACCGGTATCTGGCCGGAGCGGTATATGTTCAAGGATATGGTCAGACAGGACTTCTACTTCTCACTCGGAGGAGGTTTCAGACTTACTATTCCTGGGCTTCCGATCGGCTTCTATTTTGTAAAACGGTATAGATACGATAATGATAATAAGATTGAATGGCAGGATGGAATCCTGTTCAGCAACAGCATGAAACTTGACTTTGTAATTGGCTTCAACCAGAGTTACTACTAGGAGATTATATGAAAAAAGCATTTCTTTTTGCACTTTTATTCTGCGCATCAGTCACTGCATATGCACAGCAGCAGATTCCTAAGATCGGGATCATCGATTACACAAAGATTGTCCAGCGTATGATGCCAAGCCTTGACCAGCTGCAGGAGATAAAAAATATCAAGCAGGCTATCGAGGACGAGACTGCTTCTATCGAAGCAGAAATTGCCACCCTGGAAAGGGAAAAAGAAGATATTGCAGCCAGAAGCCATTATAGTGATGCTACTGATGAGATAGATGAGCAGATAACATCTCTTAAATACTATCTGAACCAGTTTGTAGAGGAAAAGAACAAGGAGCTGGAAGAAAAGAAAGTTCTGGTTCCGGATACAGCCGAAATAATCAGCAAGATTGTAAACCAGATTCAGTATGTGGCAGAGAGCGAGGGCTATTCTGTAATCTTTGACTCCAAGGATAAAAATATCATCTGGTGGACCCACAGTGTTGATATAACCGACAAGGTCATGAAAAAGCTCAGATTATGACAGAAAACAGCGCCGACACCCCGGCTGTCAGACAGTATAAACGGATAAAGAGCTCTTATCCCGACGCCTTCCTTTTTTTCAGGATGGGGGATTTCTACGAGATGTTCGATTCCGACGCCAGGGAGGCCAGCTCGCTTCTAGACCTGGTGCTTACTAAAAGGGCGGGACAGCCCATGTGCGGCATTCCATACCATGCAGCATCCACATATATCGGCCGGCTCCTTAAGGCTGGCAGGAAAGTTGCAATCTGCGAGCAGAAAGGAGAGGTACAGAAGGGCAGCAAGGTTATGGAGCGTGTCGTCACCGAGGTCATAAGCCCCGGTACTGCAATCGAAGAGGATTACCTTGACAGGAACAGCAACAACTATCTGCTTGCCATTGGAAAAGTAGGCACCTATATTTCAATTGCTTACATAGACCTTTCAACCGGCGAGTTCAGTGCCGCCAAATGCCTGGATTCAGAGAAAAAGGATTTTCTCCGCAAGGAGCTGTTCCGCCTGGCCCCCGGCGAGATACTTATCCAGGAGACATTCTATGCCGAAGATGCAGAAGTTGCCTCTATTCTCGATTCCTATAAAAAGGTGATTATAAACAGGTTCCCCGACTGGCAGTTTGACATGGCTTCATCGGTGGAGGCGGTCAAAAGGCAGTTCAATGTAATAAGCCTTAAGGGACTGGGCTTTGAGGAGTCTGACCCGGAGCTTCTGTCGGCAGGTGTAATCCTGGATTATATCCACCTTACATCACAGTCGCTGCTGCCCCATATAACAGCCCTTGCCAAATATGATTCCAGACAGTATATGTACCTGGATGAATCCTCCCTTAGGAACCTTGAGATACTGCGGAACATACAGGATGGATCAGAGCGCTACACCCTTATAGATGTGCTGGACCACACCAAGACTTCTGCCGGAAGCCGCCTGATAAAGAAATGGCTTTCTGCTCCTCTGACTTCTATTACTGATATAAGAAAACGGCACGATACAGTAGATATCTTCTACCGCAACCAGATCCTTCTTTCTAATCTGCGCCAAAGCCTGGCCTCCATAATGGATATGGAGCGCATCTGCTCCAAGGTTGCACTGGACAAGGCCAATGCAAGAGATTTGGAGGGGCTTAAGAACTCCTTTGCAAAATGCATAGAATTGATAACCCTTTTATCCGACTGGCAGAAGGAGGGCTACTTCCCGTTCCTCAACCCGAAGACCCTTTCCCATGTAGAGGAACTTTTCAAATACCTTGACAGCTGTCTGGGGGAGAATCTTCCTATTGTGATAAACGAAGGGGGAATGATAAAGCAGGGCTACAACCAGGAGCTGGACCACCTGCGCTCGCTGAGGGACAACAGCCAGGGCATCCTGGACGAATATATGGAGCAGGAGAGAAGCACCTGCAATATTCCTAACCTTAAGCTGCGCTACAACAAGGTTATAGGCTACTTCCTCGAGGTTACAAAATCTTATCTTAAGAATGTCCCGCCTCACTACATAAGAAAGCAGTCCACCCTGAACAGCGAGCGCTTCACCACCGAAAAGCTTACAGAGCTTGAGACCGAACTTAACAGCGCCTACGACAAGATAGTGTCTCTGGAACGTGAGCTCTTTATCCAGATACGGGAAAACATAAAGAAAGAGATTCCTTTCATAATAGAACTGGCCGAGACTGTATCGGAGATAGACTGCTACCAGTCCTTTGCCGATGCCGCCACCGCCCACGGCTATATAAAGCCCAAGGTCACAGATAAAAAGTATATAAGCATAAAGGGGGGCCGCCATCCAGTGGTGGAGGCAAACCTGCCGCCAGGAGACTTTATAGAGAACGACTTCTTCCTGGAGAGCGGCAAGGAGAACCTTATTATGCTTACCGGCCCCAATATGGCTGGTAAATCCACATTCTTAAGGCAGAATGCAATCATAGTCCTCATGGCACAGGCCGGCTCCTTTGTGCCAGCCACCGAGGCCGAGATAGGGGTGGTGGACAAGATGTTCTGCCGGGTAGGGGCTTCTGACAACCTGGCCCGCGGTGAATCCACCTTCCTTGTGGAGATGTCCGAGACTGCCAACATACTGCGCTGTGCCACCCAGAACAGCTTTATAATAATGGACGAGGTAGGACGCGGCACCGGCACCAACGACGGACTGGCCATAGCATGGAGCATTTGCGAATACATGACCAGGAAGTGCAGGGCCAAGACTATATTTGCAACCCACTACCACGAGCTTACCCAGATGGACAACCCCAATGTGGTCAATATGTCCATGAATGCATCAGAGGAGAACGGAAAGCTTGTGTTCCTTAAGAAGATAGTCAGGGGAGCAGCCAGCAAGTCCTACGGAATCCATGTGGCAGAGCTGGCCGGTATTCCTTATGAGATCATTGTCCGTGCAAAGGAACTTATGGCAGCCTTCGAGAAAGAGTCAAAGGCAGCAGCGGTGCCGGAGCAGACAGAGACTATAGATCTTTTCCCACAGGAAGATATGCTCCGGAGCGAGATCCTTTCTGCCGACATAAGCAATATGACCCCACTCCAGGCCCTTACATTCCTTTCAGACCTCCAGAACCGCTATAAATAATCAGTTCCGGTAAGAATCCAAAAAGAGCAGCATATAGTGCTGTATATTGTCAAAGTATTTTTTCTGGAATTCTGCACCAGATCTGGTCACATACCGGAAATGCCAGGATTCCCAGCTGTAGCCTGTGACATCCTCGTATCCTTTGGGGAAAGAGAGGGAGAATCCATACTTCCAGGCGTTTTCAGTAAGCCATTTTTCCTCTCTGGTACCGGCAAATGTGTTCTCCACATCATTGAAGTCAACCACAGTGCCCAGCTGATGCTGAGATGCTCCGGGAGGGGCAGAGAAGGTGTCTGTCTTCTCCTTTCCATATTTGGAGATATAGTAGTTATAGAGACCCACCTGGTACTTGTAATCACGGTAGGCCGAGGAAACCATAAGGGAAAGCCCTTCCTTGGCGCTGGC
The DNA here is from genome assembly GCA_017554185.1 of Spirochaetia bacterium. Lineage (GTDB taxonomy): Bacteria > Spirochaetota > Spirochaetia > CADAEX01 > CADAEX01 > CADAEX01. Next base: position 10,793 of record JAFZIU010000008.1, read on the forward strand.
ATCCAGCATCTTCTTAAGGGCCTCGAAAGTAACTTTCTCAAGCTTCATACCTTTCTTATTTACCTTGATTCCCTTACCGTCCAGAGATACCAGTTCTCCTGGATTGTAGTCCTCCCTCAAAAGGTGGCTTTTATCGGCAATGATGAAGAAGCGGCTCTCTTCCTCAAGGACCTTGGCAAGGTCAGCCTTGAAAGCATCCATATTGTTCAGTATTCCATCATGCATGCTGTCGGGCAGCTGGCTTACTACAATAGAGGCAATACGGATTGCATCTTCATCCACCGGCTCCTCGGCAGGGGAGGCTTGGGCTTTTTTCTCCTTTGCAGTGCAGGAAGCCCCCATCACCAGTAGAAGAGCAAGCAGCAATATGGTCAGCTTAGAAAACAGTTTCAATCACTTCCTCCATTCTGCTTACCGGATGGAATGTTATTCCTTTCTTTATATAAGAAGGAATCTCATCCAGATCTTTCTGGTTCTGCTTTGGGATTATGATATGCTTTACAAGGTTACGCCGTGCAGCAATAGTCTTTTCCTTGAGCCCGCCGATAGGAAGGACATCTCCTGTAAGGGACAGCTCTCCGGTCATGGCAAAGCCGTTCTTTATCTTCTTTCCACGTATAAGGGAAAGAAGGGCAGTGGCCATGGTAATGCCGGCAGAAGGGCCATCCTTAGGGGTTGCACCCTCAGGGATATGCAGGTGATAATGGTAGTTCTCGAAGGCATCGCGCCCCACGCCGAACCGCTCTGCCACAGTGCGCACATAGGTGTAGGCAATGTTTGCAGACTCCTTCATCACATCTCCCATCTGGCCTGTAAGCTGGAAACCCTCTCTGCCAGGGGTGCGGACTGTCTCTATCATAAGTGTGTCACCGCCGAAGTTTGTCCAGGCAAGGCCTACAACCATGCCAGGCCGGGATGGAACTTTAAGTTCTTCTTCCGGGAACCTGGGTTTGCCCAGGTAGTCTTCCAGCTTGTCTGGAGTGACCTCAACTGGATATTTGGTGCCATCCAGCACCAGGGCTTTGGCAATCTTGCGGTGGATCCGGTCAAGAGCCTTTTCCAGATTACGCACACCAGATTCCCGCACATAGTTCTCTGCTATTATGGAAAGGGTGTCGGGGCTGTAGTGCACCTGGCTCTTGTCCAGACCGTTTGCAGCAAGGCTCTTGGGCAGCAGGTACTTTTCAGCAATCTTTACCTTCTCCTGCCTTATATATCCTGCAATACGGATTATCTCCATCCTGTCCCTGAGTGGTCCAGGAATAGTATCCAGGGTGTTTGCAGTAGTAATGAACATGACGTTTGAGATATCGAAGGGGAGGTTCAGATAGTTGTCCCGGAATGCCACATTCTGTTCAGGATCCAGCACCTCAAGGAGGGCAGATGAAGGGTCTCCCTGATAGGAAGAGCCCATCTTGTCAATCTCGTCTATCATAAAGACAGGGTTTGCTGTCTTTGTTATCTTGAGTCCCTGAATGATCTTTCCAGGCATAGCTCCGATATAGGTCCTGCGGTGTCCCTTTATCTCAGCCTCATCCCTCATTCCTCCCACAGAGAAACGGAAGAACTCCCTGTTCATGGCCCGTGCGATAGAGCGTCCCACAGAAGTCTTTCCAACTCCCGGAGGGCCCACCAGACAAAGGATAGAGCCTTTGGAATCCTTCTTAAGCTTCTTTACAGAAAGGAACTCGATGATACGCTCCTTCACATCCTTAAGGCCGTAGTGGTCCTTGTCCAGTATAGCTTTTGCCTTCTTGATATCCAGCTTGTCCTCTGACATCTTGTTCCATGGCAGGGACACAATAGTGGAAAGGTAGTTGCGGGTGACTCCGAACTCGGGGGAGTTTGTATCCATCATAGAGAACTTCTCAAGCTCCTGCTCCACCTCTTCCTTTACCTCGCCGGTCAGATGGAAACTGTCTATAGCCTCCTTGAACCTGGTATATTCGCTGTCCTTGGAATCCACAGGCAGACCAAGCTCCTTGCGGATAGCCTTCATCTCCTCCTTGAGGAAGTATTCCCTCTGGCTTTTCTCTATCTTCTCGTTTATCTTGCGCTGAATCTTCTTCTGTATGCGCAGAAGCTCCTGTTCCTTCTTGATGAAGATGATGACCTTCTCCATCCGCTCCCTTATATCAAGGGTCTCCAGGATATCCTGCTGCTCCTTGCGGTCCACGTTGAGAATAGAGGCCACAAAATCGGCAATCTTGCCGGGCTGGTCTATATTGACCATATTAAGGCGCATCTCTTCGGAGAAGAGGGGGTTGTTCTCTGATATCTGCTTCATCTCTGACAGGATGGCCTGTGTCAGAGCCTTTATGTTGCTTCCTTTGTCAAATATCTCATCCAGATACTCAACTTCGGCTGCAATAGGGGTGTGACGGGTAAGGGGAGTGACAATCCTGAACCGCTTGAGTGTAGAGATGAAAATATTCATTCCGCCGTCTGGCAGATTTATCTTTTTTACAATCTTGGCCACAGTTCCAACCGAATAGAGATCTTCTATGGAAACAGGGCTGTCATCCTCGCTGCCATCGTCCTTGAGCATGGTAAGTCCAAGAATACCGCCGCTCTTGGTCAAAGCTTTCTCTACTGTAGCAATATCCTGATGGGATACAATCATCAGCGGGGTAAAGATGCCGGGAAAAATAGGCTTTCCCGAAAGGGGGACAATAAAAAGCCGGTCCGGCAGCATATTCTCTAAAGTTACAATATCTTTTTCAGCCAAATTTTTGCTCCTAACAAATATAAAGTACTTATTACTATAAGTAAAAGTCAAGTGACAGCTATTTTTTTATTATACTTTACATTAATAAGATTTATTTGTATAATTATTAGGATCAATTTGAAGGAGTTTTATTGTTATGAGTATCCCTTTGGCAACATTGGAAGATAATAAGAAAAATGTCTATGAACTTACCTGCGCAGCAATCAAAAGGGCAAAACAGATAGCAATAACAGGAGATGAGGAGCTGGAGGATAAATCTAATAAAATCACTTCAATCTCCCTGGATCAGGTTCTCACCGAAAAAACAAATTACAAGCTGGAAAAATAGCCCCATTGCAAACTGTTCCTGTCGTAGTAGTATTCGGTCCCACAGCTGTAGGCAAGACCGATTTCCTGCTTCATTTTGAACACATTGGCGAAATAATCAATTCAGACTCACTGCAGGTGTACAAGTACATGAGTATAGGTACAGCCAAGCCTGATGTATCTGTGACAAGCAGGATACCGCACCATCTGGTGGACTGCATAGATCCTGATGATGAGTTTTCGGCCGGCGATTTTGTGAAGCGCTCTGACAAGCTGTGCCACGAGATTTATGAAAGGGGCAGGCTGCCTATGATAGCGGGCGGTACAGGCTTTTTCCTCAAGAACTTCATATACGGGCTGCCAGACGCACCGGCCTCTTCGGAGGAGATACGGCAAAAGCTGAAGAAGCGGCTTGAGGCCGAGGGGCTTGAAGCGCTCAGAGAGGAGCTGAAACAGAAGGACCCTGAATCTTGGGAGCGGATAAAACCCCTTGACAGCTACCGTATACTCAGGGCCCTTGAGGTGTACTATACATCCGGCTCGCCCCTCTCTGACTATAAACTTCCGGCAGAGCCCAGGAGCGGATACCGCTTCCTCCTCATCGGCCTGAACCGGGACAGGGCAGAGCTCTATGAAAGGATAAACCAGAGGGTAGAGGCCATGTTCAACGCAGGCCTTCCAGAAGAATATAAGAAACTGAGGGCCATGGGTTACAGAAGCGCCTGTCCCGGGCTAAGCGCCATCGGGTACCGGGAGTTCTCCTTAATGGAGGAGCTGGGCAGCCTTACTTTGAATGATGTGAAAGAGCTTATAAAGCAGAACTCCCGGAACTATGCAAAACGGCAGATCACATTCTTCAAGGCCCTTCCCGATGTCCACTGGATCCATCCAGACCATTGGCAGGATGCAGTGAATATGGTAAACAGTTTTATTGAAAAAAAAGAGACTATAGGATAGAGTAGAAGCATGTGTTATTTCTGCGGCCAGCCGTTTACTGGAGATAAAGTATATAGAGACACCACATGCTCAAAATGCGGTAAAGACCTGCACAGCTGCCTTAACTGCAGATTCTACGACAAAGGCTCCTACTGGGACTGCCGGGAGAGTATATCCGAACCGGTTACAGAGAAAGAAAGGGCCAACTTCTGCGAATACTTCGAATATGCAGACAAGGCAACATCCGGAGCCGACAACAAGAAAGCCCAGGATGCAAAATCACAGCTTGCCAGGCTGTTCGGCGGTATCTGATGTCTAAAGTTGTAGGCTTCTACGATTCCGGCATAGGCGGCCTGCCATACCTGGAGTGGCTTAAGAAGCACACCACCGGATGCAGCTTCCGCTACCTGGCCGAAAGCGCTCACTTTCCTTTCGGCACCAAGACAGAGCCCGAGATTAAGTCCATAGTTGCAGAAAGCATAGGCCGCTTCATAGAGTCGGAGCATCCAGACCTTATAGTAATAGCCTGCAACACAGCCTCTGTAACAGCGCTGGAACTGCTGCGGCAGAAGTACAGCATCCCGTTTGTGGGTGTAGTACCTGCCATAAAACCGGCAGCCGCAATATCCAGGAAAAAATCCATAGGCCTTTTTGCCACAAACAAGACTGTATCTCAGCTTTATACCAAAAATCTTATAGATACATTTGCATCGGGCTGTACTGTAAGCAAGTTCGCAATGCCCGAAATTGTGGCCTTTGTGGAGAAAAATATATTCACAGCCGCAGAGGATGAAATAACAAGAATCATTACCCCGGCTGCAGACTTCTTCAAAAAGCAGGGTGTGGACACTGTGATCCTGGGCTGCACACACTTTGTATATCTTGAAGATACCTTTAAAAAAGTGCTGGGCAGCACAATCTCTGTCATCGACTCAAGGGAAGGGGTGGGAAACAGGGCCATATCGCTTTTGGAAAAAATAAAAAGCCATGCAGATGACGGAAAAGGGGATATGTTCTTTGTCACATCTATAGAGAAAATGCCTGGAAATTATAAGAGTATATCTTCCCGCTACGGTCTTTCTTTCGGGGGAGAAATCTGATTAAGAAGCTGGTCCAGCCGGATCAGGATAGAACGGACCTCTGAGCGCATAGAATCTGGAATCTCATCGGGAACTGCATCCAGTGCAAATTCGGGAATCTCGTCCTTAAGAATATCATCTGGAATAGTGTCATAAGCGGTGCTGTCTGCAGGAATAAGCTCAAGAGGCTCTGTATCTTCCTGGGGCGAATCCATTGGACCTTTCTTGATCCAGACACCGTATTTTTCCAGTTCTTCATCAATATTCATAAAACAAGTTTATATTTTTTTTTTAAGGTTATCAAGATTTTGTCCGTATAAATAAATATGAAATTCTTCAGGTTCATTATTACTGCTTCATACATTTCGCTCTTCATATTCTTATCCGCATCTCTTATCTGGGGCGATACAAGCTATCAGGCATATAATGAACTTGCAACCTACAAAGAGCAGCTGGCAGCAAATGTACAGGAGCTTGAGACAATAAACCAGAACCTCAAGCATCAGTGCCAGGCCCTGGGAAGTTCAGAAGAGATGCTTCTCCAGGCAAGAAGCATGGGCCTTGTAAGTAAGAAGGAGAAAGTGATCATCCTTGACAGCGCAGTCTGCGGAGTATTCAGCTACGACTTAGGCGGCCGCTACAGCTCAAATATCAAAGATTACAACAGAATAGTAGATATAAATAATCTCCGGATTTTAAGCGCTGCTATTGCCATCGTCCTGACTATGCTGATATATTCATTCTTAGGACTTAAGAATGGTAATAAAAATCGGAAATCCAGAGCTGCTGAAAACAGTATCCCAGACATTGCTGAATAATGGCACAGCAATACTGCCAAGCGACACCCTATACGGCTTTTCCTGCATACAAGGAAGGGGAGAGCATAGGATCGAGGAGATCAAAGGCAGAGGGGAAGGCAAGCATTTCCTTAAGCTTTCACTTAAAGAGCAGCTTCCTATGCTTACAAAAGAGATTCCCGATCCCAAATTTCTATCTTACTGGCCTGGTCCTCTTACCCTTATCTTAAAGGGAATAAACAATCCTACAGAGGGAATCAGGGTTCCCGACAATCAGTTCATTCAGGAGATTCTTAAAGAAGTCGGCCAGCCCATAATATCAACCAGCGTGAACTACAGCGGACAGAGCCCCATGACCTCGATAGAAGAGATTATAGAAGAGTTTGAAGATAAGGTGGACTTGATAGTAGATGCCGGTGTCCTGCCCCCGTCTCTCCCATCCACTATAATAGATCTCTCAACCGGCATCCCCCGCCTTGTCCGACAGGGGCAACTCAAGGTGAACCTGTGAGCAGCGCCGTATACTTAAGCATAGGCTCAAACCTTGGCGACAGGGAGAAAAACCTTATATTTGCCTATAATAATTTAAATCATGTTTTAAAAAATATTAAATCTTCATCACTTTTTAAAACAGACCCCATGTATAATACAGAACAGCCAGAGTTCCTGAACGCAGTCTTCACAGGGGAGACAGAGCTGCCCCCTTACGGGCTTCTCGACTATATCCACACCCTGGAGGACAAGGCGGGGCGGGATAGAGCCAAGGCGGGCTGGAAAGGGCCCAGACCCTTGGATATCGATATCCTTCTCTATGGCGACACAGTCTCTGACGACCCGGTGCTTACGCTGCCTCATCCCGGTATAAAAGAGCGGGGCTTTGTCCTTATCCCCCTTGCCGAGCTTGCCCCCGACCTGGCCGACCCCGGCACCGGCGAAAAATATAAATATTTTATTAAAAACAATATGAACTTTAGTGTTAAGTACTATAAATCATCTGCGATTTTTGATATAATCGCTCCAGATGGCAGATAAAGAAATCGAAGATAAAGAAGGTCTCCGGCTCCAGGTCTACATGGCCCGGTGCGGTGCCGGTTCCCGCAGAGCCTGCGAGAAGTTCATTGCCGAAGGACAGGTGCGGGTCAACGGCCAGGTGGTCACAGAGATGGGGTTCAAGGTGAATCCCGGCGACATCGTTGAATACCGGAGCCGCAAGCTCTATCCCGACAAGAAGAAAATCTACATAGCATTCAACAAGCCCGTTAAAGTGCTCTGCACAAGCGACGACCCAGAGGGAAGGGACCTGGCCATCAACTATTTCAAGGATTCTTTCCCATACCGGCTCCACAACGTAGGACGCCTGGACTACATGTCATCGGGCCTCATCTTCTACACCAACGACGGCGACTTCACCAAGGCTGTGGCCCATCCATCGTCCCAGATGGAGAAAGAGTACATTGTGGAGACCTCAAAACCGATTGCCGAGGATATCCTTGTCAAGTTTGCCAAAGGGTTTGTGATAGAAGGGGTCAAATACCGCATTAAAAAATACTACATAAAATCAGGCACCAAGGTGCATCTTGTGCTTACCGAAGGAAAGAACAGGGAAATCCGCCGTTTCTTCCAGTACCAC
>JAFZIU010000030.1 GCA_017554185.1 Spirochaetia bacterium
ATTGCATCAAGGATTGTCCTGCAGATCATGTTGCCCTCTCTTATTCTAAAAAGTTGTTCAAATATTGAACAAAAGATCCTCGTATGTAGCAAACGGCCAGTATGTCTTTCCCACTACCCTCTCAAGGGCATCGCCGTAGGAACGGAGCACCTTCATTGTGGTGAATACCTTATCCCGGTACGCACATGCCTTCTCAAACGGTTCAGTAAGCTCGTGGGCATTTTTAAGCTCTCTCTCCAGCACAAGACAGGTCTGCATGAATTTATCCACACCGTCCATGATAGAGGCAATCATCTCCTCCTCCCGAGAGAGTGGACACTTGACTCCCGACTCCTTGACCTCATTTACTGTAGCAGCCACATCATGCACATATTTAAGAGCTGCCGGAACAATATCCTTCCGGGCCATCTGGAGCATGACTGTAGCCTCCATCTTGATCTGGCGGCTGTATACCTGGAGGTAGATGTTGTACCGTGCCTCAAGCTCCTGACGGGTAAGGACATTCATCCGTTCAAAGACCTCGATTGCCTCCGGCTTGAGGATCTCGGCTATAGCATCCACATTGTTTGTGATGTTGGGCAGACCCCGGCGTTCAGCCTCTTCCTTCCACTCTTCGGAATAGCCGTTGCCGTTGAATATTACCCGCTTATGGGCTTTGTATGTGTCGGTGATCAGCTTAAGGATAGTGTCTGATTTCTTCTTGGATTTCTCAAGCTCTGCAGCAAACTCATCCAATATTGATGCCATAATTGTGTTGATCACTGTGTTCGGTTTTGCAATAGATGCAGAAGAACCCACCATACGGAACTCAAACTTGTTTCCGGTGAATGCCATAGGGGATGTCCTGTTGCGGTCGGTGGAATCCCTGAGCACTGTAGGGAGTGAATTCACACCGAACTGAATCTTGCCCACTTTTGCAGAAGTGATATTCTCGTGCTTGGAAAGTTTCTCAAGAATCTCCTCAAGCTCTGATCCCAGATATACAGAGATAACTGCAGGAGGTGCCTCGGAACCGCCAAGACGGTAATCGTTACCGGCATTGCTTGCAGAGAACCGGAGAAGCCCTGCATACTTGTCACATGCCTTGATGAAAGCGCTGAGGAACAGCAGGAACTGAGTGTTGGACTTAGGGTCGTCGCCCGGATCCATCAGGTTGGTGCCATCATCTGTGGTAAGAGACCAGTTGTTGTGCTTGCCGCTGCCGTTGACTCCCTCGAAAGGCTTCTCGTTAAGGAGCACTGCAAGGCCGTGGCGCTTTGCCACCTTGCGGAGGATAAGCATGGTCAGCTGGTTCTGATCGGTAGCCACATTGACTGTGGAATAAATAGGTGCTATCTCAAACTGGTTAGGAGCCACCTCGTTATGCTGTGTCTTGGCAGGAATGCCCATCTTCCACAGCTCGCAGTTCAGCTCCCTCATGAAGTCTGCAACTTTAAGCTGGATGTTGCCGTAATAGTGGCTGTTCAGCTCCTGTCCCTTGCCAGGCATGGAGCCGTAGAGGGTACGCTTGCAGAGCACAAGGTCTGATCTTGTGTCGTAGTATTTGCGGTCTACCAGGAAGTACTCCTGCTCAGGACCTACAGAGGCAGATACCTTCTTGACAGTTTTATTTCCAATAGCCTTAAGGAGCCGCACGCTGGCCTTGTCCAGTGCATTCATGGACTTGAGGAGCGGTCCCTTCTTGTCCAGGGATTCACCTGTATATGAGAAGAATGCAGTAGGGATGTTAAGGGTGACACCTGTGTTGTCTGCCATAAGGAATGCAGGAGATGTGGTGTCCCATGCTGTGTATCCACGTGCCTCAAAAGTGGCCCTAAGTCCGCCGGACGGGAAGGAGGAGGCATCAGACTCTCCTTTGATAAGCTCTTTTCCAGAGAATTCAAGGATAACCTTGCCATCCTGGGTCGGGGTGATGAAAGAATCGTGTTTTTCGGCTGTAAGATCGTTGAGTGGCTGGAACCAGTGGGTAAAGTGAGTTGCACCTTTTGATACTGCCCATGTCTTCATTGCACTTGCAACTGCGTTGGCAGTCTCCAGAGTCAGTTCCTTGTTCCCCTGCTGAACCTCTTTGAGCTCTTTGTAAACTGCCTTTGGCAGCAGCTCCCGCATTATGGCGTCATTAAAACAATTCTCACCATAGATGTCGTGCAGAGATGTCTTACTGAAATCAACAATTCTGTTATTTTCCATTTTTTCTCCCGTTGTTAAAAACACAATGTAATGTTATATTTTCAATAAAGAAATTTCAATCTACCAGGATATATATGTCAAAAAAAATTTTTATTTTTGATTACGACGGAGTCATTGCAGATTCACTCGATATGTGCATAGAGGCATTCAATGTCCTCAAGGACAAATATGGCTTTTCAGGTAAGCTGACCAAAGAGGCCATAGCAAAGCTCCCCCATGTGACTGCCGAGGGTGCATTCGGTCTTTTGGGAGTAAGGGAAGAGGATGTTCATCTCTACACCGAAGAAGTAAGAGAACGGCTTAGAAACAATGCAGAAAAGGCAAGTCTCTTTGATGGCATCGGAGATATCTTCAGGATGGTGAAGGAATCTGGTGCATACCTTGCCGTGAATACATCAAATGACTCAGGCACTGTGAAAAAACGGCTCAAAATGTCTGGTCTTGCAGAGCTGCCCGATTACATCGTAGGCTCCGATACTCCAGGCTGCAAATCAGAGAAGATCAGGCACATAATGGAAAAGTTTTCCGGGAATGCGGAAGATACCTATATGATAGGCGATTCCATGGGAGATATAACCGAAGGAAGAAAAGCGAAAGTCCACACCATTGCAGTCACCTACGGCTGGCAGCCAAGAGAAATTCTAGAGGGAGTAAATCCGGAGTATATCTGTGACACTATGGATGAGCTGAAAGAGCTGGTGCAAAAAAAAAGCCGGGCATAAACCCGAGCCATAAGTAAGGATACCCCAACGGGGTAAGCGCCCGATCGGAATCGAACCGACATCATCAGCTTGGAGGGCTGAGGTAATAGCCATTATACCACAGGCGCGAACAGATATTTTATACAAAATCAAAAATAAATTGTCAATAGAGTTATTGAACAAACATATTCAATACAGTAAAGTTCGGATAAGGAGAGAATATGGCTATCAGAGGAGAAATTTTTTCATCGCAGGTCCAGACAGAGAAGAGGACTTATTTTTTCAATGTAAAGGAAAACAGGATGGGAAGCCATTTTCTGAATATTGTCGAGAGCACCAAAAAGCCCGATGGCTCCTTTGACCGTCACTCCATCATAGTATACGAAGAAGACATAGATAACTTCATGAGGGAGCTTAACAGAGCCTTCAAGGTCTTCAAGAGACAGACACCCGGAAACTCTTCCGATGAATAGGGCTTAACCCATATCTTGCCACAGCCTCCCGGTGGGCTTTGGTAGGATACCCTTTGTGCTTCTCAAACCCATACCTGCCGTCAACCTTCGAATAATCCACCATCCATTTGTCACGCTGTACTTTGGCAAGAATCGAGGCTGCCATAATCTCGTGAATCTTGTCATCCCCTTTCACAATCGCCTCCATAGGGATATCTGTCTCTATAGGCGGGGTGAAAAGGCCATCTACAAGGATGCGGTCGGGTCTCACAGGCACTGACATGGAAAGCCATGCCCGTTTCATGGCTAAAAGAGATGCATTCAGAATATTGATCTCATCTATCTCCTCGGGCCACACCCAGCCGGTGCCGTAGGACACTGCTTTCTTGATTATGATTTCATAGGCTTCCTGCCGCTTTTTCTCGGACAGCTTCTTAGAGTCGGCCAGAATTTCCACCGGAAAGTCAGGGGGCAATACTACAGCAGAGGCTACCACAGGGCCTGCCAGCGGGCCCCTGCCCACCTCGTCCATTCCGCAGATCATAGTCAGATGCCCAGCCGGCTGTTAAGCCATTCTGCCACGCCAGACACCTTCTTAAGTTCTGGAACCATAAGGTTGGCGTTGTCCTTGAAAGGATTGTCCTTCATCTCCAGCAGCTTGGCAACAGGTTCAAGAATCTCCGGTTTCTCTCCGTTTCTTACCCGCATCAGGTAGACTGTAAGCTCATCCGGCAGCAGGATATTCTCGCCGTCATCAAGACCATAGAGCTTACCAAGTGCTTTCTTAGTCGCTACACCGAACTTGGAACTTGGATTGGAAAGAATGCACTGCTCCATAAGAGGCTGATCTTCTTTGGAAAGAAGGTTGTTCTTCCTGATGGCTGTCCACAGATAGTAGTAATAGCTTTGGAACAGCGGGAACTTACCCTCCAGGGCTCCGAATGCATTTACCAGCTCCTGGCTTGTCTTAGAGCTGTTTGCACGGCATGCCATCTGCAGGAATGAGAAATAGTTGATAGGCACTTCCGGAGTTATTGAATCAAAGATTTCAGAGGCTTTGTCAAAGTCCTCGTCCATGTAGGCGCGGAACCCGTCAAGGAATTTCACATGAGGAGAATGAACATCGTCAAAGTTCTTCTTTGCCTCATCCAGGGCAATGTAGATACCTTCGTCCTTCATCTTGTTCAGGCAGCGCATCCTGTCCATCTCGGAGAATGTGGCTATGAGTGCACTGGTCATATAGCCTGCCCGCTCAAGGTCCTGGGCCTGCTGAATGCCGATACCGGTTATGCTGGGCTTGCGGATAAGGAATTCATCAGCTACAGCAACAACAATAGTCAGGTTGTCGATATTATCAGGTTCGTTGCCCAAAAGGGAAAGAAGGTAGAACAGATCCTCGTCGGAGAACTTGTTCGGATAAGCAGCCCACTGCTCTTTCATAAGCTTGAGGGCACTTATCGGATCCTCCTTGTTGGCATATGCCTTGGCCATAGTTATGGTTACACCCAGCGGGTCTTCCTGGTTGAATTCCAGGGCCTGCTTTGCATATTCGATGCTTTTGTTAGGATCCTTGCTCTTCAAGGAATACTGAGCCATGTTGGTGTAGAACACATATTTTTCGCCGTCATTCTTGGATTTCTTGACCAGCGGCATACCTGCCTTGAGATAATCTCCTGCCATCTGGACCTCATTCTTCATCAGGAGCATTCCGGAGATATTGATTTTGAGCATAAGGACATTATTGTACTTTTTATCCAGTTCAATAAAACCTGCAAGAAGATCATCCCCTGTCTTCTCTTTGATAAGGGTCTCCATCTCTGAAAGATAGCTGTCGTCCGCCTTCTTGGAACAGGAAGTGAATGCCATCAGGGCGATTAAAAGTATAAGTGCCAGTTTCTTAAACATGTGATCCTCCGAATATATCAGCCAGTTCGTCAGGGCTATGTATCAAAATATCAGCTCCGCATTCTGAAAGCTTTTCTGCGGCAGCCTTGGTGTCGGGAGCAGAATAGGCAATGCCCACAGCAATATAAGGATAATGAGAGCTTTTTGCCGCCTTCATGTCATCCCCCACATCTCCGAAATAGTACAATTTTTCTGCATCGGGATACAAGGTGGCAATTTTATCCAGCATGAAGGGAGATGGCTTACCTAGGGAGACACGGCAGCCTGTTTTTTCCAGTATCCGTTTCTCCTCGGCCTCGCACTCATCCAGAGAGACTATGTCAGAGAACATATCAAGTCCGTGCTTCTTAAGAGGATAGAGGGCCTCGCTCTTCGGACGGCCGGTAGCTATGGCTAACCTGTTGCCTTTCGCCAACTTCTCAAGCAAGGACTTGGAGGTGAAAAGCTTCTCTTTAAGGATAAGCCCATCCTGCACGCAATACTGGGGTGCAAACCCGTATGTCTGAGAAAAGAGCTCCTGCCCTAAATATATCTCCTGGAATATCTGCTTGATCACATTGCCACTGCCCACATCCCCGGCGTAGTACTTGTCGGCGGCCTTGGAGAGATGCCCACTCTCCATTATGGCGGACAGGGGGCGCCCGGTCCTTTCTAAATACCCGGCCAGCGGCCGTACATCCCACTGCTCCCGGTCTGCTCCGCTGCAGTCCGCCATAACCAACAGCAGGGATATGATCCGGTGGGTCATATCCCAGTCGTTGTTAAGGCCGCCGCTCTGCTTCACCAGAGCAAGCTCCTCAAGCGAGAACAGCGGTGCCTTCAGAAGTTCGCCGCCTTTACAGCCTTTTAAGAAAATATAAGCAGCCTGCCGGGTCGCCTCCCGGTAAGAGGCCGAGACATCAACAAGGACCCCGTCCATATCAAAAACAAGAAGATTCATGCGGCTGTCACCTCACACCAGACTCTTGATTATCTCGGGAACCATCTGGACAGTTTCCATGAAAATAAAATGCTTGTCCTCATACTTTTTCCATCCGTCCCGTGAGGCATCCACCAGAATAGGATAATGAGACCATTCCAGAAGCGGAATGTCGTCCTGGCTTGCCCCTATTACAATAGTATTCTCGGGAGAAAGGCGCATGGTCTCCTCAAGGAATGCAATCTTATCCTTCCCGGACCTGAACCTGCAGGTATAATCCATGATCTGGCCGCTGTAGGATGAAACATGGTTTCCCACAATGCCCCTGAACAGCGTATCGGCCCCCTTGAAGTAAAGGGAACTTTTTATAAGAGAATCGGTGCTGCAGCTTGCGATATAGAGCTCAAAGCCCTGGGCCTGGAGAACGCGCATCACCTGCAATGCAGGTTCATAAATCTTTGCGCTGAGTATTTTTGAGACATTCTCCAGTATTATGGAGGGCTGCCCTTTGATAAGGGAACCTAAATGACCTCTTGCCCAGCTTTGGACAGCAGGGCTTTTCTCATGCTTAAGCATGAAGGAGGCCATCAGTTTTTTCTTAAATAGAAGATAATTGTTTGTACGGAGATAATCGATAAGGATATGGTCGCTGCTGTAGAAAGCAGAATACGGCATAAATGGAATTATTGTTCCATTATATCCCCATACAATGTTCATTTATCGTAGTTTTATTAACCTTTGATTCCGTACTTCTTGTTGAACCGCTCTACTCTTCCGGCTGTGTCAACCAGTTTTTCCTTACCCGTGAAGAAAGGATGGCAAGCGGAGCAGATTTCAACCTGGATATCGCCTACAGAAGAACCAGTCTCAATTACGTTTCCGCATGCGCATGTAATCTTAGCTGGCTTGTAATCTGGATGTATACCCTTTTTCATATATATTCCTCCAATTAATTTCCTATTTTATGCCTCTATTGGTCCAGTCGTATTCATAGACCGTAAGAATGCTTCATTATTCTTTGTTTTTTGCATTCTGTCAATCAGCATTTCAATAATTTCTACATCATCCATAGGATTTATTACTTTTCTAAGTACCCAAATCTTCTTAAGTTCCTCTTCCGACAGGAGCAGATCCTCCCTTCTGGTGCCCGATTTCTTGATGTTGATGGCCGGGTAGAGACGGCGGTCTGCAATCTTCCGGTCCAGAACCATCTCCATGTTACCGGTGCCCTTGAATTCCTCGAAGATCACCTCGTCCATACGGCTTCCGGTCTCGATAAGGGCTGTAGCTATGATGGTAAGGCTTCCGCCGTTCTCTATGTTACGGGCTGCACCGAAGAACCTCTTAGGTTTGTGCAGGGCGTTGGAATCAACACCACCGGAGAGAATCTTTCCAGAAGTAGGCACTGTCTGGTTGTAAGCTCTGGCCAATCTGGTAATGGAGTCCAGCAGGATAACCACATCCTTCTTGTGCTCCACCATCCGCTTTGCCCGCTCAATCACCATCTCGGCCACCTGCACATGGCGGGAAGCCTGCTCGTCGAATGTAGAGGCAATGACCTCGCCCTTTACATTGCGCCGCATATCGGTAACTTCCTCTGGCCGCTCGTCGATAAGGAGCAGTATTAGGTTGATCTCGGGATGATTCTCGGTTATTGCATTTGCAATTTTCTGAAGGATCACTGTCTTTCCAGACCGCGGAGGCGATACAATAAGACCACGCTGACCTTTTCCGATAGGACAGAACAGGTTGATCATACGGGTGCAGGGGTCGCCCGACGCTGTCTCCATGTTGATGCGCTCATCCGGGAACAGAGGGATAAGGTTGTCGAACGGAACTCTGGTCTGCGCCACAATCGGGTCATCGCCGTTGATCTGCTCAACCCGCAGCATGGCAAAATATTTCTCTCCCTCTTTCGGAGGCCGTATCTGGCCCGATACAATGTCGCCGGTCTTAAGGTTGAAAAGCCTGATCTGGGATGGTGAAATATAGATATCATCTGAACCCGGCAGATAGCTGTTCTGGGGAGAACGGAGGAAACCGAATCCTTCGGACAGGATTTCCAGCGAGCCGTATGAATAGATGATGCCGCCGCCGGCAGTATGTGCCTTCAATATCTGGAATATAAGATCCTGCTTTTTAAGGCTTCCCAGATTCTCGTGGGGAATACCCATCTCCAGTGCCTTCTGCCTTAACTCCAGCAGACCCAGCTGAGTAAGTTCGTTGATGATCATCTTGCTGCGTCCTTCGGTGCTCTCCGGAACTGGATTTGCCGCAGGAGCTGCCGAAGATGATGCAGCCGGGGAAGATGCCTGTGGTGCAGGGATATCCTCTTTCCTGCGCCGACGGGTCAAAAGCCTTCTTTTTACAACAGCAGGCTCACCTGCCTTTTTTTCTAAATCAATTTTGTTTTCCTGATTTTCTACTTGTTTTTCTGCCTGATTTTCAATCTGGTTCTCTTCTTCAAACATAAAAAAAGAAAAACTCCTTTTTTTTCAATATTCAACTTTAAAACAATTATTTAATAAAGAGGTTCGTTTGAACTGATTATTTGATTTTTTGTATCTTTATTTAAGTTTATTAAAAATTGGGGAAATGTGTCAACCCCTGATTTTTTCAGGCCTGCAGAGATTTCTTAAGCTCTTCGCGGTTGGATGCAAACACGTTGATATCCTGGCCCGCTCTGATCATGCTGCATTTTCCCTCAAAGAAAACGCCATCCGCAATCTTGAGCTTTGCAGCCTTGACATCGCCGCACACATGGCTGCCGCTGGTCATCTCCAGCCTGTCCTCAACCTCGATGTTTCCAACAACTGTCCCGGAGATAACTGCAGCATAAGCCTTGATATCGGCCTTGACCTCGGCACCGGCAGCCACATTGAGGAATCCAGTGGCATCGATGATCCCCTGGAAGCGGCCGCAGATACGCAGTGACTTTGAGAACCTGAGTGTCCCGTCAAGGGAGGCATCCTTGCCTAAAAGTGCAGCAGTTTTTTCTATATCTTTTGGAACTTTATTATTACTGGAAAACATTTTTTACCTTCTTATTTTATTTTCTTATACTTAAGCCCGGTTGTCAATAGCAGAACAGCGGCCGCTATGGCACACAAGGCCCCGAACCAGTCGCCCCACCTGGTGTACAAAGTCACAGTTGCATCATACACAGGGACATCGGCAAGCAGGTAGCCCTCTACAAAAGGCTCCATCTCGGCGACCCGCCGGCCCGATGGGTCTATCACACAGGTTATGCCGCTGTTGGTGCTCCGCACCACGGTCCGCCGGTTCTCGTACGCCCGGAAGGTGGCCATAGCCATGTGCTGCATCTCGGCCGGCACCGAGTAGGCCCAGCCGTCGTTGGAAAGGTTTATTATGACCTGTGCCCCGTTCTGGACAAAAGCTCTTGAAAGATCGCCGAAGCTGTCCTCGAAGCAGATAGGGGTGGAGAACTTGAAGCCGGCTGTATCAAACACAGTGTACTCGGTGCCGGGAATCCAGAAGTGGGTATCCCAGTCCACAAGGAAGTTGTAGATGAACGGCAGCTGCTTTTTATATGGGAAATGCTCGGTGAAAGGCACCAGATGGATCTTCCGGTAAACCTTGGTTATCTCCCCTTTCTCGAAAAGGAGAGCCGAGTTATGGTCCTGCCGCACCTGCTGCTTCTTCTCCTCGTCAAAGCCCAGGACACCCTCGTTGTTGCCCAGTACGAATGGCACGGTCTGCTTATACATGTAGTCACGGAGCTCTTTCACCATCTTGTAGTACCCGGGATCTGTGCGGTAGCGGGTATGCCAGTCTATGGAAGGGACAAAGGAGGTCTCGGACCATACTACGATTTCCGGTGGGCCGGCCTTGTCCTCGATTGCCTGGGTGCTCATGGTCAAAAGGCGGCGCAGTGCCTCGCGGTAGGTGGCGTCTCCGCCCTGCCATGGGTCTATGTTCTGCTGGATAAGGGCAGCCTTCTTTACCGGGCAGCCGGAATAGTCGTAGCCTGTGGCAAAGCCGTAGACCAGCACCAGGGCAAACACAGCTCCGTAGGCTATAGAAGTAATCTTTATATGCGGTTTTATGCCGTCAAGCAGTATGCTGGCAAGAAGCGCAGATGGCACAACCAGCAGGGCCGAGACGCCCCACACTCCTGTAAGTGCCGCCAGCCGGGCCACCAGCGGGACAGAGTACTGGGAGTAGCCCAGTATGCCGTATGGGTAGCCTAAGAAGCCTTTGGTGCGCAGGTATTCGTAGCCGATCCAGATGGTGCACTGCACCAGGAAGCCCCACTTGGGGAAAGCTTTGTCCGCCAGCTTGAGGGCCGGGAACAGGAAAAAATAGTAAACTGCGTAAAGCGCAGGAATTATCACAATTGCAGGGGGATAGAATATGCCCAGCCAGTAGTTGAAGAGGGCATAGGTGACAAGGCCGTATAGGAAACCCCACAGGGGCGCTGTCTTAAGCCTTATATGGCGTATAGCCATGAACATTGGGGTCAGGGCAATATAGCCGAAAACAGGAAACCCTTTGTCACTTATGAATGAGGGGAATGATAATGCAAATAGGATTGCGGAACAGAATAGAAGAAACAGCGGTTTACTTTTTTCTAAGCGACCAGACACTGCTCTTAAGTTCCTTTCCAGGTCTAAATACTGCGGCTCCGTGAACCTCGACCGAGACTTGCTCTCCGGTCTTTGGGTTGTGGGCTTTCTCCCTTCCCCGGCGGGTTCTTACTTCAAAAGTACCGAAGCCGCGTAATTCTACAGTTTGATCATTAAGTAGAGCTTTTTTAATCTCTTCAAAAACTTTGTCAACGATTATGTGGATATCTTTCTTGGTTATATCAAATCCTGTGTCGTTATAGATATTTTCTACTACGTCGTTTTTTGTAACTTTCTTTTCCACATTCACTCCAAAATTACAATCAGAATTGATATAACCGTCCATCAGCCGGCGTTCAGCTTGTTAAGCTTCTTTGCCAATCTTGATTTCTTTCTTGCAACAGTATTCTTATGGTAAATGCCTTTTCCGGCAGCTGTATCCATCTTCTTGGAAATAAGGATGAATGTCTTTTCAGCTTCGGCCTTGTCATTTCCCTCAACTGCAGCAGTAAAATCTTTGATATAAGTTTTGACTTCGCTCTTTGTCATCTTGTTTCTAAGATGTCTTTTCAAACTCTGTCTGTACCTTTTCTCTGACAACGATTTACTCCTTACATTAAGTTATTCGAAATTAACAGATAAAAATCAGATAGTCAATAAGACCAGCCGACTCTTATTTGAAATCGCTTGGTTTACGTTCCTGTCTCTTGCACTTCTCGCATTCAGCATAGTTCTTCTTCTTGCCGTTTGCGAAGATGGTCTTCATTTTGATCTCGCCCCCGCATGGACACAAAAACTTATGGGTTGATGAACCAACACGAGAGTTCTTACTTACCTGTGCCATGAATCTCCTCCAAAAAAAGTAATACAGTGTTTAAATATATTGACAACAAACATTTATGTCAAGAACTGTTATTTAGGCTCTTCTGTAACCAGCCAGATCTTCCGCTCCGGGTCGAACATGAAGCCGGAGATAGGCATTACAAAGCCGGCACCGTCGGCTGCTGTTATCTTTACAGTCTTGGTCAGGATATTGATCTCTGCCACCCTGTAGGTCTTGTCTTCGAACACTACCCTGCTTCCCTCGTTGGGGTATTTCTTCCGCTCCTCGGCATAGAAGTCATACTCGTAGGCCAGACAGCACAGAAGCCTTCCGCAGGCTCCCGATATCTTCATGGAGTTGAGGGAAAGGTTCTGGTCCTTTGCCATCTTTATGGAGACAGTTCGCAGCTTGTCGGTTATTCCATGGCAGCAGTAGTCACGGCCGCACATTCCAAGGCCTCCGCACAGCATGGCCTCGTCCCGGACACCGATCTGCCGCAGCTCAATGCGGATACGGAATACAACCACCAGGTCCTTCACCAGGGCACGGAAATCGATGCGGTTGTCTGCAGTGAAGAAGAACATCACCTTTGGATCATCCAAAAGGTAATGGGCAGAGACCAGCTTCATCTCCAGCTTGTGGTCTGCAATCTTCTGGGCACAGATCTTGAAGGCCTCTTTCTCCCTCTCGCAGTTTGTCTCGTACCGCTTCATATCGGCATCGGTAGCCTTGCGGATTATGGTGTAGACCTCCCGCACATGCTTAGGCTTGCCCCGCTCTGACACTGAATAGATGCCGCCCTTCACCTGGGCCAGGTCTTTTCCATATTTGCCGTCTACTATAGCATAATCCTTGTCAGCCACATCAAAGTCATCGGGATATGCACACATCGCAGATTCGTTTGAATGGACAAAGCGCACCTTTATAAGTTTATCGGGAAAATCTATCTCCGGAGATTCTGCTGCTTCCGGCTCTTCGTCTACAATGATATCTTCTGTTATCTCATCGCTCATTTTTTATTCCTTATTAAGAGAGACACGGCATACACCATCCAGAACCACACCATCCTCGGCTATAAGGCGGGATGTGGTTATGCTTCCCATCACAATTCCGGTGGAAAGGACTGTCACCTTGTCTGTGGCTGTTATATCGCCCTTGACCATGCCTCCGATGACCACAGAGCTGGCCTTGATGGAGCTCTCCACCCTGGCAGACTCGCTTATGAACACCTGCCCTGTGCTCTCTATGGTGCCGGAAAAATCGCCGGCCAGCTTAAGAATGCCGTTTACCTTTATATCACCCTTGAAGACAGAACCATACCCTAAAAGCGAGTTCACTGTCATACCATTCTCGTTCATAAATACCTTCCATCAGAAATTTTTACTGCTGTTAAAGTCCAGATACCGCTGAGGATCAACAACCTGGCTTCCTATGCGCACCTCGTAATGGAGGTGGGGGCCTGTGGAGAGTCCTGTGCTGCCCAGGGTTCCGATAACCTCACCCTGCTGCACGTTCTGTCCTTCCTTGACATAAACTTTATCCATATGGGCATACCGTGTGTAAAAACCATATTTATGCTTAATGACAATATAATTCCCATAGCCTTCTGCGTCAAACGCCTTTTCTATAACTTTTCCATCTGCTGTGGAGACCACCTTGGTCCCGCGGGAATATGCAATATCGATACCCTTGTGCAGATACCAGTGCTTCGTGAACGGATGGGTGGTGGGGCCGAAATAGGAGGTGACATAACCGCGCACATCCCGGAGGGGCCATATTGTAGGAAGCTCCACAATAAGGCTCTGCTGGGCCTGAAGCATCTTGGCTATCTGGTCAAAGTATTCAAGGGAATCCTGCAGAAGCCCTTTCATGGCTGTAAGCTCGGCAACCTCGTCCCCAAGCTTGACAGCAGTCTTCTCCTTCTTCTCCGCATTGCTCTTCTCAAGCCCAAGGTTGTCCAAAGTGCTGTGGAGAGAATCCTCAAACACCCTGGAAGTGTTCAGAAGGTCTGATATCTGGTCACGGATGATCTCAAGATCTGCATCCCGCTGCTCCAGCACCTGGGTCTTGTCGGCCAGAAGGTCAGAAACCCCGGTGAACCGGGTCGAATAGAGAATGAAGGTTAAGACCATGCATACTATGAGGAAGATCACCACAACCATGGAGAAGGCAGAAATCCTGAAGTTGAAGATGTTGCGCTCGGAATGGGGAACCAGCATCACTGTAACCTGCTGGCGGAAGAACCCGGCTATTGCCCCGAAAAATCTGGCCAAGAAATCCCCTATGACAGAGAAAAAACGCAGAACTCGCGCCACAAACCGTTTTTCAGCTCTCTTGTAATGATGAACAGGGGACAATTCTTTCTCCTAAAATGTTTTGTCAAATAATTATTGACGATTCTAAATATACCATGTTATTATATATTTAACAACATAAAAAAACAATCACGAGGACAATATGAAATTTTTCGATACTCATGCGCATATTGGTCTGATACATAATGACCCGATAGAAGAATTAATTGTTATCCAGCAGGCAAAGCAGGCTGGAGTTGAGCACATTGTAAGCATCTGCAACAGCCTCCACGACTTTGACCAGGTTTATCAGAACCTCAAGTCTGCCACAAACATCTACCATGCTGTAGGAATCTCTCCGTCCGAAGTAACACACCAGGGAAGGAACTGGGAAAGCAGGATAATCGAGAACGTAAAGCTGGACAGAGTGGTGGCAATCGGCGAGATCGGACTGGACTACTACCGCAAGTTCGGTGACAAGGATTCTCAGATATCCCTGTTCATCAGACAGCTGGAGCTGGCTCAGCAGCTCAATTTCCCTGTTATAATCCACAACCGGGATGCAGGTGCTGATGTGCTTGGTATCTTGAACCACAGGCTGCCGGCAAAAGGCGGTGTGCTTCACTGCTTCTCCGAAAGCTATGAATATGCCAAGAAAGCCATAGATCTGGGCATGTATGTCTCCTTCGCAGGCAATGTCACCTATAAGAATGCAAAGAACCTCCACGAGACAGCGCTCAATATTCCTATCGAGCACATGCTTATCGAGTCAGAGGCTCCGTTCATGGTTCCTGCCGCCTACAAGGGCAAGAGGAATATGCCGGCCTACATCCATTCCACACTGGAGTTCATTGCAGAGCTGCGGGGTATGGATCCGGAGGAGTGTGCCCACATCCTGTACCAGAACAGCTTAAGGTTCTTCAATATTAAAGAGTGATGAAGGCTCTGTACCATCCTTTTACTTTCTCAGAAAAAGTGACTGTGCCGGGAAATCTGTTCCTTGCCCCAATGGCCGGGTATACCGATGCAGCATGGCGCGGCTTTGCCACAAAGTGGGGAGCTGATATGTGCTACACCGAGATGGTCTCCTGCGAGGCCCTTTCCAGGGACAGTTCCAAGACCATGGACATGATGAGAAAGGCAGAGGAAGAGCAGAACTTTGCAATCCAGATATTCACATCCAGCCCCGACACTGCGGTCAGGGTCCTCCCCTATGTACTTTCCCAGAAGCCCTCAGTAATCGACATCAACTGCGGCTGCCCTGTGCCCAAGGTACTTAAAGGGGGCTGCGGAGCGGCGCTGGGGCGGAACCCGGAGCTTATGCATAAGATTGTGAAAGCGCTGACTGACAACACTGACGTGCCTATTACTGTGAAGATCCGCTCCGGCTGGGACAAGAACTCCATAAACTTTTTAGAGGCAGCCGATGCGGTACAGCAGGCAGGGGCAGCCGCAGTCACACTGCACCCCCGCACCCGAAGCCAGGACTACGCGGGCAAGGCCGACTGGCCACTCATAAAAAAGCTTAAAGAGAGTGTGCATATCCCGGTCATTGCATCCGGGGATATATTCTCCCCCGAGGCGGTGCGCGATGTGCTGGAAACCACCGGCTGCGACGGTGTTATGGTGGCCAGGGGTGCGGTGGGCTGTCCCGAAATATTCCAGTATGCAAAGGAGCTTCTTACCACTGGCAGCTACACCAAGATACCGCAGAAACAGAAACTGGAGAACGCCATGGAGCACTTTGCCCGTTCGGTCAAGTACATCGGCGAGGAGCGGGCCTGCAAGGAGATGAAGAAGCACCTGTGCTGCTACACCAAAGGGCTTCCCGGCAGCGCCGAGATCCGTAACAGAATCGTCTTCTGCACCAGTGCCGACGAGTACCTTGGAATACTGAAAGAGTTTATGCAGGGCTGCTGATTACAGCAAGCTCACGCCGATACAGTACAAGATTATTGCAAACAAAGGCATAACCGCAATCTTGCCCACACGGCGGAGCTTCTCCTGCATAAGAAGGATAAGCAGGATGCCCAGGAGCACGCATTGGAACACGCCGAAGATCATGATGCCGTCGTTCTTCTCGAATACCGATAGCTGACTGCAGGATACGGTCTCTGCAATAGACAATACAAACATATTGAATATGTTGCTGCCCAGGATGTTTCCGATTCCCATCTCCACAGAGCCCCTGATGACAGAGCTTATGGTGACTACCAGTTCTGGCAATGATGTAGCCCAGGCCAGGAAGATTGCACCTGCCATTGCACTGCCGATTGAAGTTGTGGTACCGATCTCGTTGACTACCACAGAAAGATAGAAGCTGGATGCAACCAGACCTGCAGCAAAGAACACCAGCTTGCAGTAAAAGAAGAATCCAAGGGCTTCCACAGGAGTGTCGTCCTCAACTGCCGGATTAGCCTTATACAGCGCAATGACGCTGAGGATAAAGAGCAGAAATATCAGATAAACAAACAGCGAGCGGCCATAGAAAGGATGTCCCGAGAAGAATATACCAAGAATGAAGACCGCAGTGATGATGAAGCAGTAACCCAATGATGTGCAGCTTTCCACATCCACCTTGCCGCTTGGACGGCGCAGGCTTTCTGCAACCAGGAACGAAAGATAGAGTATAAACATGTTGGCATTGTTGCTGCCTATGATGTTTGCAGTTCCAAGCACCGGGTTGTCCAGATAAACTGTACTTGAGACAGTGGAGATAAGTTCAGGAATAGAGGTGATGAACCCCAGGAGTACAAAGCCTATGAAGCCTTTTCCGATGCGCTTGGCGGCTGCCAGCTGATCTGCATATTTAGAGAGTGAAATACAGAAAAGAACCACTATCAGAGCTGTAACAGAAAACTTAAGCCAGACCACACCTTACTCCTTATTTCTTTATCTTTACCCCTTTCCAGCTGACAGAAGGAATTAAAAATGCTGTCAGGAAGGTAAAGCCGTAAAACAATGTCCCCAGAAAAGCGCAGG
>JAFZIU010000031.1 GCA_017554185.1 Spirochaetia bacterium
CTGGCAGAGCTTGAGAATTGCGAACTTGATGCTGCTGATCTGGATAAAGTAGCTGGTGGTGACAATCAATCATGTTATACAAAAGATAATCCTACTGGAAAATGTAGTCTGTGGAGCTGAATGGGGATAATATATGCCAATTGACAAGACAAAACTTACTAAAGAGATGCTGGATAAAGCAGCTCTGTGCGAAACTGCCGAGGAACTGATTGCTCTGGCAAAGTCAGCGGGTATTGAGATTACCAAGGCAGAAGCCGAAGCATACATGGCAGAACTTGAAAACTGCGAACTGAGTTCAGATGCTTTGGATAAAGTTGCCGGTGGAGAGATGTGCACAGGAATCGGATATGATTATGATTGACAAGACAAAAATTACCAAAGAGATACTGGAAAAAGCAGCTCAGTGAAATGCGAGTAAGCACATACGAAATTTTCCTTCCTTTGATCAATGGAAAAGAAGAGGAAATAAAAGACAGAACACTCCTGATCAATGGCCTGTACGGTGCCATGGACATCCTCAAGAAAGAAGACGCCGACAAAGTCAAGGCCGGAGATTTCCAGAGTCTCCCTCTGTCACTGCGTGAACGGCTTCTGCTGCGGGGACACCTTACCTGCAAGGATAAAGAGGCAGAGCTGGCAGACCAGAAGCTGCTGGGCCGCATATACAGGACTGTTATTTCAAGAAGCGGCATAGGACCTGTCATCATGCCTACCTACGACTGCAATTTCCGCTGTCCCTACTGCTTCGAGCAGCACCGCCTGTGCAAAGGACAGGAGTGGCTGAACCAGAACATGACCCCCGAGATGATAGACACTATCTTCAAGGCACTTAAGGATTACAAAGACAGGGGCTATAAGGTAAGCGACTGTTCCCTGTATGGAGGCGAACCGCTTCTGACAAAGAATTTAGAGACTGTGCGGTCAATCTGCCAGCACTGCAAAGAGCTGGGTCTTGAACTCTCCGCCGTCACCAACGGGTATGAACTGGAAGCATTCCTGGATCTTTTGGAAGAATTTAAATTCAAGAGCCTGCAGATTACTGTAGATGGTGTGGGGCCTGTCAATGACAAGCTGCGCATTCATAAAAGCGGATGCGGCACCTACGAGAAAATCCTGAAGAATATTAAGCTTGCAACACAGCGGGGCATAAAAGTCAATATGCGCGTCAATGTAAGCCGGGGGAATCTGCATGGCATAAAAGACCTGGTTGATGACCTTAAAGCCCGGGGCTTTATAGAAAATGAAAATTATTCATATTATTTCAAGGCTGTCAACGATGACAAATGTCCCGAAAACAATGTCAGAGAACATGAAATCATCGACGAACTGATGCGCATAGGCTTCACAGCCCAAGAGGCCATTGAGCACCAGAGCCAGTACAGCGTTCCAGCAAAAGGAATGAAAGAACTCTTGAAGAAAGAGAGCTATCCTGAATTCAACCCAGGCTATTGCGGTTCCGAAGGAGGCATGATGGTCATAGACCCCTTCGGTCGGGTATATCCATGCTGGGACATTGTGGCCAAGGACGAGACTGTAGTAGGCAATGTAGACAAGGATACAGGCCGCTTTATATTTGGCTTTGAAAAGGCAAAATGGCGCACCCGCACCACAGATATTATGGAAGCATGTCAGGGTTGTCCTTATACATTTACCTGCCGAGGCGGTTGCGCATCCAGAGCTTTTGCCGACCATGGCAGTTTCTACAGGGAATACTGCGGCGAAAGCAAAGAAATCATTAACTATGTAGCCTCTAGAATAGCAGGCAAAGCATGGGAAGAAAACCACTGTGAAGAGCTGACACTGTCTTTGGCCGGTCCTGTATCCCGGCTTTCAGAAGCAGACCGGAAAACTATTATGGAAACCCGGAGCCAGAAAGAGATTTTGAATATTATGGAATCTACAGGATTTACTTTAAAAAAGGAGTCAAACTGATATGCCGATTGACAAATCAAAAATTACAAAAGAGATGCTGGAAAAAGCAGCTGAGTGCGAAACTGCCGAACAGCTTATTGCGCTGGCCAAGGAAAGCGGCGTGGAGCTTACCAAGGCAGAAGCCGAGGCTTATCTGGCAGAGCTTGAAAATTGTGAGCTGGGTGCGGATGATTTGGATAAAGTTGCCGGCGGCAAGGGTGGTTGTTATTATGTTCCATCTAATAAACAATGTGATCATACTTATGGAACTTAATTCATTACTATGTTAATATAAAGAAAGGGAGTATTATAAATGGCAAAACTTAACATTAATGATTTTTCAAAAGAACAGATTGCAATGGCTATGAAATGTGAGACCCCCGAGGAACTCGTAGAACTTGCCAAGGCTAACAAAATCGAAATCACACTGGAAGAGGCAAAGGCATATCTGGAGGAGCTTCAGGACTGCGAGCTGGATATAGAAGAACTTCAAGATGTTGCTGGTGGCGGCAGCTTCTATTGTCCAAACGATAGTAAAACCTGCCACCTCCATAAAAAGATTGAATAATTGTGGCTCAGTCATTATGAAATCATCCTGCCGTTAATCGGCAAGGATGAAAACAGAATCTCTACACATACCTTATTGGTCAATGGGCTCTATGGAGCAATTGACGTTGTAACCAAAGAAACAGCCGACAAACTTAGTTCCGGAGAATTTAAGGATCTGCCGGCTGCTTTAATTGAACGGCTGGAAAGGCGGGGACACCTTACCCAAGCCCATCCGGAAGACGAAACCGCCGACTTAAAACTGCTTTCTCACATTCACAAAAAACTCATAGGACGAAGCAAAATCACCCTTATTATAATGCCCACCTATGATTGTAATTTCCGCTGTCCCTACTGCTATGAACAGCACCGCCTTAAGAACGGCAGAGAATGGCTGGAAACAACCATGAGCAACCAGATGACAGAGGCAGTCTTCGGCGCGCTTCAGAAATATAAATCAAAAGGCTATCAATTAAGCGAATGCACCCTTTACGGCGGGGAACCATTCCTTGCGAAGAATATCAGCACAGTCAAAAAAATCATGGAATATTGCAAGGAGATGAAAATCCCTGTCTCGGCAATTTCAAACGGCTACGAGCTTGACAGTTATATTGAGCTGCTTGGCGAATCCGGAATTCATAATATCCAGATTTCCATAGACGGAGCAGGCAAGGTCAATGACTGCCGCCGCATCCATAAGGATGGGCTTCCCACTTACCAGCATATAATGCATAATGCAGAACTGGCACTTGAGCATGGCATAGATATTACCCTTCGTGTAAATGTTGGGCCAGAGAATCTCCATTCAATCGGAGGACTTATAGAAGACATCAAAGCAAAGGGATTTATCGAGAAAGAAAAGAATCGTCTTCCTTCGGACAAGCGGGGCAAATTCGATTATTATTTCAAGGCCACCGATGTAAACCGCCAGGCAGAAAACAGGATAAGCGAGCTGAATATCCTTGCCGAATTGCGCAAGGCAGGCTTTGATGTCAAGAAAGCAATGGGGCTGCACAGCCAGTTCAACCTTATGGCAAACCGGTTAATCACTCTGCTTGAAAATAAGACATATTCAAGCTTCTCCCCTGCTTTCTGCGGAGCCGAGGAGGGAATGCTGGTGATAGACCCCTTCGGCAAGGTGCACACCTGC
>JAFZIU010000032.1 GCA_017554185.1 Spirochaetia bacterium
CAGGGTATTGTGGGAAAGAAGATCCAGACCCGCCTTACCCCAAAGCTCACCTTTGTTTATGATGACTCTATTAAAGAAGGCTTTGAAATCAACAAGAAGATTGAGGAAATCCTTTCTTGATTCCAAGTTTTGTACTGTTGAATAAGGAAGCGGGAATCTCCTCCTTCCAGGCCATGAACCAGCTTAAGAAGGATATCGGCACCAAGCGGGTGGGACACTGCGGCACATTGGATCCCTTTGCCGACGGCCTTCTTCTGGCCCTTACAGGGCGTATAACCAAGTTCATGACCTACATGGCCGATATGTCCAAGGTCTACGAGGCTGTCCTCCGGTTCGGGGAAGAGACCGATACTCTTGATCCTACCGGAAAGCTTTTGTGCCAGGGACTTCCTGTGCCGGAACTGGAAGCTGTGGCCAAGGCTGCATCCACTTTTTCCGGCGACATGATGCAGGTGCCTCCCTCCTTCTCGGCAGTCCATGTGGACGGCAAGCGGGCATACAAGCTGGCCCGGCGGGGAGAGGAGCCTGATATCCCGGCCAAGAAAGTGACCATATATTCCTTTGAGATACTGGATTACCATAAGCCGGACCTGCATTTCCGTGTCACCTGCTCGGGAGGCACCTACATCAGGGCAATAGCCCGGGATCTGGCTGCTATGTGCGGTACCAAGGCTTATCTTACAGAGCTTCATCGCACAGCCATAGGGCCTTTCAGCGTGCAGGGAATAGAGCCTGGCAGCTATAAGCTGCTGACCGCATCGGAAGGGATGGCACTCTGCGGGGTGGCCACCCAGGTTGTGCCCAGGACCGAGGCAGATATGCTGAAGGCAGGACGGGAGTTTACAAAAAAGTTTTCCTCCAAGATTGCTCCTTTCATCCCGGAGGGGATATACAAGGCTCTTTTTGATGAGGATGGGGATTTCTGCGCCATGGTGGGAAAACGGAAAGGCAGGCTCTATTATGAGTTTGCGGCAGGTGTGAATTGAACATATACAGCTGGAAAGAGTTTACAGATAAAAAGCCTCTTGAAGGTGTTCCCTGCGCCATAACTGTAGGGGTTTTCGACGGCATCCACAAAGGCCACATGGAGATCCTTCGCCAGGTGCTTTCTAAAGGCAGCGGCGTGCATTCGGTGGTGTTCACTTTCCGCACCAATCCGGCACTCTATTTCAAAGGCAGTTTCAAGGGTGACATCTACACCCTGGATCAGAAGCTCTCTGTCCTTGATGCACTGGGAACAGATGAGGTGGTACTGATTGACTTTTCCGCTGATTTTGTTAAACTGAAGGGTAGGCAATTCTTTTCTATCATAAGGGAGCGCCTTATGCTTAAAAAAATTGCTATAGGATACGATTTCAAATGCGGGTGTGGTAACGACACCACCACTGCAGATATTGTGTCCATGTTCGAAGGTACCGGAGTCGATGTCCAGGTGCTGCCGGAGTACAGGTATTCGGGTGTGCCGGTCAAAAGCACCATGATCCGTACCTTCATCCAGGTGGGAGAGCTTGAAATACTCCCGCAGCTTATGGAATTTGGATATTCCATAGATATATCAGGCCACAGGAACTCTATGCTCAGGTCTGATACAACACAGGTTTTACCGCCTGCCGGAAGCTACAGTATGCAGCTTTACGACAGGGGAGAATATAGGAATGCCTCCATTACGGCTGGAAAGACGGCTGTGGGGTGGGAATTTATTTAAAAGGAGAAATGTATGTCTTTAACAAAAGAAGAAAAGCTTGAACTCATTTCAAAATTCGGTGGCAGTGAGACTAACACAGGCTCAACAGAGGTTCAGATTGCACTTTTCACAAAGCGGATCAACGAGCTTACCGAGCACTTCAAGATTCACACAAAGGACCACAATTCAAGAAGAGGAATGCTCAAGCTGATCGGACAGAGAAGAAAGCTCCTCAAGTACCTCAAGCGGACAGACCTTGACAAGTACAGAGAGCTTATTAAAGAACTTGGATTAAGAAAGTAATTCAAAGAACTAAAGAACTAAAGAACAAAGGATTTTTTTGATGCCAAAAGTAACAATTAAAGTAGGCGGCCAGGACCTTACCCTTGAGACCGGTAAACTGGCTAAGCAGGCTAATGGTGCAGTATTTGCAACCTATGCCGGATCTGCAGTCCTTGCAACAGTATGCTGCTCTGAGGACACAATAGAAGGGCTTGATTACGTTCCTCTGCAGGTCGAATATAACGAGAAGTATTATGCTGCCGGAAAGATTCCCGGCGGTTTCCTTAAGAGAGAGGGAAAGGCAAAGGATAAGGAGATTCTGGTATCCCGCCTTATCGACCGTCCTATCAGACCTCTTTTCTCAAAAGCATTCAAAAGGGATATCCAGGTAGTTCCTACCGTAGTATCCGCAGACCAGATCAACCCGCCAGATGTAATTGCAATGGTAGCTGCATCAGCAGCTGTCTGCATCTCCGACATCCCGTTCAACGGCCCAGCCGCTGCAGTCAGAGTATGTTACCTTGACGGCGAGTACATCATCAACCCTACATTCGAGCAGATTGAGAAGACTGATATGGAGATTGTGGTTGCCGGAATCAAAAATTAAATCCATTTTTATCCCCAGAAGCAATATATTTGCAAATTCCATTCAATTTTTTAAGAGTAAATTCCTTCGTATTTTTAATATTTGCATAAATTTTTGCAGAAAAATTTTTAAATATTGG
>JAFZIU010000033.1 GCA_017554185.1 Spirochaetia bacterium
ACCACCAGAAAGGGCTACAATGTGGATATCGAGGGACTTGACCGGATATGCGCACAGGCTGGCAAGACCCTGCAGGAACTTCTCAAGTTCGGCGAGCAGTTCGGCTTCAAGATTGCACTTGAGAATATGCTGCCATACTCCGGCGGCCGGCTGGGCTGCAAGAACGAGCACATGACCAGGCTGTACGAGGAGAACAAACATCCGAACCTGGGGTTCTGTCTTGATACAGGACATTCCCTTGTGGCACATGGTCCAGATGCCATGAGCTGCTTCGAAGCCATGAAAGATCATCTTATTGCCTTCCATATGCAGGATAACGCAGGGGATAAAGATTCCCACCTGCAGCCTGGAAAGGGAAACTATTTCTGGAAAGAGCTTTTCACAAGGCTCAACAAGACCGGCTTTACCGGCAATGTCTGCGTTGAAGCACCGCCATTCACATTCGGCCCGAATTATTCAAAGGAAGCATGGAAGAAAATGTTTGCCGAGTTGAATGAACTGGTGGAAAAAAGTTTGCAATAATTTTTTAAATATTTTTTAAAAAATTGAAATAAAAAAGGAGAGGAAAATGAAAAAGTTTTTACTGGTATGCTTGATGCTGTTTGTTGCATTGAGTCTGTTTGCTGGTGCAAGCGGCGAGAAAAAAGGCAAAGCTATTGAAGAAGTAGTTGTTGCTGTTCCTGCTCTTCCAGCAACAATGGAGCCTGGTGACAACTCAAACCAGACAGTAGCAATGTATAAGGTATTCATGAATATGTATGATACCCTTATCAAGATTGACTACAAGAACAACACTGGTATAAAGCCAGCTCTTGCAGAGTCATGGAAGCGGATTGACGACACCACTCTTGAGCTCCACCTGAGAAAGGGAGTTAAATTCCACGATGGTTCAGAGTTCTCAGCAGATGATGTTCTTACACTGTTCGGACCTAGAAGACCATTCTCTAAAGATTCCATCATGGGAAAGGATAAGAACTTCCCTAACTTCAAGGAAGTTCAGAAGATTGATGATTACACAGTAAGAATCGTCACAAAGAAACCGGATCCAGCAGTTGAGCAGATCCTTTCTCTTCCTTCCTATTCAATCATCAGCGGAAAGGGATTCAATTCCACCGATTTCAAGGAATGGCAGTTCAAGCCTATCGGAACCGGCCCTTACAAGATTGTTGAGTTTATAGACGCAGAATCCTTGACTCTTGAAGCCAATGAGGACTACTGGGGAGGCAAGCCGGCTTACAAGAAGCTCACATTCAAGGTTGTTCCAGAAGTTGCAGCCAGAATCGCTGGTCTTGCAGCAGGCGACTTCAACATCATCACCGATGTTCCACCTGACATGTTCTCCACTGTAAAGGCAAATGACAATGTAGAGATCGTAGGCGGTGCAATCACAACAGCAAGAACAATCTATTACAACATGCACAAGCCATACATGGATCTTCACCTGAGACATGCCATGACATACGCTATCGACAGAGAGCTTCTGGTCAAGACACTGTGGAACGGCATGGTGGAAGTTCCTAACGGAATCCAGTGGCCAGTATACGGCGATATGTACATCAAAGAGCATCCAAAGGCTATCTATGATGTAGAGCTTGCAAAGAAAGAGCTTGCACAGTCTGAATATGTAAAGATGGGTTCACCGGTAATGGTTTACAGAGTCCTGAAAGACTACTACACAGGCGAGCTTGACACAGCACAGGCTTGTGTCGAGATGTGGAAAAAGATCGGAATCAATGTTGAAATCCAGGTATGCGAGAACTGGTCACAGGTAAACGCACAGGATGCCAACGGAATCAGAACTTACGACATGAGAAACACATCCCACAACGGACTGTTCCCAGACCCAGTTTCCGGCCTCTGGAGAACATATAAGCCAAGCTACGACGCAACAAAGTGGAACAACTGGAATGCTCCTGACTTCCACGAGCAGGGAGGTATCCTGGAATCTTCAACAGACCCAGCAGTCCGCCGGGCAGCATTCAAGAAGATGCTTGAGATCTGGGATGCAAACCCACCAGCAGTTATGCTTTACAGCAACGCTGTATTCTTCGGAAAGCAGAAGAACGTAGATTGGACACCTTACGGATGCCAGTTCATGGACTTTGGACCGGACAACGTAAAGGCAAAATAATTGAATTGACAAGGCGGGAATAAATTGCTTCATGTAAGAAATCTTAAAGTTGATTTTGAGGTGGACGGACGGAGAATCCGTATACTTCATGGAGTTGACTTGGATCTTGAAGAAGGCGAAACTCTCGGCCTGGTAGGGGAGAGCGGGTGCGGAAAAAGCGTCACCTGCTCTGCCATCCTGCGCATCCTTGCCAATAACGCTACTGTTACTGGCGAGGTTATGTATGACGGGACCGACCTTCTTAAGCTGCCTGCATCTAAGATGGAGGAGATCCGGGGAAAGGATATCACAATGATCTTCCAGGATCCTGTGGTTTATATGAACCCGGTTAAGACTATCGGCAACCAGATTACCGAGGTTATCCACCTTCACGAGAAATGCTCCCAGGCAGAGGCTGATAAAAAAGCTATCGACCTTCTTACCCAGGTGGGCATACCACATCCAGAGACACGGCTTAAATATTATCCGCACCAGCTGTCGGGCGGTCTGTGTCAGAGAGTCATGATTGCCATGGCCCTGGCCTGCAAGCCTAAGCTTTTGATGGCGGACGAGCCTACAACTGCATTGGATGTTACAGTACAGGCACAGATTCTTGATCTTCTCCGGGGACTGAATAAAAAGCTGGGTATGGCAACAATCCTGGTTACCCACGACCTGGGCGTAATTGCAGAGAATGTAAAGCGCGTAATGGTCATGTATGCCGGTGTAGTAGTAGAAGAAGGCCCTGTTGACATCATCTTCAAGAAGCCTGCTCATCCTTATACAGAGGGGCTTTTGAATTCCCTGCCAAAGATGGATGGTCAGGAAGGAGACCTGATTCCTATAGAAGGTTCGGTTCCTGCTCCTGACAAGCGGCCTCAAGGCTGCTGCTTCGGCCCGCGGTGCAAGTATATGACCGACGAATGCCTCAAGGGACAGCCGAAGCTTACAACAATAAATGGAACCCACAGATGCGCCTGCTTCCATCCGGTGCACGGAACATATGGAGGCCAGGAATGAGAGAAAAACTTGTAGAAGCCAAGGGCCTGTATAAACAGTATGCCCTCAAGTCGGACAAGATTTTTGCAAAGCGGCGCTATCTGAAGGCTGTTGACGGAGTCACCTTCGATATTTATAAAGGAGAGTTCTTCGGGGTGGTAGGAGAGAGCGGCTGCGGTAAATCCACAACTGCCAAGCTGGTGCTTGATATGGAGCATCCTACCAAGGGAACTGTCCTTTTCAAAGGGCGTGATATGTCAACCCTTAAGCCTAAGGAGTGGAGAGCTATACGTCTGGACATGCAGATGATCTTCCAGGATCCGCTGGGAGCTCTTGACCCTTATATGTGCGTCGGAAAACAGATTATGGAGCCGCTGGAGATACACAATATCGGCGACCCCAAGGACCGCAAGCAGATGGTGCTGGATATGCTGGCAGCTGTCAGCCTTAAGCCTATTTTCTACGACCGGTATCCTCACGAGCTTTCGGGTGGACAGCGGCAGAGAATAGTACTTGCCAGAGCTCTTATAGTAAAACCACAGCTTCTGGTCTGCGACGAACCTATATCTGCCCTGGATGTATCTATCCAGGCCCAGGTTGTAAACCTGTTCAAGCGGGTTCATAAAGAATTAAACCTGACATTTATGTTCATAAGTCACGACCTGCGTATTGTAAAGCATGTGTGTGACAGAATAATAGTTATGTACCTTGGAAGAGTGGTGGAGGAGGCAGAGAGCAATGAGCTTTTTGCAAACACACTCCATCCATATTCCCAGGCACTTATTTCTGCAGTGCCGTCCCTTACCCCTGATGCCCAGGCTAAGCGGATAATGCTGCATGGAGATCCGCCGAACCCCATAGACCTGCCGAAAGGATGCAGATTTGCCTCCCGGTGCTCAAAATGCACACCGCGGTGTCTTGAATCGGAACCGGAACTGGTGGATGTGGGTAATGGGCACAAGGTTGCCTGTTTCTTGGTTACAGGAAAGTAAGGAAGGAATATATGCACGTTAAATACTTTTTAGTAAAAACCCTGAGGGCTTTCATCACCACATTCCTTCTTGTTGTATTTGTATTCTTTGTTCTTAGAATCACTGGTGACCCGGCTCAGGCTATGCTCCCTGATGATGCTACCGAAGAGGACTACATCGAGTTCAGACAGCTGTGGGGATTGGACAAGCCGCTTCTTGAGCAGTTCTATATTTACTGCAAGAACTTTATCCATGGAGACTTCGGTCAGTCATACAAGGATGGACGGGATGTATTCGAGATCATAAGCCAGAGGCTTCCTAAGTCGGTATGGCTTATGGGAATGTCTATCATCTTTTCCATTGTGTTCGGTCTGCCGCTAGGTATATACGCGGCCTTGCACAGGAATTCATTCGGAGACCGATTTGTCATGGGAACGGCGGTGTTCGGCTTCTCCATGCCGAGCTTCTTCCTGGGTATCATGTTCATATTGATATTCTCCATGAGGCTCCACTGGCTGCCGAGTGCGGGAAGTGACACCTGGCTCCATCTTCTTATGCCTATGATCACCATAGGTCTGTCGAGAATGGGATCCTATGCCCGTTATACCCGGTCTGCCATGCTTAACGTACTTTCAAAGCCATATATCATCACAGCAAAGGCAAAAGGTGCCAACCGGAACCGTATGGTATACCTCCATGCCCTGCCTAATGCGGCTATTCCTATTGTAACTGTAATAGGAACCAGTATCGGACACATGGTAGGTGGTAGTGTAGTTATAGAGAACGTATTTGCCTGGCCGGGCGTAGGACGGCTTCTGGTTTCTTCGGTTGCAGTCCGGGACCTTCCTGTTGTGCAGGCAATTGTTATTATCATGGGCTTGGCAATGGTTCTTGCTAATCTTCTTGTAGACTTTACTTACGGAATTCTTGACCCACGGATCAGAGTTACAGCAGGAGACAAATGATGAGCGACAATGTTAAAAAAGAAAAAGTAAAGTTTGAAGTTTTAAGCGGCGTTGTCGGACAGGAGACAAAGCTTCAGAAAGTCTTCAGGAAAGTGCCACCTGTGATCATGCTCTGTATGGCATGGCTTCTGTTCATGTTCATTGTAGCTGTGTTCTGGGAACAGTTTGCTCCGTTCGACTACGAGGAGCAGGATCTGGCGAACCGCCTTTCCATTCCAAAGATTTTCGGCGGTACCGATACAGTCCACTTCCTTGGAACCGACTCGCTGGGCCGTGACTTATTAAGCCGTCTGATCAGGTCTATACGTACCAGTCTTCTGGTTGCGTTCTGCGGAACTATAATCACAGCTGTATTGGGAACTGCCCTTGGATTTGTGGCTGCACACTTCCGTGGCTGGGTGGATGAGGCTATCATGATGATGGTGGACTTCCAGTATTCGCTGCCGTTCATGATTCTGGCCCTCCTGGTCATTGCATTCTTCGGAAACAACCTGGTGTTCTTCGTATTCCTCCTTGGTATCGAGGGGTGGAACAAGTATGCCCGTATGTCACGAGGTATGGCGCTGTCGGCCCAGAACAACGGATACGCGGTGGCCATAAGGCAGCTGGGAGCAAGTCCGGTGCGGCTCTACACAAAGCATATTCTTCCTAACGTATCCAACATTCTGATTGTAGAGCTTACCCTTAACTTCCCTGCAAAGATTCTTGCAGAGACATCCTTGAGCTTC
>JAFZIU010000034.1 GCA_017554185.1 Spirochaetia bacterium
CTCCTGGAGCTGCTGGGTTGAGTTGATGTTGAACTCCTTGCCGCACTCCTTGTAGATCTCTTTCTCGATTGCCGAAAGCTGGGCTTCCAGCTCCACGGAGTACTTCTCAAGCACATGCTTGTCTATGCGTATTCCTTCCAGTTCCATGTCGGCCAGGATGGTGACCAGGGGCATCTCCACATCAAAGAAG
This sequence comes from Spirochaetia bacterium, assembly GCA_017554185.1. Lineage (GTDB taxonomy): Bacteria > Spirochaetota > Spirochaetia > CADAEX01 > CADAEX01 > CADAEX01. Next base: position 191 of record JAFZIU010000034.1, read on the forward strand.
AGCTTCTCACTATGTGCTTTCACTATCGGGTAAAGGTGCTGATAGAGCCGGAATGTGATATCGGCATCCTCGGAGGCATACTCTGTGGCCTGTTCCAGCGACACATCCTGGAAGGCCTTGCCCTTGGGCACCACCTCGTCGTAGGTTATTGTCTTGTAGCCGAAGTAGTGGTCGGCCAGGTAGTCCATATTGTAGACGGATATCCGGGTGTCCACCAGCCAGGCTGCGATCATGGTGTCGAACCAGAGCCCCTTCGGCTCAATGCCCCATCGTCTGAGCACCTGGTAGTCGAACTTGAAGTTCTGACCCACCAGTTTCAGATTTGGGTCTTCCAGGATCTGCCGCAGCTTGTTTTTAATTATCTCCTCTGGAATGTAATATTTTCCCTCGGCCTGAATCGGGATGTAAAAGCCTTCCTCTGGCCTTATGGCGATAGAGAAGCCCACCGGCTGGTTAGACACAAAGTCCAGGCTGTCGGTCTCGGAGTCGAAGGCATAGAACCCCGCATTTTTTACCTTTTCAATAAGCTCATCCAGCTGATGCAGCTGGGTTACGGCGGTATAAGTACCCCGCTTTGCCTCTGGCCTTGGGGCTTCGGTCTCAGATGTAGCCTCGGAACCGGCTTCCTGGGTGAACAGGCCGCCCATAGGGACACCAGCCTTCTCCTCTAGCCACTTGATTGCGCTCTTGATTCCCTCGGCTTTAAGAAGTGGAACTGCAGCATGGTAATCCAGGTTGGCTGTGGAGAAGTCGTCCAGACACTGCTGCAGCGGTACATCGGTGCATAGCTCTGCCAGCTTTCTGCTCATCATGCACTCTTTCTTGCCGGCCTCCAGCTTGGTCTTGTTTGCTCCTTTTATGTTCTCAATATTTTCGTAGATGCTATCTATATTTCCATAGGCCTGGAGCAGTGCCACCGCCCCCTTTGGGCCTATTCCCTTCACTCCCGGGATGTTGTCGGCACTGTCGCCGCACAGGGCCAGGTAATCCAGTATCTGCTCGGGCCAAACGCCCCATTCCTTAAAAACACCATCCCTGTCCATCTCGTTGTAGTCATCCTTGCTGTAACGTATCACCTTGATGTTGTCGGAAACCAGCTGCAGAAGGTCCTTGTCCCCTGTGATAATGCGGCACTGGAAGTCTTGGCTCTGGCATTTTTTTGCGTATGTTGCAATGATGTCGTCGGCCTCGTAGCCGTTCACCCTTAAGGCCTTTATGCCCAGGGCCTTTAAAACAGCTTCAATCCGTGGAATCTGGGCATGGAGATCCTCCGGGGTCTTGTCCCGGGTCGCCTTGTATTCAGGGTACATCTCGTGTCTGAAGGTGGGTGTCAGGGAGTCCAATGTCACCAGAAAATATTCAGGGTTGTAACGGTCGAAAAGGCTGAACAGGGTGCGGAAAAAACCGAATATGGCGGAGCTGTTCTCCCCCTTGGGGTTCATCATCGGGTTGCGGATGAACGCAAAGTAGGATTTATATATCAGGCTGTAGCCGTCAAGGATAAAATAGGTTTTCATGGGACCTCCATCTTCGATTATATTCTATATTATAATTTTTTTCACGATATTTGATTGATATAATGTTTTTTTTAGTCTATGCTGATGAAAAAGGAGAAAAAAGTGAAAACTTCATCTAAAATTCTTATCTGCGCACTCGTTCTTGTACTCTGCGCAGCTTTCGCATTTGCTGGTGGAAAGAAAGAGGCAGCCAGCTCTGATAAGGCATATGTTGCCGGCAAGGGAACACTTGTAGTAGGAATCACAGATTTCGCACCAATGGACTATAAGGAAGGAAATGAATGGGTCGGCTTCGATGCTGATATGGCTAAGGCATTTGCCAAGGAACTTGGCGTAAAGTGCGAGTTCATCGAGATTGACTGGGACTCCAAGAGCATGGAGCTGGAGAACAAGACAATCGACTGCGTATGGAACGGAATGACCCTTACAGACGGCGTCAAGAAAGCTATGGCTACATCCAACCCATACTGCAACAACGCACAGATCATCGTTACAAAGAAAGGTATTGCAGATTCTCTTAAGAAAGCAGAGGATGCAAAGAAACTTAAGTTTGCTGTAGAGGCAGGAAGCGCCGGAGAAGAGGCTGCAAAAGAGAATGGATACAATTCAATGGCAGTTGACACACAGGCTGCTGCAGTAATGGAAGTTGCTGCAGGAACATCCGAAGCATGTATCATCGACTCCCTCATGGCAGCTGCAATGGTAGGCCCGGGAACATCATACCCGGACCTTACATACTCTGTTGCACTTACAACTGAGGAGTACGGAGTCGGATTCAGAAAAGGTTCCGACCTGGTACCGGCAATCAACGATTTCTTCAAGAAAGCATATGCTGATGGCTCTATGATGAAGGCTGCCGAGAAATACGGCACACAGGCTTCCATCATCCCACAGAAATAATGGTTCAGGAAGTGATGCTCCGGCTATGTGCCGGGTTTGTAAAGACAATTGAGCTCTTTCTGCTCACACTGGCTGGGGCAATTCCACTTGGACTTATCGTGGCCTTCGGGTCTATGAGCAAGTTCAAGCCCCTGAAGATTGTTGTCCGTTTTATAGTCTGGATCGTGAGGGGAACTCCTCTCATGCTCCAGCTTATCGTTATATACTATGGCCCCGGACTCCTGTTCCACCAGAACATCTGGGGCATGGGCACTTCCGGGCGGTTCACCGCCGTAATGGTGGCCTTCATAATCAACTATTCATGCTACTTCTCAGAGATCTACCGGGGTGGAATTGAGAGCATCTCCAAGGGACAGTACGAGGCTGGTCAGGTCCTGGGCCTTACAAGGCGCCAGGTCTTCTTCAAGATAGTGCTGCTGCAGGTGATCAAGCGCATCGTTCCCCCTATGGGCAACGAGATAATCACACTGGTCAAGGATACTTCCCTTGCCCGTGTCATCGCGGTCTATGAGCTTATCTGGGCAGGACAGACATTCATCAAGTCGGACGGAATAATCTGGCCTCTCTTCATGACTGGTATTTTCTATCTGGTGTTCAGCGGCATCCTTACCGTTCTTCTTGCAAAGTTTGAGAAGAAGCTGAGCTATTTCAATTGACGGAGGAAGATATGCCGATTCTGGAAGTAAAAGACATCCATAAGCGTTTTGACAGATCCGAAGTCCTCAAGGGAATCTCCTTCTCTCTTGAAAAGGGCGATGTGCTTGGAATAATCGGATCCTCCGGCGGAGGAAAGACCACTCTCCTGCGGTGCATAAACTTCCTTGAGAGGGCTGACAAGGGGACAATATCTGTAAACGGCAAGGTGATCTTCGATGCAGACCAGCATGATCTGACAGTGGAACAGCAGAGGGAGAATCAGCTTAACTTTGGCCTTGTTTTCCAGCAGTTCAACCTGTTCCCCCAGTATACTGTGCTTGAAAATGTGGAGCTTGCACCGCGGCTTCTGAAGCGCTATCCCGATGCAGAGATAAGAGAGCGCTCCATGTCGCTCCTTAAGCGGGTGGGCCTTGACCAGAAGATTGACCGTTATCCATGCCAGCTTTCCGGCGGCCAGCAGCAGCGTGTTGCAATTGCCAGGGCCCTTGCAATGAACCCTTCCATCCTGTGCTTCGACGAGCCTACAAGCGCCCTTGACCCGGAGCTTACCGGCGAGGTCCTCAAGGTGATCAGAGAGCTGGCAGAGGCCAAGATGACCATGATTGTGGTTACCCACGAGATTGCATTTGCCCGTGACCTTTCCGACAAGATCATCTTCCTTGACCATGGGGTGATTGCAGAAGAGGGACCGGCAAAGCAGGTTATCGACAATCCGCAGAAAGAGCGCACCAAGGCGTTCCTGAACGCAATACAAAAATGAAATATAAGAATGTTCTCTTTGACCTGGACGGCACCCTGACCGACTCAAAGCCGGGAATAGTAAAGAGCGTGCAGTATGCACTTCGCTGTTTTGGGATCGACGAGCCGGACACAGAAAGGCTTACCCCTTTCATAGGTCCTCCGCTGTATCATTCCTTTGAGGAATTATATGGTTTTTCCGGCGAGGAGGCCAAGGAGGCTGTGGCCCGCTACCGGGAGTACTACGCAGAGACAGGGCTGTACGAGAATATCTTGTACGAGGGGATTGATTCCTTGCTCTATAAGCTTAAGGAAAATGGATACAAGATAATTCTGGCATCTTCCAAGCCCCGGATTTATGTAAAGAGAGTGCTTTCCTATTTCCGCATCCTGCGCTATTTCGACATTGTGGAAGGGAGCGAGATGGACGGAAAGAACACTGATAAGATCGAGCTGATTGCCCACATCCTTGACAAGTGGAATCTCAAGGCAGAAGATAGCATCATGATAGGCGACCGTAAGTATGATATCGAAGGGGCCAGGGCCAACGGCATGGATTCAATAGCCGTGGGTTATGGATATGGCTCTGAAGATGAACTGTCCGGCGCAGGGCCGACTCATTTTTTCTCTACTATAGAAGAACTTAAAAACTTTTTTCTCAACTGATATATCCAATCTGAATTTTAAGATTGATAAACCAACGCGCAAGTGATATTCTAATAATATAATTCTAAACACATAAAAGGATAAAACATGAATTATTCAAAAGTAGTCAACCTGGGTATTGTGGCATGTCCAGGCGGAGAGGCCTTCTGTGATACAATTGTAGATTACCTTAAGCGGAATTATACAGCAAAGCA
>JAFZIU010000035.1 GCA_017554185.1 Spirochaetia bacterium
CCTACCATGAACGCAGCCTTGACTGCAGAGAGCTTGGCCTGTTCTATCACCTCGGGCATCCTGATCATTGTGGTGGTCATGAGAGCTGAGAGTGCTATGATGTCAGGTTTCTCTGCCTCGGCAACTTCTATGATCTTTGAGGCCTTCACATCCTTGCCCAGGTCTATCACCTCGAAGCCGTAGTTCCGTAGCATCAGGATAACTATGTTCTTGCCTATATCGTGGATATCCCCCTCTACAGTTGCGAATAGGATCTTTCCTTTCTTCTCCCTGTTCTCGGAATTGAGGAGAGGTTCCAGCACTGTGAAGCCCATCTTCATGGTCTCGGCGCTGGCGATGAGCTGAGGCAGGAAGTACTCCTTTTTCTCGTACAGGTCGCCTACATGGACTATGGCGGGAATCATCATATTCTCCAGAATGTCAGCAGGTTTGAAACCTCTGTCCAGCGCCGCTTTAACAGCCAGCTTTATGTCTTCTCTGATGCCGTTGACAATGCCGTTCTTCACTGCATCTTCAGGGCTTTCTGCCGCTTTTGTTGGTGCTGCAGCAGGGGCGGCGGTCTTGGCCGAGAAGGAGGTTATGTAGTTTGTGCCGTCCGGGTCGGTGCCGGAAAGAAGGTCCGATGCCAGCTTGATATTTATGAGCACCTCCTCCATTGGGTTTGCGATAACATGGGTAAGGCCGGCCTGGGTGGCCATGGCCAGGAAGGCGGCGTTGGCCCACTTGCGCTCCGGCAGTCCGAAGGAGATGTTGGAAAGGCCTATTACAGAGCCGAACCCTTCCTGGGCGGCCCACTTTATGGTCTTGAGTGTCTCGGCTGGTGCCTTCTGGTTGGCAGAAACTGTCATGGCCAGGCCGTCTATGAGTATATCGCACTTCTTAAAGCCGAACTTCTCAGCCTTTGCGTAGATATCGTTGATTACTTTTATCCGCTCCTCGGCAGTAGCAGGAATCTGGTTGCCTAAGATTGGAAGCAGGATGAACATGGCGCCGTACTTTGCGGCGGCCGGCAGCAGTTTCTCAAGACGTGGGCTCTCGCCTGATATGGAGTTGAGGAGCGGCCGCCCCGGATAGAACCGCATTGCTTTCTCGGCAGCCTCCGGGTTGGTGGTGTCGATGGAAAGGGGCAGGCTGGTCTGAGGCGAAAGGAGAGAGATAATCTTAAGCAGAGTCTCCTCCTCGTTGATGCCAGGCATACCGGCATTCACATCCAGTATAGCCGCCCCGGTGCTCTTCTGTTCCCGCGCCATGGTCTGCACTGTGGTGAAGACACCTTCTTTAAGCTCGGCCTGCAGCTTCTTCTTCCCGGTAGGGTTGATGCGCTCACCTATGATGCGCACCGGGCTGCCGGACAGGGTTATCACTGCCTCGCGGGCGCTGGAGAGGGCTGCGTAATCCGGGGCGTATGCCGGCTGTGGCTTCTGGTCTGCCATACCGGAAGCCAGCTCCTTGATATGGTCGGGGGAGGTGCCGCAGCAGCCTCCCATGAAGTTGACTCCAGCCTCTGCGAACTTGGTTGCGAAGGTGCCGAACTCCCCGCTCCCCATGGGGAACTTGGTTTTGCCATCCTCGATGTAGGGGAGGCCGGCATTGGGTTTGGCCACCAGCGGTATGTGGGCCAGTGGTTTAAGACGCTGGATTATAGGCAGCATCTCTACAGGCCCCGACGAGCAGTTGCAGCCGAAGGCATGCACTCCCAGGCCCTGCAGTGTGATTAATGCAGCCTCCGGGGTGGTGCCGTTCAGTGTGCGTACTGTGGGCTCGAAGGTCATGGTTGTAAGGATAAAGTTGGGGCACATCTCTTTGATCGCAATCACCTGCGCACGGGTCTCCTGTATATCGATCTGTGTCTCCACTGCGAACATGTCCACGCCACCGTCAAGAAGACCGCGTATCTGCCGCTTGAACATCTCCACAGCTTCGTCGAAATCCAGCTCGCCGAAAGGCTTTATGAACTTGCCGCAGGGGCCGATGTTTCCTGCCACCAGCACTGTCTTTCCAGCATTGTCTGCGCACTTCCGCGATACAGAAGCAAGCCTGCGGTTAACCTCCTCCACATCATTGCATCCATATTCTGAAAGCTTGTAATAATTGCCGCCGAAAGTCGGAGTGTAAATAACATCGGAACCAGATGAGATATAGGCGTTGTGGATTGCCTCCTGCACATCAGGATGCTCTATTGTCCAAAGCTCAGGACACACGCCGGCAGGCATTCCCCGCATCTGCAGCTGGGTTCCTGTGGCTCCGTCCAAAATAAGAATCTTTTTGGCAAGAAGTTCATTTATCTCTCTCACACTCTTCATCATCTGACTCCTGTCATTGCAATTACTGATTTCTCAGGCACCAGCATGCAGCTTTCGGTAAGGCTGATTCCGAACTGTTCCAGATGTAAAAGGGAATAGAATATCCGCTGGTTCTTAAGGTCGAAATCTCCGTATCCGGGGGAAAAACGCTTTTTGCTCACCACCCGGCTCTCGTGTTTAAGCATAGTGGAGGCATACTTCACTATCCACTCAAGGCCCCAGTCAGTTATCTCGCTGGCAGTGGCGTCGAATATGACAGCCCGCTCCAGGTTTGTAGCCTTCAGCTCCTCGATTTTATCCATTATGGCCTTGCCTGATGTGGCTGCCATTATCAGGGCTGATGTGGCGCTTTCATTTAATTTGGCCGGGAGTGTGCCGGTGATGATATCCCCTGATTCCAGCTCTATCCCATGCTCTGCCGGTTTAAACTTCTGGATGATATATGTCCCTTTGAGAGTGATGTATCCTGCCGCCTCCTCGATTACAGCCTTCACAGCGTCAAGCTGACAGCTCAGCATGGTGCTGGTGGACTTCTTGTAGCCCAGGCGGCTCAAGATGCGGGTGTATGGAATCTCAAAAGGTATATCCATGATGCAAGTATGGCATATTTTAAAAAATTTTGGTACTATTATATTATGAGAAAAATATTAAAAGGGATTCTTGGCATGGGGCTGTTCCTCTTGATGTGCATTCCATGTATGTCCCAGGAGGCAAAATTGAAAGACGGTATGTATGCAAAGATTATCACAGACAGAGGTGATATTCTTCTTGCGCTGGAATATGAGAAGGTTCCTGTGACAGTCATGAACTTCACAGGTCTGGCAGAGGGAAAGATTGACGGCGGACAGGGAATCGGGAAGCCATTCTACGACGGTCTTAAGTTCCACAGGGTAATAAGCCAGGCAAACGGCGACCCGCAGGACTTTATGATTCAGGGCGGCGACCCCCGGGGCAACGGAACAGGCGGACCAGGCTACTCATTCCCAGATGAGTTCGATATCTCACTCAAGCATAACAAACCTGGAGTCATCTCCATGGCCAACAGCGGTCCTAACACCAATGGAAGCCAGTTCTTCATCACCCATGTGCCTACTCCATGGCTTGATGGAAAGCATGCGGTTTTCGGTCATGTGATCGAGGGACAGAAGGTTGTAAACACCATCAGGCAGGGTGATATAATCAAGAAGATCGAGATCATCCGCGTTGGCAAGAAGGCAGAGGATTTCAAGAACGACGAGGCTACATTCAAGGCCGCAATCAAGCTGATGGCAGATAAAGAGGCAGCAAAGTTCGCCGCAAAGCGGGAAGCTGACGAGAAGATTATCGCCAAGAAGTGGCCAGAGGCAATCAAGACCGAGTCTGGACTCCGCTACATCGTACGCAGGAAAGGAACCGGCACAGAGTCTCCTAAGTGGGGCCAGAAGGTCACCACCCACTATCAGGGAATGCTTCTTAACGGCAAGATGTTCGACAGCTCATATATGCGCGGTCAGCCGCTGGTATTCCAGGTGGGCCAGGTTATCGAGGGCTGGAACGAGGCTCTTATGGATATGAAGAAGAATGAGAAGCGGACTCTGATCATTCCTCCTGAGCTGGGCTACGGTGCTGCCGGAGCTGGCGGAGTTATCCCTCCATACGCTTATCTGGTGTTCGAGGTTGAGCTTTTAGATTTCTAATTTGAGCTGCTCCGGTTAAGGAGTGCTTTGCGCTTTATCTCGGCCTGGTAGAGCAGGCAGGAGAAGAAGGCCTGTATTTCGCAGTACACGATGGGTATGGTGCGGAGCAGGCCTTTTTTATTTAGTGTCCTGGCTTGTGCTGCGGTGTGAACTTGGTTCCATGTGGCAAACACCTGTGGTATGAAGTTGATAGCCAGTGCCAATGCCAGAGCTGGATTCAACTTTTTTATGAAAGGAAGCATCTTGGAGATCTTTTCCTGACCAGCTTCGAATGACTCCTTTATTTCTAAGGGCGAAGTTGTCTCGAACACAATCTGCGCCGCAATCGCGGTGATAAGGAATCTTATTGTGTAGAGCAGTCCTGCTGCAAGGGCATCGGGCAGGCTCTGATTGAACACCCTGAACAGTATCATGAGTGCTCCGATGATGAGGACGAACTTAACAGGTTTGAATGATGTCCTGCTACGACCTGAAGTAGCGAATAGTACAATTGTCACTGCAAGGCACAGGAGTGTACGGATGATGATGGAGCTCTTGAGTACCGAGTCCAGTGTATCGTACATGCCGCCTGCAAAGGTGACAATGCACAGGGTGATTAAGAAAAGTATCTTTAGGCTGGCATTCAGGCGGTGCAGGGGAGTGCTGCCACGGCGGTAGGCGAACAAGGTCATAGCCACACCATCTCCTCTATGGAACGGCAGGCGAGGAGTGGGTTGCGAATGCCCCATGCTTCGAGGTTCTCTTTAAGGCCATCTGCCGGTGTGCCGTCAAAGACCAGCTGCCCTTTGTCCAGCACCATGAAGCGGTCTGCCAGGGCCAGCACCTTCTCAAGCTCGTGGGTCAGCACCAGCACAGTTTTTCCTTCTTCCTTCAGCTGCTTCATGATGGCGCACACCTGCTGTACCCCTGGCCAGTCTAAGTTGGCAAAGGGCTCGTCGAATATGATGAGGGAGCGGCTCATGGCCAGAATGCCGGCCACTGCCAGGCGGCGCTTCTCGCCCCCGGAGAGCATGCGGGCGTAGGCAGAGCGCTTGTGGGTAAGGCCGGTTTCTGAAAGGGCAAAGTTCACTCGCTCTGCCACCTGCTGTTTGGAAAGGTCGCAGTTCTTTGCGCCGAAGGCTATGTCCTCCTCCGGGGTCTCGCCCAGTATCTGGGCATCGGCTTCCTGGAACACAAGCCCCGCCTGGCAGTCATGCAGCGTGATGCTGCCGGATGAGGGCTCATCCAGGCCGGCAATCAGCGACATAAGCACGCTCTTGCCGCTCCCGTTGGAACCGGCTATCACGGCAAACTCGCCTTGCCGGATGGAGAAGGTGACATCCTGCAGCGCCACAGTGCCGTCGGCAAAGGTTCTGCCCACATTCTTTACTTCAAGTGCGATATTTTCCATATTTCAATCCTGCCTTATGTAGGCGCTTACAATTGGCCTGAACTTCTTGGTCAGCATGACCATGAGTATGAGCTTTACTATGTTGCCTGGGATAAAGGGGACCAGCACCGCCGCCATGGTCTTGCCGAAACCGTAGCCTGTAAGCTGCATAAAGCGCACTATGCCGCAGGCAAAGAGGATGAAGGTAGCAATCAGGGCTGCGATAGTGATGACCACATAGACGGCGGCGGGGCTGTGCTTCCGGCCCAAAGGCAGGAGGGCAGCCAGGACAAGGCCGGCTGCCAGGGCCCCCAGGAGGTAACCGATCAGGAAGCCGCCTGTGGGGCCCGCCAGGATTACCTGGACTCCTGCCTTGCCGGTGAATACCGGCAGCCCGATGCAGCCCAGCACCAGGAATATGACTACGGCACCGGTGCCATACAACGGTCCCAGTATCATCCCGCTGAGCATGGCCAGCATATCCTGTATAGCTACGGGTACCCCGCCTGGAAGCGGAATCTGGATAAAGCATCCTGCCGAAATAAGGGATGCAAACAGGGCAGTGAGCACCAGCGGTGCCGATTTCTTCTTTTTACTCATGATGTAACTCCTAGATGTACGATTTTATGAAGCTGCCGGTGCCGGGCAGCATCAGATGCTCTCCCCTTGATCCCGGTGTGTAGATCAGGGCAGAACCGAAGTTGTCCACCCCTCTGAATATGACCATTTTACCACTGCCGGCAAGGCGCATCCGGTGGCCGGCATCCAGACACAGCCGGTTCCATTCTTCAGCCAGCCATGGCGACTCTTCAGCAGCCAGTCTCTCCTGCACCTTGAACTCGTCCCAGAACTGTGTGAGTATCTCCTTTCTTGTTATTGGTGCTTCCCTGTGGAAGATGGAATCGGTCCCCTTAAGATTGGGTCTGTGGGTGATGTTGATTCCGATTCCCAGATTGATCCAGCTGCAGAGGTTGCCGCTGGCATTGAGTTCCTCAAGGATTCCCACCACCTTGCCATCCTCGGACCAGATGTCGTTGGGCCACCGGATGTAGAAGGGGCGGCTTGTGATGCGGCGGAGCACCTTGGTCAGCGCCACCTGTGCTGCCATGGTCATCCTGCTGTGGCAGGCAAGGGGCAGCTGGTTTCTTGTGATGATCGTAAAGGCCAGACTGCCCCGGGTGGTGGTCCAGCTCTTTCCAAGCTGTCCCACTCCATGGGTCTGCATGTCGGCAGTTATAATATGGGTCTCGCCCGGCAGGGCTTTATCAGACTCTGCCATGCGCTTTGCCTCGGCCATAGTGCTTTCGGTAGATGCAAAGTGTGTGAACATGGCCTCGTCAGTTCCGAACTCCCAGGGGTAGATGCTGTCAGTCAGGTCGCTTACCAGCCGGTAGCCCTTCCGGCTGACCTCGATGCCGTAGCCTGCCTCCTGCAGCCCCTGGACAGCCTTCCAGGCTGCCACCCGGCTCCTGCCGGTCTCCTTGGAAAGCTCCACCCCCGATACAACACCAGGACTTTCCCGAAGAAGTTTGAGTACTTTATATTTAAGCGATTCTTTTTCGTTAACCATTCTAAAAATATAGTTAACTAAATTGTTTGTTGTGTCAAGAACCTGATTGTGCTACAATACTCCCATGAAGACAACAGGAAAAATCCCGCTTTCGGTGCAGGTCATCTATGGTCTCGGTGTCAGCTATGCCATCTTTGACCAGATCTTTGCCCAGTGGGTGCTCACCTACTACCTGCCGCCCCAGAAGTTCAGCTTTCATGCCTTCATGTCCCCGCTTTTCATCGCATTGGCCCTCATCATCTCCAGGTTCGTGGACATGGTTTCGGACCCGCTGGTGGGGTGGTGGTCGGACAGGACCGATACCAGGTGGGGGCGGCGCATGCCTTTTATTGCACTGGGGGCAGTGCCTCTGGCATTGAGTACTGTCGGCTTTTTCTTCCCGCCCAAGTCGGGCGGCCTCGGCTCCTTCGCATATCTGGCCATTATAGGAAGCCTTTTCTTCATCTTCTATACTATAGTCGGTGCTCCGTACAACGCCCTTATCCCTGAGCTTTCATCAAGCCGCGAGGACCGGCTCAACCTTTCCACTTGGCAGGCAGTATTCCGCTTGGTCTACTCGGCAGTAGCCATGATCCTGCCCGGCATTCTCATTGCAACATTGGGAAAAGGAGATGACGAAAAAGGGCTCCGTCTTATGGTCATCATACTATCGGCCTTTGCCCTCATCGGACTTTTCCTTCTCTCCTTCGGAGTGGACGAGAAAAAGTATTCAGGCGGGCAGCAGTCGGCTCAGAGCCTCGGGGGCTCCCTCAGGATCATCTTCGGCGAAAAGTCTTTCATCTGGTATCTGGGCGGGCTCACTTTCTTCTTCATCGGCTTCAACATCCTGCGGGCGACCATGAACTACTTTGTGGTGGATATAATGGGCAAAAGCCCTGCGATGATAACCCCAGTGTCGGCACTCTTCTTCGGAACTGCAGCCCTCTTCTTCTATCCGGTGAGGAAATTCGCCTATAGGTTCGGCTACAAGATTCCTATGCTTATCTCCCTTCTCATGCTGTTCATCTTAAGCCGTGCTCTAGGAATGCTGGGGAAAACTCTTCCGGTGAACGCGGGCTATGCTATCTTCACCCTGTGCGGAATTCCGGTGGCAGGGGCAGCCTTCATCTTCCCCCAGGCTATGCTCAGCGAGATCAGCGCCTATGTATCATCAAAATCGAAGGAAAAAATAGGGGGCATATTCTTCGGAATCCAGGGCTTCTTCCTGAAGCTGGCGTTCTTGGTCTCCATTGCAGTGCTCCCGGCTATCCTTGTGTGGGACGGCTCGATTCCATTCCTCGAGATGATGGTGAGTGTTCCCAAACAGCCGGAAGCAGTGGGCATCTACCGGAGCGCTCTCACCGCAGGAATCTGTTTTATCATTTCGTTTGTATGCTACTGGTGCTATAAGGAGAAAAAAGCTGATGACTGATGATGTAAAAAAGCAGATAGCCCTCTTGAACAACCAGGCTTTTGAATGTTCAGAAAGTGAGAACTGGGGACAGGCCCTTGAGTGCTGCAACAAGGCCCTTTCTCTTTGTGCAGACCCCGAGGTGCCGGCATCAACAAGGGCAAGAGTGCTTTATAACAAGGCTATGGTGCTTATCAAGAAAGGGGATGTGGACAGGGGGACAGAGGTGCTGAAGACAGCCTCGGATCTGGTGCCGGATGACGCTCATTTCCTAACCGACTGCGGACTTCTCTGTTACAACAATCAGTGCTTCTGCGAGGCCGGCTTCTACTACAGCATGGCAGAACGGACCGGCCAGCTCTCGGGGGCCCTCCTTAACAACATTGGGGTGCTCAACTTCACCAACGGGGAATATGAAGAGGCAAGGGAATACTTCGAGCGGGCCGTGGTGGCGGACTCGGGTAGCCTTGACGCGTGGTACAACCTGGCCGACACCTACGAGGTGCTGGGGGAAAAGGAAAAGTGCGAATTTGCCCGGCAAAGGTACTTTAATCTTGAGAAAAAATCCGATATAATCGGAGAAAAATAATTAAGGAGTCTAAGATGAATATTCTTATTTTCGGACCTAACGGAAGCGGCAAGGGAACTCTTGGCGCAAAGATAAAGGAGAAATACCCAGTCGCACACATCGAGTCAGGTGCTATCTTCAGAGAGAACATCAAGGGCGGCACAGAGCTGGGAAAAGCTGCAAAGGCTTACATTGACAGAGGCGATCTGGTTCCAGACGAGATCACAATCCCTATGATCCTGGACAGACTGCAGAAGGACGACTGCAAGGGCGGCTGGCTCCTGGACGGTTTCCCACGGAACAAGGTTCAGGCAGAGAAGCTGGACGAGGCTCTCAAGGCAAAGGGCATCAAGCTGGACTATGTAGTTGAGATTCTTCTCGACCGCCAGACAGCAAAGAACAGAATCATGGGCAGAAGGCTCTGCGCCAACGACAACAACCATCCTAACAACATCTACATCGACGCAATCAAGCCTAACGGAGACAAGTGCCGTGTATGCGGCGGAGCACTCTCTGCAAGAAACGATGACCAGGACGAAGCAGCTATCACAAAGCGCCATGACATTTACTATAACACAGACAACGGCACACTAGCTTCTGCATACTACTTCAAGAATATTGCCGCAAAAGACGGCTTCAAGTATGTGACCCTTGACGGAAGCAAGAGCGTACCAGAGGTTCTGGCACAGATGCTTGCCGCCCTTGCATAAAAGAGGCAAAAAACCCGTTTAAAGTTTAATGGGCAAAAAAAGGCCACCCCTGTCGATATTGCGGCCCGAAGGGAACGCACTCTATTGAGCAGGGGTGGCTTCTTTTTTGCCTGATAACTACTTAAGCGTTTTTCTGCTTTTTTAGTAAATTCATACTACATAAGCAAATCCAAACTTTTTTTAAAAATTTTTCTCAAAATTGAAGCAAAAATGATTTTTTTTGCGTTACTTATGCATGAAAAATATAAAAATCATTTTGCTTACAGTCCTATTCATCTCCTGCACCAAGGCTGCGGATCACCAGTCATACAGCGCTGCCAAGGACCTTTATCTCCAGGGAGATACCCAAGGTGCTCTTGAAAAGCTTGAGTCCCTTGAGAATCAGAATCCATCTTTCCTTCTTCCCTTTATATTGGATGGAAGGATAAGTCTGTTCACCGGTCAGTGTGAAAGGGCAGAAGAAAAGCTTACCCATGTTCTTAGGCGCAAACCGCTTGACTTTGATTCGCTCAGGTGGATGGCTCATCTCTATATCATAACCAGTCGCTGGGAAGAGGCAGAAAAGCTGGTCACCATAGCACTGGAAAATTATCCTGAGGAACCTAGACTGCTGCTGCTCCTGGCTGCCAGCTACAAGGCCCAGGGAAAGGTTAAGGAGGCGGTGGTTGCATATCACAGAGCGTATCTATTCGAGGTGGAACTTGCTTATGCCCATTATGAGATGGCGCAGCTTTATTCCCAGTTCGGACTTGAGACGGAATACAAGAATCAGATGGAGAGAGCCTCTGCTCTTTCAGAGAGGAGGATTCATGAATAGGTTTATATCGCTGTTATATCTTATCATTACAGTCTCTTTCCCCGCCTTTGCATCTGAACCTTTTACCCTAAGCAAGGCAATAGAAAAGGGTCTTATGAACAATCTGAGCCTGGATTTTGCAACACAGGAGAACCGCATAGGGGTTAAGAATATGCGGATGAAATATAGAAAATATTTTCCTACGCTGAGTCTTGGCTACTCTTCCACAGACACGGTCACTTATTTTGCCGACGACAGTCATACCAAGCAGCTCAGTGCAACCTTTACCCAGCTTATCTATGACCGGGGTGTACTGCATTCTTCAATTCATCTGGAGAAAGAACGTCTGGCCCTTGAAACTCATCAGAATGATCTGAATCGCACTGCATTTATCTTCTCGGTAATAGACAGCTATAAGAATGTTCTGGAACTGGAGAAGGAACTTGAGATTTCAAGACAGGCAAGGAGTGCTGTATCTCAGCAGGTGGAGATAGGGCATCTTGAACATAACCTTGGAGAAATAACTCAATTTGATTTTCTGGAATTGGAGCTTGCTCTGGCAGATATGGATATACAGATAACACAGATTTCTCAGAAGCTTGATGAGGCAAGATCTGCTTTTGCATCAGTAATGAATATGAAGGCATGTGATGTTCCTGTGCTTATGGGAGAGTTGAACTATCTCTATGATGGTTTTGTTAATGAAAGCAGCGATTATTATGTGTCTCAGGCAATGTCTAACAGTCTGATCCTGAAGGAGATTGAGTATGCCGAGCATAAGGCACAGGCTGACTATTCCCTCCTTAAGAAAAAATATGTTCCCGATATTTCCCTTTCATGTTCAGCCGCAGTCTCGGGCGAAGCATATCCTCTTACAGATAAAAGCTTTTCCATTTTTCTCAATCTCGATTTTGATACCCCGGCACTCCCAACAGCATTAAGTGCAGGAATAGGCAAGAATTCGAATGAACAGCGGTATAGAAAAATATCGGCAGATGCAGATGTGATGGGAAATACAGAATCTCTCTACTCCAGCCAGAGCGGCAAGGTGTCTATGGAACGGACCCAGTGGAATCTGGAGAAATACAGGCGGGAGTGTCAGGAGGAGATTGCAGAGCAGCATAAGGCAATTCTTGTGCTCAAGGAGAATCTGGTTCTGGCGCGCCGGAGGATTGAGCTTGAGCAGAAGAAGGTGGAGATAGAGGAACTCAAGGTGCAGCTTGGTGAAGAGAAGCGTATTGATTATGTGGAAAGCCAGATTGCATTGGCTCAGAACAGGATAAAAGTTTTCCAGACCATCTCTGAACTCTACTCCATGGAAACAGCATTCATGAATCTGTGCGGAATAGGATCTGCAGCATCATCCGGCAGAAATCTTATCGAAGGGAGTGGCTTATGAGACATTTGTTGTTTGTGATTATTTTCTCTCTGCTGTTCTTTTCCTGCCGCAAAACGGAGGAGAGCTTTGAAAAGGCTATTGAAATAAGTACAGCTGCTGCATGTAAAGAGATGGCTGCTCCTGTAATATCGGCATTCGGTTCTATTGTCTACAAGGCCAAGGCAGATGTTTATCCTACCTCTACCTCCAATGTAAAAGCCCTGTTTGCAGACAAGGGAATGGATGTCCACAAGGGAGAGATTCTGGCATTGCTTGATGATGTAAAGCTTCAAGTACAGCTGCGTCAGGCCGAGTCTGATGTGCAGTCCAAAAAAGCGCTTGTAGCTTTGGCAAAAGCCCAGTATGAGGAAGGATGCCAAAATGCCCGGAAAACTATTCTGTCCATAGACAGGATTCAGTGTGCAGTGGATCAGAAGCAGAAGGAATTTGACAATTATAAGCGTATCTACAATAACAAACTCAAGCTCCATATCATAGGGGGCCTTTCGGATGAGGAACTTAAGTCCATAAAGATGAATATGGATTCGGCTGGCAGTGCTCTGGAACAAGCTCTTTTGGAACTGAGAACTGCCAGGGTTGGTTTTTCTGACAGTGATATCACTGCGGCCGGACATGAGGTTCCTGTGGGAAAAAGTGAGTATGAGGAACTGCTGATCCAGATCAATACCGCCACATTGAAGGCTCAGCTTGATGCAGCTCAGGCCGAACTTGAAGCAGCTCAGTCACAGTTTGAGAATATCAAGATATACCTTGAGGAGACAAAAATAAAAGCTCCGATTGATGGGATTGTAGCAGAGCGATATGTGGACATAGGTGAGAAGGCTGATTCAGAGACCAGGCTTTTCACCCTTTTCTCTACAGATTCGGTCTATGTTTCTGTAACAGTAAACGCCCAGCGTTTTAATGATATTGCAGAAGGATGTGCAGCAACTGTCCGTTTAGGCACAGCAGTCCACAATGGTGTTGTGGAGCAGGTTTCACCCTATGCAGATGCAAAGACGGGGGGCAGGACGCTGAAAATTGCTGTGGACAATACAGATAAAACCCTTATCCCCGGCCTTTTTGCCGAGGTCTCAATCACAGCAGGAGAAATGCAGCTCCGTCTTTCTGTGCCCAAGGAGGCAGTGCTGCATAAACAGGATGACTATAGCGATGCTGCCCTGTTCCTGGTGCGTGATGGGCATGCTTTTCTACAGAATGTGACAGTGGATTTTGTGACTGATTCAAAAGTTTTTATCAAGGAAGGACTCAAGGATGGGGATTCAGTTGCCATATCCCGGTTGGGACATCTTTCGGATGGATGTGAAGTGGAGGTAAAATGAAAAAAATAATTTCTGTAATTTTAAGTTTAGCGTGTCTCTCCTGTGGAGTTGTTGATTTTTCTCCTTCCGATTCCATAAAGGTAAATCCATCAAAATACAATCAGGTGATTGGAAAAGATGAGGAAATATATGTAAAGTTCGGCTTCTCTCCAGATCATGTCTCTGCCCAGTCAGCCTTTGAGATTCAGGACACAGATGGCAGAGTAGGCGGTATTTTTAAGTGGAATGAGAATACTATGTTTTTCCAACCGGATAAGAGTCTTGAACCGGCACAGCGGTATCTGCTCAAGTATTCTGGCGAGGTGGCAGACACATCGGGGAAAGGGCATAAATATAATATTTATACTCCGTTCTTCTATCAGATAAAACAGTCGGTAAAACCAACCGTGACAAAAATCATCCCATCCGAGGGCAGCATTATTCAGTCACAGGAGCGGGTTGCTTTTTCATTTTCGGTTCCCATGGCAATGACATCTTTTATAAAAGGGTTTTCAATCTCCCCGGAAACAGAATACATAGAAGAATGGAACGAGGAGCATACACAGATGATCCTTACACCTAAAGAGATGTGGAAAGAACATCAGGTGTACAGATTTTCATTTTCAGAAGCAGTTTCCTCATCTGATGGGATTCCCCTTGCAGAACCGAAGACTTTCTGTCTGTACAGCAGTTCTGGAGCAGAATTGCCGGCAGTACTTTCTGTCGATACAGCACTGAATGACAGCCTTTCTTATCCTCTTCTTCTGGCAGGTCTGGATGGAATAAAAAATAATGATGCCATAAGAATATCTTTCTCAGAGCCTATGGATATGGCAGAAACAGAAGATGCTCTTTCGATAAGTCCTGATATCACCGGCCATACATGCTGGACTGATGATTATACCCTGGTGTTTGTACCGGATGCCGAATGGCAGGGTGACACCTTGTATTCAGTGACAATAGATACATCTGCAAAGAGCAGAAAAGGGCTGTTGCTCACAGACAGGTTTGAGACCAGTTTTACCCCGGATATCACTCAGCTCAAGCTTCTCTCTATAGAGGGGAAGGTGGCTGATGGATTTCCGCTCTCAGTTTTTAATCCCAGTCAGGAAGTTGATATTGATGTCGGCGATGCACTTTTACCCGAGAACACTTATACCTTCAGCTTTGTTTTCAATCATACTTTTACGACAGCGGCCGAGAAGGAACAGATATATTCAGGTATAAAGATCAAAGGAATTTTCCCGCCTGCACTTGTTGCACCTAAAGTGATGTCCATGTTCTGGTCCGGGGACAGCAGAATTCAGATTACATATACAGGCTTTGTGCCAGAGGGTCGCATTTATTCATTGGATGTGAACGGTCTGGAGAAAATAATATTGAGGACACGCTGATGAAAAAGTTTTATTTGATTGCATTTATGTTTTTATCTTGCTCATTCGCAGAAGAATTTGCACATATGAACACTCCGAAAGTTTCAGATTGTTCCTATGATGAGAAAAGTATTGAAATTACATTCTCTTCGGAGATGGAAAAGGGAATAACGGAGCAGGCATTCTCCTGCATGTGCAACAATGAGACAATTTCTGGAACATTTATATGGTACGAGAGGAAGATGTGCTTTTACCCTGATTCAGGAATCAAAGAAAAGAGCAGATATGAGGTGGAGGTCGGAACCAGGGCCGAGGATAAGTATGGAAATTCGCTTAAAGAAGTATTCAGTTATGTTTTTACCACCTTTGAAAAAGAAGATAAGTTCTTTGTTCAAAAAATGAACATCTCTGATGGAGATATTGTTTCAGACCTGCTGCATCCGATAGAGATAACATTTTCCAGTCCAGTTGATCAAACTGCATTTTACCAGGGTTTTGGGATGAGCCCTGGAATAAAAGGTTCGGTCTCCTTTATTGATAATGGTCAGGCAGTTATTTTCTCTCCTCTTGAAAAACTGGACTGGAATTCTTCATATACAGTTACATTGAAAAAAAGCATTTCAGATCAGTATGGGAACAGCCTGCCGTCTGATTATTCTGTCACTTTCACTACTGCTCCGGAGCCGGGAGGTGTACTGCAGAGAGTATGCATAAAAGATGGAGCAGAACTTATATCTGGAAATGCTGTAAACAAGGGTGTTCCTAAGAATGCGTCGTTGGTGCTGACATATTCAGGCGCCCCTGATTCTAAGACTATCAGAAATCCTATTTCCATATCCCCATCCCAAGATTACACAACAATATGGAACAGCGACCATACGCAATGCACTGTGACCTTTAAAAAACGGCTGCCCTATAAAACATTGCTGGAGCTTTCGGCAGGGAAAGACAAACGATATCTTCTTTATGTGGATGATGAATCCTCCAAACCCCTTGCAGTACAGGAAATCAGGTTCTATCAGGATTACACGTCAGGAACTGGAGACGTGCTTCAGTATGGCAGCAGCGTTGTGTTTGAGACAGGATCTCAGTCCTGCTTTGAGTTTGTTTTTTCAGCAGGAAGCAATGCAGAAATTTTAACTGCAGATGCCTATGGAACTGTTGACATTGCTGTATCACGGGGGAATCTTGCTATAGACCTGGAGCGGCTTGAGACTGGGCAGATAGAACCTGGAGTTTTATGCATAAGGGTGTTCTGTTCTATAACCGCAGGAACTATCCAGACTCCGGTTGTGATTTCGGTCAACGGTACACTTAAGGATTCATACGGAAATACATTAGAAGAAGATTATGTGCTGAGGATAAATTCTTTATGAAGAAATGGGATTTCTGTACACAGCATCCTCTCTCGGTATTAATCTGCTGGCTTGGAGTAGTGCTCTTGGGACTCTGCAGCCTCTTTAAGCTGGATATAAGTTTTTATCCCGAGGTTTCCATTCCATATGCAACTGTAACTGCAGAGTTTTCTGGCATGCCGGCAGATGAAGTGGAAAAGCTGGTTACAATACCTCTGGAAAACAGTATCTCGGCTGTGAAGAATATCAGGCAGATATCATCCTCATCAATGAGAGGAGAATGTACCATCAGACTGGAGTTCAGCTGGGATGCAGATATGTCTGTCATAGGAAGTGACATCAGGAACAGGATTGATGCAGTATATCCATTTCTGCCAGAAACAGTTTCCAGGCCCATGCTCTCATTCAAGTCATTCGCCGATTCACATATCATGACTTTGGCAGTGTTTCCTAAACCTGGTTTCTCGCTGCAGCAAGCATCATCTGTGGTGGAAAAGGAACTGAAAAGCCGTATTTTAGCCTTGGATGGCATTGCCCAGGTGCATCTGACCGGATGTACAGGACCAGAAATACAGGTGGATGTTAATTATCCCATTTTAATGGCAGCCTCTTCCCTTGATTTGAATAAGATGGCAGATGCAGTAAGAAAAAGTATTTTCCGTTATCCTCTCGGAAACATAGAGGAGGGGGAACACTGTTATTCGATGAGAGCCGAGACCAACATTCAATCACTGGAAGAGCTGCGCCAGATTCCCTTGGATATAGAGGGCGCTATGGCTTTGGGGAATGTGGCAAAAGTTACGCTTGGAGAAAAAGAACGCAACTCATTTTTCTGCCATAACGGACAGGAGGGAATAGGGCTCAAGGTTATGAAGACGGGTGGCAGCAGCCTGCTTAAAACCTGTAGTGAACTGCGCAGTACTGTTGGCCATCTTTCTGGTGTATATGGCAATCTATTTGACCTGATGATTATAGAGGATCATTCGAAGCCTCTTGAGCATGCAATGATAAGTCTGGCTACCACCATTGGGATTGGTATTTTGTGTGCCTGCATTGTCATAATGCTCTTTATGCAGAACCGGTATGTGGCGTTTATTGTAATTGCAGCTCTGCCATTTTCGATGCTCCCTGTGTTTGTATGTATGCACTGTTTGGGTATGTCTTTGAATATAATCACGCTGTCGGCACTTGCAATCGGGTCGGGAATGGTCTTTGACAATGCAGTGGTGATTGCAGATTATCTTCTTAAGAAGAAACCTTATTACAGCAGTGCACCTGCGGTCATAGGATCCACACTGACTACAATCATTATTTTTGTTCCTGTTGTTCTTCTGCCGGGCATTATGGGCAGAGTTTTTTCAAGCCTGGCTGTCACTGTCATTCTATACCTTGTTATCTCCTGCCTTGTCTCGCTGACTCTGACTCCCGCACTTTTTACATTGATCAGGAACCGTATCAAATATACCCATAATACATTTGTATTTGAAAAGTGGTATAAAAAATATCTGAAATGCATGAAGTCAAAAAAAGGCTTTCTTGTACTGCTTGCTCTCCTGACTCTTCTTCCTATGGGAACAGCTTTTTTAATCCCTTTCAGGATAGTACCGGAAGCCGAATCAGACAGCGTTGATATACAGGTTGATTATCCACATGGATACCCTTTTTCTACCTATGTTGCCTGGGCTTGTGAACTGGAGGATAGAATATGGGGAAGCCATCTGTGTAAAGATGTGACAATATATGGCGGTTATGACAGAGATTCACAGCAGTATTTGAATACATTCATCTTCCATATGAATGGCGGGACAAGGCAGAATCTTAAGCACTTGTTTGACAGCTTGCCCTGGGGATATCAGGTGCTGGAGGACAAGAATTTTCTTTCTGTCTTAGTGGGAAGCAGCGGACTGTATTCTATTACATCAGCAGACCGTGTGTCACTTGAGAAAGCTTTTTATCTCATTGAAGAAAGGGCAAGTAAGAATGGGATTTCGACTACAGCAGTTCATGGGATAAAGAACTATCCTGAGTATAAGATTTCAGTTTCTGAAAATATTTATTCTGCCGGACTGACCCCTGCTGATATTTTTAAGGCTATAACATCAGCCGCTGAAGGTAACATAGTTACCCAGCTTGATATAGATGGGGAATCTGTGGATGTGAGGCTGCGGTATGGGAGGGAGTTTACTGATACTCCAGAAAAAATAACCTCACTTATGTTCAAGGAGGATGGCAAGGTCTTGTTCACTCAGCCTTTTATCCGGCTGAAGAAAGAGAATAACTGCTTTGCCCTTGACAGGCTGAACCGTCAGAATGCTTTGTTTTTGACTTTTACTCCCGACAGAGGAAATGGATATGGTGCTGTCAAGCTTTCAGATATGATGACGCTGGATCAGAAGAGAGAGATAATTATACTGTTTGCCGGAGCACTGGTATTCATATGGTTTGTCCTTGCTGTTCAGTTTGAATCCTGCCGTTTGCCATTTCTTATTCTATGCACTGTCCCGCTGGGCATCTCTGGCAGCATGTTTGCTCTGTTTATAGCTGGCAAAAGTCTTAATATCAGTTCGGTGCTTGGGCTGATGATACTTTCCGGGACAGGGGTGAACTCAGGAATCCTTATTCTATCTGATGTGATACGGGGCATTCCGGCCTCACGTGCCGCTTTATCCAGGCTAAGAACCGTGTGCCTGACACTTTTCTCCACAGCAGCTGCACTGCTGCCGGTTGCATTATTCGATTCAAATCCGATTCAGAACTGTGCCTCAATTTCCTTGCTTGGAGGACTCCTTTTTGGAACTGCGGCTATGTTTGCCCTGCTTCCAGTCCTGATAAAGGAGGATTGCGATGGATAATAATTTCAGAGACTTCAGATTAAAGCTGATTTTTCTTGCCCTGTGCATCCTCCTTCTCCTTGCAATAAAAGGACATATCAGATTGGGATATGCACCGGAACAGGAAAAGAAAAGTATTGCCGTAGCTTTTGATTATTATGGCGCTTTTGAGAAAGATGTTGAAGTTCTTGTCTCCCGTCTTGAAGAGGCCTACATGGAAGTCCGGGGAATAAAGGATATCTATTCAGTGTCAGAGCCGGGAAGAGGGTATGTACTATGTCAGTTTTCTGATCAGACAAGAATTGATGAAGCTTATGTACAGATTTCTGATATTACAGCATATGTTTATGCTGACTTTCCGGCAGGAGTGAACCGTCCTGTAATCACACGGAGTTCAAGCGATTCATATCCAGTCTATATCGCCTGGTTTTCGTATGAGAAGGCTGGGGATGCTGACCGCATACGGGAGGCGTATGAGGCGGTGTCTGGAGTGGGGGAGGTGGAACTGGGCGGCCGGAAGAAAAAGGAACTTATGGTGGAATTTCATTCGGGCCGCCTTGCTGGCATGGCGCTGCCCGGCGAGGCGCTGGGCAGCATGCTGCGGAGCAGCAACCTTGCGTGCAAGGTTGCCATGCCTGGTGGGCAGACATTGGTGCTTTCTTCCCGCCTCTCATCGGCATCAGACTTTGGACAGGTACAGGTGTCGCCAGAGTTAAAGCTTTCTGACATAGCCCGCCTTGAGTACAAAGATGCCGAATCACAAAGCATGGGGCATATCGATGGGCAGTCTGTTCTGCTCTTTTTTATAATGAAATCAGGAGAAGGAAATACAGTCCGGCTCTGCCGGCATTTGGATGCAGTGACGTCACATTTTGGCGGCAGTCAGTTTTTCAGTCTGGGGAATAAAATAGAAAAATCGTTCATATTTACCTCTTTAATGCTCCTTCTCCTGTTTATTTTTTTGTTATTAAATCTGTGGTTCAAGACAAATAAATTTCATCTTGTATCACAGGATGCCTGCCGTTCCATTTTGTCCCTCCTTGCCGCCATTGCTGCTGTTGCTACGGCAGGTTTTCAAGTTGACATGACAGTGATGGCGGCTCTTTTCTTTGTTGTTTTCTTTTCAAGAGAGAACAGCAGCAAACTGTTTAAGACCGCAATAGATTTATCACAAGACTTTGCTGATATAGCAAGCGGACAAATAACAGAGCAGGATGTAGAGAACCATATTAATTCTCTGATAGGGCAGGCGATTGATACTGCCACAGAGCCATTGCAGATACAGATAACCAAAGATAACAAAATTCATGTAATTAGAAGTAATGTGAAACTTGAAAAAGGCAAAAAGAAAAGACATAATGCCGCCCTTACCAAGATAGAGAAGATTATAAACAATGCAGAGGAAACTAATACAGCACCTACAGACTTATCGCATAATACAAAAAAGAAAACATTAAGGCATAAACAAAATGTTCTTGAATATGTTTACTTTGGTAGTCCTATTCGCATAGGAAATGATTTATATACTGTAGAACTTACGACAGAAAGAGCTGATGGACAAAATCCAAATATACTTGACCTTTATAATATGCGAGTAAAAAAGAATGACCTCACAGGCACGAACTTAATCGCTTCCCCGCAAGGTCAATTAAATAATACCACATCCGATGAAATTGTCAACCATTACACCGACCTGCTGCCCATAGCCATCATCCTTTCCACATTTATCATCACGCTCTATGTCCCGGTACATTTTAGAAATCTGATTCTCCCATTCTGCATTGCCTTGTCATCCGGTCTATTCGCATCGGCTGTCTGCCGGTACTTTATAAAAGAAGGCCTGACTCCACATATCCGTGTCCCTCTGTGGTGCTATACTCCTATATTATTTTTTGTTCTGTTTCTCATCTCTAATTCTCCGCTTTCTCCCTTTGCTTCGGATGTATCTTTCTCTATGGAATATGAGAGCGGAACCTCTTTTTCTTTTATCGAGAAAAGTGCTCTTGATGTGGAAGCAGCCCTATTGAAATGGAATGCATTTGACCACCTTACACTCCACGTTGATCAGGGGAGGGCTTCCTTTACTATTCTGGGTGGCAGGAAGCGTGAGATTATGGCTAAAATCAGTGAATTATCATCCTTTTATCCCGAAGTGTTCTTCTATATCCCAGAAAAACATACCAGTCATGCTGTTGATGTGACAGTCTATGGCAATGATGTGATTGAAATCAAAAATAATATATTACAATTGGCGAAATATGTGAATAAAAGTGCAGATAATGTGAATATCATCTATAATTTTAAGTCAGATGTTACAAATATTGTGCTTGAAATTCCTGCTAAGTGTGCCTCGGCAGGACTTTATCCATATGATGTTTATAAAACTCTATATTACACAGCATCTGAACCTGTTGTAGACAAATATTTCGAAGGTGATGTGGAAACCGATGTGAAAGTCCGGGGTGATGCCAGGTATCGGAAGACTCTTTCAGGGCTTTTGTCCGTACCTGTTCTTTCTCCCTTTGGTGCGGCAGGGGAGGCTGGTGATTATATCACTGTCCACAAGGAATCGGCTCAGGGGCGTATCTGCCACAAGAACAGAATGCGTTCTATGAGCCTTTCTGTGACAGGAATCAGCAGGTCAAAGCTTGGTAGAATAGTATCCGATTTCCCTTTCACAGGCAGCTGCCACGGAGAAGTGGTTCAATAATCCCTTTTATAATTACATTTTACTTGTATAAGCTCTCTTTTTAGTATATTTTAGAACAAGACGAATTAAAGAGGTATTATCTGATGAAAAGAAGATTGATAACATCTGCACTGCCTTATGTAAACAATATTCCGCATCTGGGAAACCTTATCCAGATGCTTTCCGGTGATGTTTTTGCACGGTTCTGCCGGCTTCGGGGTTACGACACCCTCTATATCTGCGGTACTGATGAGTACGGTACTGCCACTGAGACCAGAGCCCTTGAGGAAAAGAAGACTCCACGGGAGCTCTGCGACTACTATTTTGCAGAGCACACAAAAATCTACGACTGGTTCCATATCGATTTTGACAAATTCGGCCGTACCTCCAACGACGAATGCACCGAAATCACACAGGGTCTGTTCAATGATCTGGACAAGGCGGGTCTGATTACCGAGCATACAAACAAGCAGCTTTTCTGTCCTCATTGCAATATGTTCCTTTCCGACCGCTATGTACGGGGAATCTGCCCTAAGTGCGGTGCTGACGATGCAAGGGGCGACCAGTGCGACGGCTGCGGTTCCCTGCTGGATCCAATTGATCTTAAGGAGCCTAAGTGCGTAACCTGCGGATCAACCCCTGAAGTAAGAGAAACCAAGCACCTCTATATCAACCTTCCTGCCATCAGCGGCAAGCTGGAAGAGTGGATGGACAAGGTCAGCAAGGATGGCAAGTGGTCTGACAACGCAATCAATACCACCAAGTCCTGGCTCAAGGCAGGACTCAACGAGCGGGCTATCACCCGGGATCTAAAATGGGGTATCCCAGTGCCAAAGGCTGGTTACGAGAACAAAGTATTCTATGTATGGTTCAATGCCCCGATCGGATATATCTATATAACAGCCCAGCTGGCAAATGAGCTTAAGAAAGCAGGCAAGGCAAGCTTTGACTGGAAGAGCTGGTGGCTGCCGGAGGAGAGCGATGAGGCCAAGGGCAAGGAAGATGTTGAGCTTTTCCAGTTCATCGGAAAGGACAATATTCCGTTCCATACCGTAATCTTCCCATGCACACTGCTGGGTTCAGGCCATAACTGGACAAAGCTGTTCCACATGAGTTCATCTGAATACTTGAACTACGAGGATGGAAAGTTCAGCAAGTCAAGAGGAGTAGGCGTATTCGGAAGCGATGCCATTGCTACCGGTATTCCGGCCGATGCATGGCGGTTCTACATCTTCTACAACCGGCCTGAGAAGTCGGACTTCCAGTTCACATGGAAGGATTTTCAGGAAAAGATGAACAGCGAACTTATCGGAAACCTGGGCAACCTGGTGAACCGTACTCTGCTGTTTGTGAACAAATACTATGACGGAAAGATTCCAGAAGCACCTGTGGACGAGGCTCTGTGGGCCGATATCCACCAGCGGGAAGAAAAGATAAAAGAGCTTCTTGAGTGGGCAGAGCTTAAAGAGGCATTCCACGAGATGTTCGCCATCTCCGACATCGCCAACAAAGCATTCCAGGCTGCCGAGCCATGGAAAACCCGGAGTACCGACCCGGAGCGGGCTGCCAAGCTTATCCACAACCTGTGCTATGTAATCAAAGACCTTATGATAATGATGCACCCATATATGCCGCAGTACACACAGAAGGTGATGAGCTACTTCGGAGCTTCCATCTTCGAAAGCCGGGTCGACCTGGGCTTGAAGCCTGGAATGGGCTGGGCCGAGGTTGGCAAGACCGAAGGGCTTACTACTGTTGGGCCGACAGAGGTTTACTTTAAGCCTATGGACAAGAAGACCATGGAAGCATTCCGGGATCAGTTCTCTGGCAACCAGAAGGAGCGGAAAGAGGCCCAGGTCCAGCCGCAGAAACAGCAGCCTAAAAAGCAGAAGGCTCCAGAGCCTGAAGTGCTGCCGGCTGCAGAGCAGCCCGCATTCTTTGCCAAGAATATACGGCTCAAGGTGGCCAAGATTGTCAGCGTAGAGCGTAACCCGGAGAGCGACAAGCTCTACATCGAGCACCTGGACGACGGCAGCGGCGAAGACCGTGTTATCCAGAGCGGTCTGGTTCCATACCTGACACCAGAGCAGCTCCTTGGCAAGCACATTATCCTGGCCGACAACCTTAGGCCGCGGAAGATGCGTGGTGTAGAGAGCCGCGGTATGCTCTTGGCCGCCGACTACAAGGATGCCGATGGCAAAGAATGCGTCGAGGTGCTTTCGGCACCTTGGGCAGCACCTGGGACAAACGTAATCCTTGAAGGCGATGACGTGAATGGTGTCAAGCCGGACAACATCGATGCAGAGATGTTCTTCAGCATCGAGATTAACGTTGTGGAAAAGAGTGTGGAGATTGGCGGTAAGAAGCTTGTAGCCGATGGCAAAGCACTTGGTACCGAGTTTACTGTAAACGGCGGAGTGCACTGATTTGTCCGGCGCATTCCTTCAGAGCAACCTTTGGACCCTTTTTAAAGGGTCATTCGGCTGGGAGCCTTATTCTTTCCACTTTGAAGGAAAGCTTGTAAATGCACTCCTTCGCCATTATGGGAAAATTTTCTCTCTTGTGTATATTCCTTATGCACCCATAGAGCAGGAGAGGCTTGAAGAGGTTTCTGCCTACCTTAAGACCCTGCTCCCTAAAAGCTGTGTCTTTATACGCT
Source organism: Spirochaetia bacterium (assembly GCA_017554185.1). Taxonomy (GTDB): domain Bacteria; phylum Spirochaetota; class Spirochaetia; order CADAEX01; family CADAEX01; genus CADAEX01. The sequence continues at coordinate 23,990 of JAFZIU010000035.1, forward strand.
GGGATCTGCCTTGGTATGTCAAGGAGGAAGGGGAGTGGACAGATGCTCCCAAGTCTTTCAAGAGAGCTACAATGGATATCCAGCCACCATCATCTGTAATTCTTAATATTTCCCGCCCATTGGATGAGATTCTGAAGGGAATGAAAGACCGGGCAAGACGCAATATAAAGGTTGCTGAGAAAAAGGGTGTTGTCATCACCTGCCATGGAGGCGAGAAACTTGATGTCTGGTATGATTTATATAAAGAGACATCAGAAAGAGACAGAATAACTGTTCATCCTAAGGTCTATTA
>JAFZIU010000036.1 GCA_017554185.1 Spirochaetia bacterium
ATGATGGCCGCCTACCTGCTGCCTGAGCACGATACAAGAAAGCACCCTATCGGTGACAAGTTCGAGAGTATTTTCAAGATGTGGGAGAAAGGATACCGCAAACTTGTGGAGTTCATCCTCGGTTCCAAGCTGAGGAGCCTTATAGTTGTCCTGATAATTGTAGCCTTGTTCCTGTTCTCCATGTCGCTGTTCAAATTCATTCCCTTCGAGTTCATGCCTAACATGGACCAGGGACAGGTGGATATAGAGATGGAGCTGGCCAAGGGATTTGACCTCGGCGAGACTTATGAATTCACCCAGGAGGTTGAGAAGCGGATGGCTAAGTACACCGATATGGTCGAGCACGGCTCCACCACTGTAGGAAAGCTTTCCGACATGGACACCGGTGTGAACATGGCCAAGATAACCTTGAGCCTTACCCCTAAGGCAACACGTAAATACACCTCCAACCAGCTGGCGAATATAATAATCAAAGACCTCTCGGACATTCCGGGTGTCATAATCAGAGCTTTCTCAAGCTCCAAGATGGGTATGAACCAGCACTCCATCGACTTCTACCTCAAGGGACCTGACATGGAGGTGCTTAAAGGCTTCCAGGACCAGATCTATCCTAAGCTTGAGCAGGTTCCAGGCCTTGTCAACCTTGATGTCTCCAGCCGTGGCGGTGTGCCTCAGCTCACCATAACCCCGGATTTGAAGAAGATTGCAGATGCAGGCACCAGCGTGCAGGCTATTGCAGTGACACTACGTACCTCCCTTGAGGGTATGTCATCCACAACATTCAAGGACAAGGGCGAGGAGTACGACATAAAGGTTCTCTTAGTGGACAACTCCATAAAGAGCTTCGAGGATGTGGGAAACATTCCTATAGCCACATCGGCAGGAGTATTCCCGCTCTCCCACTTTGCAGATATCCAATATACAACAGGCTTCGGAAAGATCCTCCGAAACGACCGTGAGACTGTAATAGAGTTCACAGGTGACGTTGCAGTAGGCTATGCCCAGAGTAATATAACCAATGCCATTGCGAAAATCACATCGGAACTGGACTTCCCATTCGGCTACAGATACGAGACAGCAGGTAACTCCAAGGAGATGGCCAAGACTGTAAAGCAGATGGCCTTTGTATTCGTAATCGCAATTATCCTAACCTACATGCTGCTGGCCGCAATACTCGAGAACCTGTGGCAGCCGGTACTTATCCTGTTCACCGTGCCTCTGGCCATGATCGGTGTAGTAGCGGTCTACATAATAACCGGAAAAGCGATGAACTTCATCGGCATGATGTCCATAGTCATGCTGGTAGGTATGGTTGTAAACAACGCCATCCTTATCCTGGACTATGCGAACCAGCTTAGGCGTGAGGGAAAGAGCATGCAGGAAGCTCTTATAATAGCGTGTCCAGAGAAGCTCAAGGCTATCGTAATGTCCAACGTGGCCACCATTCTTGGTCTTCTGCCTATGGCACTGGGACTTGGTGCACAGGGTGCCGAGATGAGGCAGCCTATGGGCCTGGTAAGCGTGGGCGGTCTTATCACCTCCACCATCCTTACCCTCTTTATGACACCTGCATCCCAGTTCCTGTTTGCAGGAAGGAAAAAGAAAAAGCAGCCTGCAGAGGTGGTTTCAGAAGGAGCAGACAAATGATTTCAAGAAGATATCTCAAGACAGTTTTAATAACAGCAATGATTTTCTGTGCTGCATCCCCTGCCTTCTCAAAACAGTATTCCATGGATGAATACCTGGGTCTGGTCAAGGAGAACAACAAGGACCTGATGCTGGCTGCATCAAGCCTCAAGAGCGCAGGAGAACAGGAGAAGCTGGCAAGGAGCCAGGCACTGCCTACTGTAGGTCTCTCAAGCTCCCTGTACCGTAACTTCATAGATGTGGAGCAGAACGCAGCTGTTGCCTCCCAGGCCGGTGGCGGCCCCCTTATATACAAGAAAGTGGATGTGAACAAGGACTACGACTTCAGCTTCGGATTAGGCCTTTCCCAGCAGCTTTTCAACATGAATGTGTTCAATGCAATCAAGGCCAGCAAGGAATACAAGCAGATGTCCAAGTCGGTATACGATGCCCAGAGCGATGCAATCATCACTGCGGCCAAGAAGGTGTTCTTCCAGTGCTACCTGCTTGAGAAACTGTACAATATAAGGAAAGAGACCGAGGAGCGCTCCTACGACCACTATATGCTTATGAAGCAGAAGTATGATACAGGAGTTGTATCCAACCTTGCCCTGCTGAACTCCGAGGTGGATTACAAGATGGCGGTTCCAGAGACCACAAATGCAAAGATGAACCTGGAGCTCTGCCTCATAAACCTTAAGCACCTGGCAGGAATACCTGAAGATGAAGAGGTTTCTGTGATCGGCGATTTCACAGTTTATCCTGATATTCCAGAAACACTTTCCATGCAGGATGTGCTTGAGGAAAGGTCCGACTACATGGCTCTGATGCGGGAGAAATCGCTGCGCGACCTGAATATAAAGGCAACCAGAGCAGGACATTATCCTACCCTTTCGCTTGATGCCGCATACGGATACAGCAATTCGGATGACAAGCTGCAGAAGGCATTCCACAATGATAATTATGTCCAGGTGTTCAAGGTGGGGCTCAAGCTGGAGCTGCCTATCTTCACAGGCGGTGCCCTCCTGGCAAAGGACCATCAGGTCAAGATAGAGTCTGAGCAGACCGAGATAAGGCTGCAGCAGAAGCGGGAAGATATCATTGTCGAATTAAGGCAGATATACCTGACACTCCAGAGGGAGTTCGAGAATATAGCTACAGCAGAATCCACCATAGGAAGTGCACAGGAGGCCTACAATATAGCCCAGGTTGCTTTTGACAACGGTGTGATGACCCAGCTGGAGCTGCGTGACACCCGGCTCAACCTGGAGAGCGCAGAACTCCGCCACCTGACTGCTGTGTACAACTATCTAAGCGCTTATTTTGACTGGCAGAAAGCTACAGGCAACATGTAAGGATCTCAAGAGCCTCGCGGTAGCCGTCTATACCTTTGCCCTGTACTGTTGAGATACACACGGGGCGGATGTAGGATACCTTGCGGAAATCTTCTCTTTTATCAAGATCCGAGATATGCACCTCCACGGTAGGGATTCCGACTGCTTTTATGGCATCGGGGATTGCCACGCTTGTATGGGTGTAGCCTGCCGGATTTATGATTATGCCGTCGCACTTGCCGTATGCAGCCTGTATTTCGTCTATGATGGCCCCTTCATGATTGCTCTGGAACAGCTTTACTTCAACACCAAGTTCAGAAGCCCAGGTCTTTATTTTACCCTCAAGCTCGGCATAAGTGGTATGGCCGTAGATTTCAGGCTCACGGATTCCCAGCATATTAAGGTTAGGCCCATTTATTACAAGAATCTTTTTCATACATTCTCCATCACAGTATCAGCAGCTGCCTTGTAGAGCGGCAGACGCTTCTCATACATCTCTGCAAGGTCGCCCCCTATGGAAAGAGGACGGCCCTCTTTAGCAAGCTTATCTAAATCCCGCTTTATGAACACCACTGTTCCATTCTGCTTCAAATTGCGCACATTTTCAAGATTAAGGACACTGCCGCCCCCTGTGGCAATCACCTGGCCGTTTTCTTTACCTACAGTCTCGATGACTTCGGCCTCCAGTGCCCGGAATGAAGCTTCGCCGTCCTGGGCAAAGATATCGGGAATGCTCTTTCCAGCCTTCTGCTCCACCAGATCGTCGGTATCTACAAACTTCTTCCCCTGCTGGGCCGCCAGCCTCTTTCCTATGGTGCTCTTGCCGCAGCCCGGCATTCCTATAAGTACGATGTTCTGGACCTTCTTGAGCGTCTTATCCAGAATGCCCTCTATGATGCTGTCTGGCCTCTGGATGCCCTGGAAAAGATCAGATGCGTATTTTGCCTGGGCCACCAGCATGGATAGGCCGTTTGAGAACGGGAGCCCCAGCTCCCGGGCATCCAGGAGAAGCGGCGTATAAAGGGGGTTGTAGACCAGGTCGATGACCCCGCAGCAGGAGCCGAACCGGGAAAGCTCAAGAAGCTTGCCCCGGTTCTGGGGATACATCCCCACAGGGGTGGCGTTCACTATAACCTCCGCACCGCTTTCTTCGTACACGTTCCCATAGTTCAGTGCCCCGGTGCGGGAGACCACCAGCACCTCCGCCGCCCCGGCTCCTGCTGCCGCAGCCTGCACACCCGCCGAGGCCCCGCCGCTTCCCAGTACCAGAACCTTCTTCCCCTTAAGGCTTATTCCAGCGTGTTCAGCAGCGTAGAGAAAGCCGAAGCAGTCGGTGTTGTAGCCCCACAGGCCGTCTTCGCGGCGGACTATGGTGTTCACTGCGCCGATAGTCTTGGCCTCGGGTGCAATATGATCAAGATATGGTACAACTGCCTTTTTATAAGGGATTGTCACGTTAAGACCGGCAAAGTCCCCTGCCTTTATAAAAGACCCAAGCTCCTCGGGGCGCAGGCTGGCAGGCTCGTAAGGGACGCTTCCCAGAAGGCTGTGTATAAAGGGAGAATAACTGTGTCCTAAATGCGCACCTATCAGTCCGTACTTCATAGCATGTAATCACACAGCACCAGAGCCGCGGCTGCCTCTACGCATGGTACAGCCCGCACTGCAATGCAGGGGTCGTGCCGCCCTTTTATCTTGAGCACTGTGCTCTTTCCAGTCTTCAGATCCACGCTCTCCTGTGGCAGCGCAATAGAGGGTGTGGGCTTGAATGCAACCCGGAAGACTATAGGCATGCCGGTGCTTAAGCCACCCAGAATGCCACCGTGGTTGTTGGTCCTGGTCCTTACATTGCCCTCTTTGTCGAAGCACCAGGCATCGTTGTGCTGGCTTCCTTTCATAAAAGCGGCTTCGAAGCCGGCCCCGAATTCCACGCCCTTCACCCCTGGAATGGAGAAAAGAACACGGGAAAGGCTTGATTCCAGACTGTCAAAGCCGCTGTCGCCCACACCGGCCTTAACCCCGGTTATGCAGCATTCTACAATGCCTCCCACCGAATCCCCTGCATCCTGTGCCGAAGCGATGCATTCCTGCATCTTCTTACCCCGCACTCCTCCGGCCGATATCAGCTTGGCAGCAATCTTGACCCCCTGCTTTCCCAGATACTGCAGGCATACACCGCCGGCAAAGCACAAAGGCGCAGTCAGACGGCCGGAGAAGTGCCCGCCGCCAGCTATATCGTTATAGCCCTCGTATTTTACAAAAGCCGGATAATCGGCATGCATGGGCCGGGGAACCCGCTTGAAATCCTTATAATCGGCAGACCTGGCATCGGTGTTCTCTATCATCATTGCCAGAGGGGAACCGCAGGTAAAGCCATCCACCAGGCCGGAAAGGATCACAGGCTGGTCTGCCTCGTGGCGGGCAGTGGTTCCCTTCTGTCCAGGCTGGCGGCGGGCCATAAAGGCCTTGAGGGCCCTCATATCAATCTTAAAACCGGCAGGAAGTCCCTCTATCACAGCCCCGATTGCCTTGGAATGGGACTGGCCGAATATAGTCAGATGGATGTTCTTTCCAATGTCAAATGACATAGTAGGTTCCTCCTAATGCGTTGAAATCCCAGAGGAAGCCGGGATATGACTTCTTTATCACCTGGGCATCGGTTATATGGACATCGCCGGTGCAGAGGGCTGATGCCGCAACTGCAGCCATGGCAATCCTGTGGTCGTTGAAGCTTGAGACCCTGCCCCCGGTAAGACTTCCAGTTCCGGTAATCACAAGGGCGTCATCCTTCTCCTCTGCCTTGCCCCCAAGGCCGTTTATAAGGGCTGCAGTGGACACTATCCTGTCGCTTTCCTTGATCCTTAAGCGTTTGGCACCGCAGAGCACCACCTTGCCATGGACACGGCAGGCCAGCACAGCAAGAATCGGGAAAAGATCCGGGTTAGGCGACACATCTATGGAAAGCTCGCCGATCTCGGCCCCGGGAGCCAGAATTTCAGCATACTTTTTTATAGCCCTGTCGGGCTGGAGGCTCTTGGGGTCAAGCCCCTGGAAATCTGCCCCGAAGGGATAGAGGAAGGCACAGGAGGACCAGTCTCTTTCGGCAGTAAGGTCTTCCGGCGACCTGTATTTCTGGTTTGCAGGGACTGTAAAGCCATCCTTGGTACGCTCCACCAGGACGCCGAACTGAGCCATTGTCTGGATTGTCATGTCTACATAGGCAGCAGATTCCAGCTTAGATGTAAGCTTTATATGGCTCTCATCGTCCAGAAGCGGCATTGCCAGAAGAAGTCCTGATATGAACTGGGAGCTTATATCCCCCGGCATACTGTATTTCCCGGCACTCAAAAAACCCGACAGCTTCAGCGGGAGGCGGTCTGCATCTGCATACACCCCATGGGCCTCCAGCGCCTTAAGAATGGGCAGGATAGGCCGTCTTGAGATGGAACCGATTCCAGTGAAGGAAGCATTGCCGTAGAGAGCGGCAGCTACCGGGAGCATGAAGCGGAGCACTGTGGCGCTCTCCCTGCAGTCCAGCAGGGGCACCTTTTCGTGGAAAGCACCCGGAGCCACCTCCACCGCTGTGTCCGAAAGGATTGTTATAGTGGTCCCCAGAGCCCGCAGGCACTGGATCATGGCCTCCACATCATCGCTTATGCAGGTTGTGTCCATGTGGAACACCATACCCCGGTTGCACAGGGCACTGCACAGGAGCTTGCGGCACATATCAGACTTGGAGTCTGGAGCGTTCAGTTTTCCGGATAGCTTATGGGGCCTTACGCAGATTTCCATATCAAAGTCCTCCCTCGATGTACTCTTCCAGCCGGGAGACAGGGATAGACCTGATCTGACAGTTTCCGATACCCAATGGAGCGATTATATTCAGGTTCCCGGAAGCCATTTTTTTGTCATGGATGGCTACCTGGGCCAGCTCCTGGGCTGTGTATGGAATGTCAAATTTTATGCTATTTTTTTCAAGCAAACTTTTAATTATTTCTAATATTTCCGGTTTTTCATTGTAAAGTTTTATAAAAGACTTGGTTTCTGCAACCATTCCCATAGCCACTGCCTGACCATGAGGGATGGTATATCCGCTGAATTTTTCAATGGCGTGTCCTATGGTGTGGCCAAAATTAAGGAGCTGCCGGCAGCCTGTGTCAAAGGGGTCGGCCTGCACATAAGAGCGCTTAATCTCCACATTCAGCGCAACCACTTCCTCCATGTCGTCAAGCAGGGTGCCACCCAGGGCAATCTCGTACAGCCTCCCCCCGGCAAGAACCGCGTGCTTTATTATCTCGGCCTTCCCCTCGTCAACGCACGCAACCGGCAGTGTTGCAATCACATCGGGGTCAAACAAAACGCATGCGGGCTGGTGGAATGCCCCCGCCAGGTTCTTGCCGGTGCCTAGATCGACCCCGGTCTTGCCCCCAACTGAAGCATCAACTGCGGCCAGCAGCGTTGTAGGAATCTGCACAAAAGGCACTCCACGCAGGTATACAGCGGCGGCAAAGCCTGTCATATCGCCGCATACGCCGCCTCCCAGGGCTATAAAGAAGTCGCTCCTGTTAAGGTTTGCGCTGGCCGCCTTCTCCAGTATCTCACCTACCATGTTCCATCTCTTATTGGCCTCGCCATGGGGAAATACAAAGGTGGCAATATCAAAGCCAGCTGACTCAAGGGAAGCAGTCACAGTACCGGAATAAAGCCTGGCTGTCACATCGTCGCACACTAACAGAGCGTGCCGGCTTTCAAGCCGTTCAGCCAAAAGTACACCCACCCGGGACAAAAGCCCCCGGTCTATGACAACGTCGTAGGTTCCATTCTGTGCCTTTACAGTTATGCTCTTCATGAGCCCCCTATATGCTATATAAGCGATCTTATTATATCAGTTATCTTTTATAAGCGAAAGGAAGAATTTTATCCACAGAAGCCATAAGTTCGCCAAAGGCCTCTAGGGTCAGAGACTGGGCGCCGTCGCAAAGGGCGTGGACAGGGTCGTTGTGCACCTCGATCATAAGGCCGTCTGCCCCGGCGGCAACAGCTGCCATAGCCATAGGCTTGACCAGCCGGGCATTTCCTGTTCCATGGCTTGGATCAACGATAACAGGAAGGTGTGTAAGCTCTTTCAAGACCGGCACTGCCGAGATATCAAGGGTATTGCGGGTTGCTGTCTCGAAGGTGCGGATTCCCCGCTCGCACAGGATTATCTGGCTGTTGCCGCCGGCCATTATGTACTCGGCGCTCATCAGAAGCTCCTGGATTGTGCTGGAGAGCCCCCTCTTCAGGAGGACAGGCTTATTTATTTTACCCAGCTCCTTCAAAAGCTCGTAGTTCTGCATATTCCGGGCGCCCACCTGTATAATATCTATATTCTCGAACAGAGGAAGCTTGGAGATATCCATTATCTCGGAGACTATGGGCATCCCGGTCTCTTTCTTGGCATTCTCAAGGATCTCAAGTCCCTTGGGCCCCAGTCCCTGGAATGCATATGGGGATGTACGGGGCTTGAATGCACCGCCCCGGAGGATACTTGCCCCTGCAGCCTTCACAGCCTTTGCTATGGAAAGCACCTGGCTGCTCTCCTCCACCGAGCAAGGCCCTGCCATCACCTGGAAGCTGCCACCCCCGATCTTAATGCCAGGAGCTATGGTTACGACGGTGTCATCGGGATGGAACTTCCGGTTCACATTCTTGTAGGGCTCCTGGATACGCTTCACATCCTCAACAATATCCATGGTCTTTATGGAGTCCATGTCAATCTTGGAGGTGTCGCCTATAAGCCCTATGATAGTCTGCTCTGCCCCTTTTACGATGTGGACATCAAGGTTTTTCTCCCTGAGCCAGGAGACAAGTGAGTCTATCTGTTTCTGCGCCGGGTTGTCCCGTAAAATGATGACCATCTGCTATGTCTTATATCTCAGCCTTGGCTGCAATCTTGTCAAGCACGAACTTGACTGCCTCGTCCAATGCCAGACCGTTCATCTGCTGTCCTGTCCTCAGGCGGATGGAAGCCTTACCTTCGGCAGCCTCCTTGTCTCCGATGATGAACATATATGGGATCTTCTGTCCCTGGGCGTTGCGGATCTTTGCGTTCATGCGCTGCTCGGTGGCATCCACCTGGGCCCTGATCTTTGCTGCCTTGAGGGTTGCTGCAACCTTCTCTGCATACTCGTTGAAGGCCGGTGCAACTGGAATCACTATTGCCTGCTCGGGTGCAAGCCATACCGGAAGTGCACCTGCAAAGTTCTCAAGGAGGATTCCTATGAACCGCTCAAGAGAACCCAGGACTGCGCGGTGCAGCATAACCGGATGGTGCTTTGCGTTGTCTTCGCCGATGTATTCGGCATTCAGGCGGTCTGCGCTTGGCAGCTGATAGTCAACCTGGATAGTTCCGCACTGCCACTGGCGGCCAAGGGCATCGACCAAGGTGAACTCAAGCTTAGGTCCGTAGAAGGCACCCTCGCCCGGGGAGATCTCGTAGGAAAGACCGGCCTTCTTGCAGGCATCGGCCAACGCTCCCTCGGCCCTGTCCCATGTTGCATCATCACCCACTCTAAGCTCAGGGCGGGTTGAGAATTTAACTATGATCTTGTCATCGGTGAAACCGAAGTCCTTGTACATATCCTTGAGGAGATGGCAGAACTTGGCAACCTCGGACGGAATCTGCTCTTCGGTGCAGAAGATATGGGCATCGTCCTGGACAAAGCCTCGGACTCTCATGCAGCCGTGGAGTGTGCCGGAAGGTTCGTTGCGGGTGCAGCTTCCGAACTCTGCCATTCTGAGGGGCAGGTCGCGGTAGCTCTTGATTCCCTGCTTGAAGATCTCCACATGGCCTGGGCAGTTCATAGGTTTGAGGGCGAAAAGGCGCTTCTCGCTCTCGGTTATGAACATATTCTGCTTATATTTTGCCCAGTGGCCGGAGCGTTCCCACAGTCCCTGCGGCATACAGAAAGGAGTGCGTACCTCCACATAGCCGTCGGCCTTGATCTTGGAGCGCACATAGTCTTCCAGGACACGGTATATAGTCCATCCCTTCGGATGCCAGAAGATCTGGCCAGGGTTCTCTTCGTCGATATGGAACAGGTCAAGCTCCTTGCCTATCTTGCGGTGGTCCCGCTTTGCAAGCTCCTCAAGGTGCTGGAGATAGAGCCGCAGGTCCTTTGGATTTGTGAATGCTGTAGCATAGATTCTCTGGAGCATAGGGCGCTTCTCGTCCCCTCTCCAGTAGGCTCCTGCGATAGAGAGCAGCTTGATGGCCTGGGGGTTGATCATCTTTGTGTTCTCCACATGGGGTCCCCGGCACAGGTCGGTGAACTTGTCCACTGTGTAGATGGAGATGACCTCGTTCTCAGGAAGGTCGTTTATGAGCTCGGTCTTGTAGGGCTGGTCCTTGAAAAGCTCAAGAGCCTCCTGGCGGCTTACTTCCTTCCGGATAAAGTCCTCTTTCTTGTTTATGATATCCCTCATCCGCTCCTCGATCTCGGGGAAATCGTCCATCTTGAGCGGGCGCGGAAGGTCGAAGTCATAATAAAAACCATTTTCAATGGATGGTCCGATGGCAATCTTTGCCTCTGGGAACATCTGTAAAACTGCTGCTGCCATCACATGGGATGCAGAGTGTCTGATAGTACTTAATTTTTCGTCTGCCATAGTGCTATAACAATATATTCTTAAATAATAATAGTCAAGAAGTGCCCCTGTTCATGCCGATAATATAAAAAACAATTAAAAGGCGGTTGTTATGGAACAGATAATCAAATCACTTCTGGATACCGATGCTTACAAATTCTCCATGGGACAGGCCATCTTCCACCAGTTCAGCGGAGACCATGCCACCTGGACCTTCAAGTGCAGGAACGAGAATGTCAAGTTCACCAAGGAGATGGTCAGGGAAATCCGGCGTCAGGTGGGGCTTTACTGCAACCTCAGGTTCACCGAGGATGAGCTTAAGTGGCTGCCTGCAACTAACATCTGGATCCACAACAACTACTGCGACTATCTGCGGTTCTGGCACCCGCGCAAGAACGAAATCCACATCGACACCAAAGCCCCATGCGGGCTCAACATAGAGGCCAAGGGAACCTGGGGAAACACCTCCCCTTACGAGATCCCTATCCTGGCCATTGTCAACG
>JAFZIU010000037.1 GCA_017554185.1 Spirochaetia bacterium
CCGGCAACAGTGCAATGGATGTGCTTATCCGCATGAACGATATCTATTCCCATATTGTGGATATGGAGCGGGAATCGCGGAATCATATCATGGAAGTTAAGCGCCTTGATATAGAGGACCGTGTGATGCGCTCCTACGGTGTAATCCAGTATTGCAGGAAGCTGACGATATGGGATGCTCTTGAGCTTATTGCAGATATAAAGCTGGGAGTCTGCGCCGGCATTCTCAAGGATATGCCCGATGATCTGGATTCCCTTTTCATAGAGATGCAGAAATACCATGTGCTGGCCGACGCCATGGCAGGTCCTTTCGATAAGGATGAGATTGATGTTGATATCCTGCGTGCGGCAGCCCTGCGGAAAAAGCTGGGTATAAAGGAGGCTTCGATTGGTTAAGGAAGCGGTGAAAAGCAAAACTCCCATGCTGGACAGCTTTGCCAGAGACCTGGTGCTCATGGCATCTTCTGGACAGCTGGATCCTATAGTCGGCCGTGAGACCGAGATAAACAGACTTATGCATATTCTGGCCCGCCGCCGGAAGAACAACCCGGTGCTCATAGGAGAACCTGGAGTGGGAAAGACAGCCATTGTAGAAGGGTTTGCCCACAGGATTGCCCAGGGGACAGCTCCCGATGTATTCCTGGAAAAGCGCCTCATGGTAATAGATATGGGCTCTCTGGTGGCTGGAACCAAGTTCCGGGGCGAGTTCGAGGAACGGCTCAAGAACCTTGTCAAAGAGGTGGAGTCGGCCAAGAATGTGATTCTTTTCATAGACGAGATACACACTATTGTGGGGGCCGGCGGCTCCGAAGGGGCTGTGGATGCGGCCAACATACTTAAGCCGGCGCTGGCCAGAGGCACTTTCCAGTGTATCGGCGCCACCACCATGGATGAATACCGCAAGCACATAGAAAAGGATGCCGCCCTGGAACGGCGGTTCCAGACTATACTGGTGGAGGAGCCGGACAGGGAGCATACCCTGGAGATTCTGAAAGGATTACGGACAAACTACGAGAACTTCCACAACGTAAGCTTCAGCGACGAGGCCCTGGAGGCAGCTGTAGACCTTTCCTCCCGGTACATAACCAGCCGGATGCAGCCGGACAAGGCCATAGACCTTTTGGACGAATCGGGGGCACACTGCCGCATAGCCTTTGTGGAAAAGCCTGCCGAGATGCTGAACCTGGAGGATAAGATAGCGCGCCTTACCGAGACCAAGAAGCATTTTGTGCAGGTGCAGGCCTACGAAGAGGCTGCCAAGGTGCGGGACGAGATAAACAAGCTTAAATATACCCTTGATGTGATGGGGCAGGAGTGGCGTGCCTCCCTTAAACAGAACAGGAACATAATAGATGTGGAGGATATCTGCCGCACCCTCTCTTCCATGACAGGCATACCGGTTTCCGGCATTTCCCGGAACGAGACCGAGAAGCTTTTGAAGATGGAAGAGCACCTGCACCAGAACGTGATTGCCCAGGATGATGCCATCAAGGCAGTGTCGGCTGCAATCCGGCGCTCCAGGGCGGGTATTGCCTCGCCTAAACGGCCCCTTGGTTCATTCATATTCCTCGGGCCCACCGGCGTAGGAAAAACATACCTTGCAAAGCAGCTTGCCCAGTACCTTTTCGGCAGCGAGGATGCCCTTATACGGGTGGACATGTCGGATTACATGGAAAAGCACACCACATCCCGACTGGTGGGATCTCCCCCGGGTTATGTGGGCTATGGCGAAGGGGGCTGGCTTACCGAGAAGGTACGGCGCAAACCCTACTGTGTAATCCTCTTTGACGAGATTGAGAAGGCTCATCCCGATGTCTTCAACCTGCTTCTGCAGATGCTGGAGGAGGGTGAGATCCAGGACAGCATGGGGCACAGGGTCTCTTTCCGCAACGCTGTTATCATAATGACCAGCAATGCCGGCACCCGTGAGTTTGCATCCGATTCCATGGTGGGATTCCGCAGGGAAGAGGAATCAGAAAGCCGCAGCACCATAAGGTCTGCAGCGCTCAACGAACTCAAGCGCAGCTTCCGCCCTGAGTTCCTGAACAGAATTGATGAGATTGTAGTGTTTGACATGCTGAGACCCAAAGAGATAGAGGCTATCTTTGATCTTATGATCAGAGAGCTTTCAGAGCGGCTTAAGGAGAAAGAGATTGCCCTTTCAATCTCGGCTAAGGCAAAGAAGTATTTTATAGAGAAAGGCTTTGATGCCAAGTTCGGGGCCCGCCCTATGCGGCGTCTTATCCAGAAGGAGCTGGAGGACGAGATTGCCCTTAAGCTAATAAATGGAGAGCTGAAGAATGGAGATTGTGCCCAGGTCACACTGACCAAGGGCAGGATACAGATCTCTTAAAGCGGGATCCTGAGGACCATTCCTGGGAACAGTTTCCTGGCATCTTCAATGTTGTTGTAGACAGCCAGTTTCTCGGAAGTTATCTGATATTTCTTTGATATTTTATCCAGGGTATCCCCTGCCTTGACAGAGTAGGCCACTATGGAACTGCTTTCGACAGCTGAACTCTGGGATGAACCGTCTGCGACCAATGATGACAGCATCATGGATTCCAGGCATGAATCTGCAGGTAAAGCTATGTCTGCCGGCTTTTCAAACTTAGGAACAAGAGTGCCCAAGTTGTAGAGAAGCAGGGCTCCCATGATGCAGGCAGCCCCTTTGAGCACAAATTTGCTGCAGAGTATGCCGGCGCATTTCTTAAGGACCGGAACTATGTCGATCTGTACTGGGACTTTCTTCTGCTTGCAGGTTTCTGCCTGTGGTTCAGCCATCAGCTGGCTGTAGTTGAATATTTCGTTCATAATGGGTAATTATTGTATCGACAAGATTTGAAGTAAATATTAATATATTTTTGAATGGAAAAGACAAAGAAAGCCCTATTCATATTCTTAATAGCTTTAATTTCCCTCTGCGGCATCATAAGCCGCTACTTTTACCTGATGGTGTTAAGCCCGAAGAATGAATCTGCATCCCATAAGAATTACAGGGTGGAACGGGGACCTATACTGGACCGTAACGGCGTGGTCTTGGCAATCCAGACAAGGCTTTTCAGAGTTACCGGCTGGCGGCCTACCTTGAAGAATCCCGATTATGTAGCAAAGCGGCTTTCTGAAATCCTTGAGATTCCAGAGGAAGAGATAAAGGCAAAGTTTGAGAAGAAGGGGGGCGATGTAATACAGCTGGCCCGCAAAGTCTCCTACGAGGCTGCAGAAAAGATTCAGGATCTGGTTAAAAGCGGCGAGATTTCTGGAATCCGGGTGCTTGATGACTATGGCAGACTCTACCCCGAGAAGGAACTGGCATCACATCTTATAGGTTTTGCCGGTGATGACAGCATAGGCCTTGACGGCATTGAGAAGCAGATGGATCCCTATCTTTATCCCCAGGGGGCTGAAAAAGCTTTTTCCGGTGTGGTTTATGGCAATCAGGTTTATCTGACTATAGATGTCAATATTCAGAACTTTGCACAGCAGGCCTCTATGGATATCATGGATCAGTATGAGCCCCAGGATGGTGTCATAACCCTGGTGGCCGATGCCAAGACTGGCGAGATTCTGGCCTATGTATCAATGCCCGAGCTGGATCTTAACAATTATACCAAGTATAGTGCGATTGACCCGATAAAGCGGAACAAGCCTGTCATCTACACTTATGAGCCTGGCTCGGTGTTCAAGGTGTTCAGCATAAGCTCATTCATGCATCTCCCAACCCCAGTACCGGGCAAGGAAAGGGTGACACCAGATTCCCGCTTCTTCTGTAACGGCTTATATACCAATGTGCCGGGACCTCCTATAAAATGTACTGGAAAACATGGCCATATCGATACCGGCGATATAATCAAATATTCCTGCAACCCAGGCACCTGCACCGCTTCTGAATCGGTAAGCGAAGAGGATTTCTATTATATGATAACTCAGTTCGGTTTTGGTTCTGCTTCTGGAATAGAAATTCCGCATGAAGAGGTCAGAAAGATTGATCCAGTTAAGAAGTGGACTGGTTATTCAAAGCCCACCAAGGCAATAGGTCAGGAAATCTCTGTGAATGCAATGCAGATAGTAAAGGCTGCCACTGCCGTTGCAAACCATGGAAAACTGCTGGTGCCACATGTTATCAAGAAAGTGGTGGATGCCACTGGACATGTGGTGTATGAGACTGGGACAGATGTGATTCAGGAGGTGATTTCTCCTTCGGTTGCCGATTCCATGCTCCTTATGATGGAACGGGCTTCGGGCGACGGCGGTACTGCACGGCGTCACAAAGTGGGTGGTGTGCGCATGTCCATGAAGACTGGTACAGCCCAGGTCTATGACCCAAATACTGGAACCTATTCTAAGGACAAGTTCACTGCTTCCTGTTTAGCCATCTTCCCAACAGAGGATCCTCAGTACATTATCTACAACGTAGTTTTCTATCCAAAAGGGCAGGTGACTACAGGTGCTGGAATCGCGGTTCCTGCTGTGGGCAAGCTGGCCAACGACATGATCTCGTACAAGGGAATGGCGCGAAAGGGCGACACAGTTCTGCAGTTTGACGGATCAATCAACGAGGCACAGGAAAAGAACTATGCAGTGATTGATGTTATTCCCGATTTCACCGGGGCTTCCAAGAAGCATCTTCTGCCCCTTTTCAAGGATGACAGGTTCAACCTGAAGATAAAGGGAGAAGGCTGGGTTGTAAAGCAGTCGCCAGCCCCTGGCACACCAGTTGAGCCTGGAATGACCCTGGAATTTGAACTGCAGTGATCAAAGAGCAAAATCAGAAAGTACTTTTTTCTTGACTTCTATTGTGACACCGTCTGCCATGGTGTAGGTCTCGATGGAGCGGACAGCTTCGGGCAACAGGTCATCTATCTTAAGATAATCGTAGGACTCTTTTATCTTCTCGAACACCGGCTTTGTCAGCGGGAACTCGGGGGCAAACATGCTGCAGCAGTCATCGTAGGGCAGGATAGATGTCTCGTAGGTGCCGATCTTCTTTGCTATGGTTGTGATCTCCTCTTTGTCCATGCCTATGAGCGGGCGGAAGATAGGGTAGTCGGTGCTGCTTCCGGTAAAGCGGAGGCTTTCGGCAGTCTGGCTTGCAACCTGGCTTAAGCTTTCGCCGGTGACCAGTGAATTACAGTCCCGCTCTCTGCATACATAGTGTGATATCTTCATCATTGCTGCTCTTGAAAGCAGGGTGGATTCGTTCTTGTGGCATTTCTCCGAGATATGGGTCTGCACCGGGGTGTAGTTGACTACATGGAGCTTTATGCTGGGCATGTAGGAGGAGAGAATCTCTGCCAGATGTATTACTTTGTTAAGCGATTTATCTGATGTGAAAGGATAGGTGTGGAAATAGATAGCTTCCAGCAGCAGTCCCCGTTTAGCCATCATATAGCCTGCAACTGGGGAATCGATGCCGCCCGAAAGAAGCAGCACTCCGCGACCTGCACATCCGGTAGGAAGTCCGCATAGGCCACGGGTGTCGGGACCATACAGATAGGCCTTGTCCCGCAGCTCCACAGTTATGGAGAAATCGGGGTGCTTCAAGTCCACCTTCAGATCCGGATACTTGTCCAGCACCACACCCCCAAGCTCGCAGTCAAGCTGGTAAGAGGAGAGAGGGAAACTCTTGTCTGCCCTCATGGCCTTGATCTTAAAGGTCTTGTGATTGCCCTCTGCCATAAGCTTGTCTGCAATGTCACCGCAGGCTTTTTTTATGTCATCAATGTTTTTTTCGACTTTAACTGTTTTTGAGAAAGCAACAATGCCGAACACATGGGCAAGAGTGTATTCTATCTTCTCGATTTCAGCCTGATTGTCGCCGTCATAGTGCAGGTAGAAGCGGCCAGATCTGCCGTTGATAACCACATGAATATCGCCAAGCTGACGGTGGATGTTGTTTGTAAGCCTTTTCTCGAAAATTCTCCGGTTGCCGCCCTTGAGGGAAATCTCACCTATTTTTATGACATACATTCTTTCCATGCTTTACCTCAGTGCTTTACGCAGAATGCTGCTCTCCTGATCCAGTGTCTTTATGAACTCTGCTATCTCTTCTTCTGTTGTGGTGCTGCCTATTGATACGCGTATTCTTGAGAAAGAGATGTCGTCGGCAACACCCATTGCAGCAAGTGTCTTGGACTGTCCCTTCTTCCGGTTGGAGCAGGCAGAGCCAGTGCCCACGCATATACCTTTGTCATCAAGGGTACGTGCCATCACTTCGGCGGGAATAGGGGTTGCTGCAAAGGAGAGGACATAAGGGGAGTAGTGTGCATCTCCAGGTTTTCTGTTCTCCGGGATGATGGTGTAAGCGTTGTTTTCTGCAAGGGCTTCCAGAAGTGTGTCCATGAGGGCATAGGCATGGGCACTGTTTTTATCCAAGTCGGAGAGTGCTTTCTCAAGAGCAAGAGTCATGCCATAGATGGCAGATGTGTTCTCAGTGCCTGGCCGTATTCCGCTCTCCTGGCCGCCGCCGCGCACCATGGTCTGTATAGTGTTCTTGAGCACCAGTATGCCTGCACCCCGCGGGCCCCTTATCTTGTGGGCGCTTATTGCCCAGGAGTGGATGTTGGGGTCGGCAAAATCCAGTTTGATTTTACCGGTGCCCTGTACTGCGTCGCAGTGGAAGTGTATCTTGTGCCCGCATTCCTTTGCATAGTGCTGTACGGCGGCGGCCAGCTGGTGCACCGGCTGGACAGCTCCTGTCTCGTTGTTCACTGCCATTACAGTAACCAGCTTGGTGTCTGGAGTGAGTGCCTTTTCTAGTGTGCCTTGCTTTATTATTCCGTCGGCACCCGGTTTTAAGTATGCAACCTTGTATCCGTTCTCTGCCAGCACTGCTGCGGGCTCTAAGATTGCCGGGTGCTCGATTGCGCTTACCAGTACAGTGCCCCGTGAGGGCTTCCGCAGCAGGGAGAGGAGCACTATGTTGTCGCTCTCGGTGCCGCCGGATGTGAAGTATACTTCTTCTTTTTTTACCCCCAGGGCTGCGGCACACCGGGTGCGGCACTCCTCTAGCACCGCGCTGGCCTTTTGGCCAGCCTGGTGCACCGATGATGGGTTCCCGTAGTAGCGGGCTGAGCATTCAAATATGTCTTTCAAGATGGCTGGGTCCGGCACTGCAGTAGCTGCCCAGTCCAGGTAGATACTCATAATGTGGAGTATAATATATTACCGCCTTTACGTCACCCCGGCCACACATTACATATTTTTTATATCTTGCGTTTTTGGCAACTTTTAGCTATATTATATCTTGCGCTTTTGGCAACTTTTAGCTATATTATATCTTGCGCTTTTGGCAACTTTTGGATATAATTGATGTTAGGATAAAGAAATATGATATTTAACAGAAAAATTTACAATGACTTCCTGAAGTGGAAAGAGACAAAGAAGGGAAGAGAGGCTCTCCTGGTGGAAGGTGCCAGACGTATCGGCAAATCTACTATTGTGGAGGAGTTTGCCAAGAAAGAATATGACTCCTATATTCTCATTGATTTCAATGATTGTCCAAAACAGGTTATAGATGCATTCAACACTAAGCTGGTGAACCTTGATGATTTTTTTGCAATTCTTTCGTATGTCTATAATGTTCCTCTTTATCCCCGCAAATCTATAATAATATTTGATGAAGTCCAGCAGTTTCCAAAGGCGCGCCAGACTATAAAAATACTGGTTAAAGATGGCCGCTTTGATTATATCGAGACAGGTTCTCTTATTTCCATAAATGAAAATGTTAAAGATATTACTATTCCATCAGAAGAGACTTCCATAAAAATGTATCCCATGGATTTCGAGGAGTTTGCATGGGCCATGGGTAAGTTTACAATCTGTGATTATATTCGAGAATGTTTTGATAAGAAGATTCCGCTGGAAAGAGGACTGCATAATGAAGTCATGTTTCTTTTCAAACAGTATATGCTGATAGGCGGAATGCCGCAGGTTGTATTGGATTATATCTTAAATACTTTCAGCTTTGCAGCATGCGATACAAGGAAACGTTCAATTATCAATCTCTACAGGAAGGATATAAGAAAAATAAAGGGTGCTTATAAGAGTAAGGTTGAGGCTGTATTCAATCAAATACCAGCATTTCTGTCCAAGCATGAGAAAAGGATTATTCTCTCAACTGTTGACAATGGAATTCATACCGAAGATTCTTACGAGAAAACATTTTTGTGGCTGGAAGATTCTATGTTTGTGAACAACTGTTTCAAGTGCAACGATCCCAATGTAGGACTAAGCCTTAATCAAGATGATTCCGCTATTAAGTGTTATATGGGTGATACAGGACTGCTGTTCTCCATGGCCTTTGATGAGAATACAATCAACTCCGAGAATCTTTATATGCAGATAATGAATGACAAGCTCTCCATAAACAAAGGGATGCTCTATGAAAATGCAATTGCTCAGTTGCTGGCGGCAAGGGGGCATAAGCTTTTCTTCTATACTCATTACAACGAGGCAAAGCATCGCAACGATATAGAAGTCGATTTTATCCTTTCCACAACTAACTCCAAGGGAAGCAAGATTATTCCGATAGAAGTGAAGTCTGGAAAGAATTATAGCACCGGCTCTCTTGATGTCTTCCAAAAGAAGTATAAATCAAGAGTTGCTCAGTGCTATCTTATTCATCCTAAAAATCTTTCGCTTAAGGATGATGGCATAATAGCCATTCCTCCTTACATGACCATGTGTTTGTAGCCGTTAACATTAACTGTAATTTTGCTTCAAATTTTTGAAAAAAAGTTGAAAAATTTTTCTGCCTTGCCAAAGGAGGGCTATGTTTATATATTTTAGGTATGAAGGTTGGCTTTTATCAGTTTGTCCCGGAGTTCGGGAATGTAGAGAAAAATATCCAGACCATGGTGAACGCAGTTAAGGCAGCAGATGCAGACCTGATTGTATTCCCGGAGCTTGCCACATCGGGCTATCTCTTCCTTGAGCAGAAGGAAGTTGCTGACACAGCCAGTGCCGTACCAGGCCCTATGTCTGATGATTTCTCCAAGGTTGCAGTGGAGAAGAACACCGCAGTAGTGGTGGGCTTCCCCGAGAAGGCAGATGGCGTTTACTACAATTCAGCCCTCATAGCAACTCCCGACGGCAAGGTGCAGGTGTACCGCAAGAACCACCTGTACAACGAGGAAAAGCTTTTCTTCAAGCCCGGCAACCTGGGCTTCCCAACATTCGATGTGAAAGGTATTAAAGTAGGCGTTCTTATCTGCTTTGACCACATGTTCCCAGAATCGGCCCGCACTCTGGCCCTTGAGGGAGTGCAGATAGTGTGCCATCCGGCAAACTTAGTGCTGCCTGGCTTTGCCCAGATTACATCCTGCTCCAGGGCTCTGGAGAACGGCGTATTCTGGATCCTGGCCAACCGCCACGGCACTGAGAACCGGAAGGGCAGGTGCCTGTCTTATTCGGGCTTAAGCCGCATAGTGGACAACCGGGGCAAGGTGCTGGCCAGCGCCGGAGCCGATGACACCGGCTTCTATGGCGTAGAAATAGACCCAGCCAAAGCTTTGGATAAAAAGGTGGCACCTCTTGCAGACCTGTTTGCAGACCGGCGCCCAGAACTGTATAATGAGATTACAAAATAAATGAGGTAAAAAGATGAAATATAAGGCAATGCTTGTTTTAGGCTCCACAGGAGCAGGAAAGACTCCTTTCGGCGACCAGATGGAGACCCAGGAGCTGTGGTGGAACACATACTATCACTTTGATTTCGGCCAGCAGCTGCGTGATGCAGTGAAGGATGATTCCGACATCCTGACACCTGAAGAAAAGGCTACAGTGAAAGGGCTTCTTGAGTCCAACCAGCTTCTGGAGGACAAGGATTTCCCTATTGCAGAGAAACTTCTGCGCAACTTTATT
The DNA here is from genome assembly GCA_017554185.1 of Spirochaetia bacterium. GTDB lineage: Bacteria > Spirochaetota > Spirochaetia > CADAEX01 > CADAEX01 > CADAEX01. The sequence continues at coordinate 9,864 of JAFZIU010000037.1, forward strand.
GTTACACGCAATGTACATCATGATGATGTCATCATTCTGAATGGTCTGCCGCGCCATATCGGCCAGGCAAATGCCCTTGACAACATTGTGGACATCAAGTTTGTACTGTTCCTCAACTGCCCGCCGGAAGTGGCATACGAGCGCATCAAATACAACAGTGGCGGCGACAGGACCGACCGCACCGACGATTCCCTTGAAGAAGTGAAGAGAAAAGTGAATATCTTCTATGACCAGACTTTCCCTCTTATCGAATACTACAGGAACCGGGACGTGAACATTGTAGAGGTGGCTGTGGACATAGATACCCTGCCGCTCTTTATTATCCAGGATCTGGGAACTCTTAAAAGTATGATCTAAGCTTCGGCAAAGTGGGAGAAGGAGAGAGAGAAGGTTCCTCTTCCCTGAGTCAGGCTTCTTAATGTAGTAGAATACCCGAACATCTTGGCAAGGGCAGCCTGTGCCTTCACATGCTCTGATCCATTGCGGCTTTCCAAGCTCTCTACCAGACCGCCCCGGGCAGTCATATTGCTTATGACTTCGCCGATGTACTCCTTCGGGGTTGCGATATCCACATTCATAATAGGCTCCAGCTTGACCGGGGCGGCCTCTCGGCAGGCGTTGTCGAAGCCCATGGCGCCGGCAGCCTCGTAGGCAAACTCGGTGGCTGTAAGCTCGTTGTATTCGGCATCCACCAGCTCCACTGCAACCTCCACCATAGGGTAGCCGAAAAGGGATCCGGAGGTGAAGCTGCCGGTGACACCCCGCTTTACTGCCTCGATAAACCCCATCGGGAGCTTCTTCTTAAGCTTCTCGTCGTATGTGAACTTGTTCTCGGAGCCCTGACCGGCGGGCGCAACCCGCAGGGTGATCTGGGCAAAGTTCTCTTTGTTTGCAATAACCTTGTCGAACTTCTCCACATGGGTGACTTCCTTGGTTATGGACTCCTTGTAGGATACCTGCGGGTTGCCCACGTTGGCCGCAACCTTGAAGTCGTTGACAATCCTGGTGACCAGGATGTCCAGATGCAGCTCGCCCATGCCCGATATAATAAGCTGACCTGTCTCTTCGCTCTCTTTTGCCACAAAGGTGGGGTCTTCCTTGGAAAGAATCTCCAGCACACCTTTAAGCTTGTCCCGGTCCGACATGGTCTTGGGCTCGATTGCAACCGAGATTACAGGCTCCGGGAACTCAATGTTCTCAAGGAGCACCTGGAAGGATTCGTTTCCTATGGTGTCGCCGGTCTGGGCCAGCTTGAACCCTATTACAGCCCCGATGTCGCCTGCCGAGAGGGTGTCTATAGCCTCCTGCTTGTTGGCATGCATCCTGAAAAGCCGGGTTATACGCTCCCTCTTTCCTTTGCTTATGTTCATCACAGCAGTGCCGTTAGAAATGCTTCCAGAATACATTCTTATGAAGCACAGGCTTCCTGCTGCAGGGTCGTTCTGAATCTTGAACACCAGACCCAATGGTCTGCCAGCTGGGTTGCAAGGCACTTCAACCTGGTCGCCCTTCTTTGCATGGACACCTATTGCCGGCGGCATCTCGTCCGGGGCAGGGAGGTAGTCCACTACGCCGTCCAGAAGGCACTGCACTCCAGTATTTTTAAGGGAAGACCCTACAAATACAGGCAGCAGTTTTCCTTCCAAAGTAGCTTTGCGGATAGTTGCCTTTATCATATCCAGAGGGATCTCTTCCCCGTTCAGATAAAGCTCGGTAATCTCATCAGAGAATGCAGAGATATTGTCCAGAAGGCTGTCCCGCCACTGGGAAGCCAGTTCCTTCCGTTCATCAGCAATATCTGAGGTGGTCATCGTAACCCCTTTGTCGGCCTGGTCGAACCGTATCTCCTTCTGGTTCAGAAGGTCGATTACCCCCTCAAACTCATTCTCGGCTCCCATAGGGAGGAACAGGGGTACCGGGTTTGCTCCCAGCTTTGCCTTGATATCATCAATGACTGCAAAGAAATTGGCGCCCATCCGGTCCATCTTGTTGACAAATGCAATCCGTGGCACTTTATACTTCTCTGACTGCTTCCATACAGTCTCGGACTGGGGCTCGACCCCGCCCACTGCGCAGAATATGGCAACACCGCCGTCCAGGACACGCAGCGACCGCTCAACCTCGGCAGTGAAATCCACATGGCCCGGGGTGTCGATGATATTGATCTGATGATCCCGCCAGTAGCAGGTGGTGGCAGCCGAAGTTATGGTTATACCCCGGTCCTGCTCCTGCTCCATCCAGTCCATGGTGGCTTCGCCGTTGTCGACTTCGCCTATCTTGTGGTTCTCTCCGGTGTAGAAGAGGATACGTTCTGTGGTGGTTGTCTTTCCGGCATCAATATGTGCCATGATGCCTATGTTGCGCATATTCTTAAGCGACATAAAATCTCCGGTTATATGTTCAGGTCTTTCTCGTGGAGTACAACTCCGCCTGCAACAAGCTTCTTCTGCAGATCCTTCACATCAATTTCAGGGATGTTGTCAAAGCATGCTGCCGCAATACCGGCTGCCTCGCCGGTTACAGCGCAGGCCGGGATAACCCTGGATGCATCCCACATGTGCTCGGTTACAGATATGTTCCTGCCGGCTGTGAGAAGGTTCTTGACCTCTTTATTGTAAAGTGTCCTGAAAGGTGTCTCGTAGACAGGTCCCCGTTTCTTCCAGTTGCTGAACATACCGATTGAATCGTCGAAATACTTGTGCTCGTCAGCTACATCATAGGTGTATTCTCCCACAATCTTCCGTGTCATGCGGATCTGTGGGATGGTTGCGATAAGGGTAGGAACATGGTTAGGGTCGTTCTTCCGCTTGAATACAATGTCGCGCAGTGTCTGCTCGTGGGACAGCTGCATCATCTCGGAAAGCTCAAAGCCGCTTAAGCCGGTGAACCGTCTGTCAATAAGAGGTTTTTTCTCGTTGCCTGTCTTTTCCTCGTCTGGAATGTCGGCAGCTCCGATCTGGTTAAGCTTGTGCCAGTTGTTGAGGATAGAGAAATACCATGCTGCCAGCACGTTTCCTGCCTTGAAAGTGTCCTCAGGCACCTTGGCAAAGTGCACAATGTCGGCATCGCCGGTTGCATCTACAATATTCTTGAACTTGATGGCAAAACGGCCGCTCTTGTTCTGGGCAATGACTGCCTCGATACGGTCTGCATCCCGTTTAACATCGCAAATCTCGGTTCCATAGAGAATCCGCACTCCGTTCTGGTTAAGAAGCTTCTCGGACTCAAGGGCAAAGAGGGAAGCATTGTACTGCACTTCAAACCGCTTGCCGTCCCGCTTCTCCTCGAAGGTACCGTTCTCAAGCCAGGCCTTTGGATAGCGGCTTTCCACAAGATGTTTTATTGAGAGCATGAACAGTTCCTGGCAGATTCCAAATGAAACCTGATGTCCCATTCCATCATCTATAGGAAGGTAGATGGCAATAAGACCAGATGTTGCAAGGCCGCCCAGGATCCAGGATCTTTCAATCAAAGTAACCTTGGCTCCGGCTCTGGCAGCTGCCAAAGCTGCTGCAATTCCGGCTATTCCGCCGCCTGCAACCAGGACATCACATTCCTCTACAACAGGGGTATCGAAACTCTCATGAATTATTTCCATAGTATACTCACTCCTTGAATACAATTTTCCATTATAATTATATCTTTTCCAAAAAGAAATAGGGAAAACCCATAGAAAAATCAAAAATATATATAATTTTTCTATCTTCACAATTTAAAGAAGTTATGGTTATAATGTATGGAGAGAGAAAAACGAGGAGGACGTTTTGAAAAAATTCTTATTAGTATGTTTGATTGCTCTTCTTGCAGTAAGTGCTTTTGCCGGTGGATCCGGAGAAAAGGCTGCCAAAGGCTCTGAGATGCCTAAGGAAATCACAGTAGCTATCCCAGCACTGCCCGCAACAATGGAGCCAGGAAAAGAGGTTCTGGTATCAATGTACCGCGTATTCATGAATGTATACGACAACCTTATCGTAACCGACTATCAGAACAACACCGGTATGATCCCATGCCTGGCAGAGTCCTGGAAGCAGATTGACTCCCAGACCCTCGAGGTTTACCTGAGAAAGGGCGTTAAGTTCCACAACGGATCTGACTTCAATGCAGATGACGTTCTGGTTACATTCAGCCAGGAAAGACTTTTCGGTGAAAAGCCGGCTGTAGGCGTAAAAGACAAGAACTGGCCTTCCTTCAAAGAGGTTCAGAAGATTGACGACTACACAGTACGGTTCATCACCAAGAAACCGGACCCGACAATGGTTCAGATTCTGTCACTCCCTTGCTACTCAATCATCAGCGGCGAGGATTTCAAGAACACACCATTCGTAGATTGGCAGTTCAAGCCAGTTGGAACAGGTCCTTATAAAATCGTAGATTTCGATGCAGAAGACCACCTGATCGTAGAGAAGAACCCAGAATACTGGGGCGGCGAGCCAGCATTTGACAAGATCACCTTCAAGGTAGTCAAGGAGATTGCAGCCAGAATCGCAGGACTCCAGTCCGGAGACTACCAGGTTGTATGTGACGTTCCTACCGACTTCCACGCTACAGTAAATGCAGACCCACGGACAGAGATTATCGGCGGACCTATTGCAGTTGCAAGAACCATCTATATGAACATGCATAAGCCATACATGGACATTCACCTGAGAAAGGCTCTCTGCTATTCCATCGACCGCGATGCACTGGTAAGAGACCTTTGGAACAACATGGTTGACGTTCCACACGGAATCCAGTACAAGGACTTCGGAGATATGTATGTTGCAGAGCACCCGGCTCCAAAATATGACCCGGAAGAGGCTAAGAAAGAGCTTGCTCAGTCCAAATATGTGGAGATGGGATCCCCAGACCTGGTATTCAGAATCATGAGAGACTACTACCCAGGAGAGGTTGATACATCACAGGCTTGTGTCGAGATGTGGAAGAAAGTCGGAATCAACGTAAAGATCGAAGTATGTGAGAACCAGCAGCAGGTTAACGCTACCGATGCCAACAAGATCAGAACTCTTGACCTTAGAAACACAATGCATAACACACTGTATCCAGACCCAGTAGGCGGACTCTGGAGAACATTCAAGCCATCTTATGATGCAACCCGGTACTACAACTGGGATTCACGGAAGTTCGCTGAATACGGCGAAATCCTGAGCACCAGCATCGACCCAGTAGAAAGAAAGGCTGCTCTTAAGGCTATGCTTATCGAATGGGACGAGAACCCACCGGCAGTTATGCTGTACAACACACCTATGTTCTATGGAAAGCAGAAGAACATCAACTGGAAGTCATATCCTTGCTACTTCATGGACTTCGGCCCACGGAACGTAAAAAAGTGATTTAA
>JAFZIU010000038.1 GCA_017554185.1 Spirochaetia bacterium
CCGCATTGGAGCTGGGCCGGGATGTGGATCAGCCCAAAAACCTTGCAAAAAGTGTGACTGTAGAGTAAAATGTCTGCATGATAAACTATTTCAAGCAGATGTTCAAATCCCTGAATGCAAACCGGGCGCCGGGAGAGCTGGCCCATGCGTTTGCGCTGGGAATGCTTCTGGCATTCGTGCCCAAGGGAAATCTACTGTGGATATTCCTTTTTATCTTCACATTCTTCCTCAGGATAAACAGAGGCACTCTGTTCCTCAGCATAATCCTGGGCTCAATCTTCATCCCGCTGGTAGACCCGCTGTTCGACACCACCGGCTATGCAATTCTGACTCACCCGGCGCTGACCCCCACCTTTGCCAAACTGCTGGACACCCCCTTCGTGGCATTTACCCGCTTCAACAACACCATAGTCATGGGCGGCCTTGCCTGGGGCATCATCCTCTACATACCGCTCTACATCCTGGCCCGCATCTTTGTCCGGGTATGGCGCAATACACTGTATCAGTACTTTGTACGGAGCAAGGCATATCAGTTCCTCATGAAGGTACCGTTCCTTAAGCTGCTTCTCAAGATAGGGGAGGTGACCCATGAGTGATTTCAACCGGGACAAGCTTCCCGCTATCTTCAGAAAAAAATACAACCCAAAGAGCTTAAAGCGCAAGCTCCTTTCCCGCATCTATATAGATAACGACCGCGAGTATGTGGAAAGCCTTTTCAAGCAGGATGATAAGATACTCCAGATTCCTGACGACCGTACTTTTGACAAGGATGAGATTAAACGGCTAAAGACAATGGCTTCCCAGATTAAAAGTCAGAAGGGAAGAGTCCACATCATCTGGCTGACCACTCTTGTAATCCTCATTGTTGCCATGGTGACTCTGGTGAACATCTATAAGAACCCGCTGGTGAAAAGAGGACTCCAGTACGCATTGGAGAACATCTTCTGGGCAAAGGCAGACATTGATTATGTGAACCTTAAGATATTCGATTCCAGCCTTACAATCAAGGGCGTGGCTGTAGCCAACAAAGACAAGCCCATGGAGAACCTCTTCGAAGTGGGCAACATATCTGTGGACTTCAATCTGACAGAACTTTTGAAGAGAAAGTTTGTAATGGACCTTGCCCAGTGCACAGGCATAACATATGGCACTCCGCGTAAGACATCAGGCGCGCTGCCAGAATCGGTGCTGAAGGCAAAGAAAGCAAAGCAGGAAAAGAAGAACGAGGCATTCGAGAAAAAGAAGCAGGAGCTTCTGGATGCCCTGGCTTCCCAGGCTCAGGAGGAGATAACCGATATCCTTGGCTTCTACGACCCCGAGACATTCCTTGAGGAATCGCTGAACGCCCTGCAGACTCCAGCCATGAAGGACGAGATTGTAAGCGACATGACCACCATCTACAAGGATTGGCAGGATGAGATAGAGACTACCCAGAAAGAGGTGAAGGAGTTCGGCAAAGAGGTCAAGAAATACACCAAGATGGACCTCAGCAAGATTGACACACCTCAGGAACTGAACGATCTTATCATGCAGATCAACGAGACAAAGAAGAAGGCCGAGGCTTTCGAGAAACGGGCCGAGGATATATCTGACCACTTTGTCCGGGACACCAAGACAGTGCAGGGGCTTGCCGACAAATTCCAGAGCTCTGTCAAGCACGATTCCGACTATATCCAGAACCGCATAAAGTCTATCAAGGTTCCTAACATTGATGATGGAAAGCGTTTTATCTCCAGCTGTTTCGACACTTTCTTCGCCACACTGCTGGGAAAATGGTATCCATATATCAAGGATGGCATCGACATGGCCAAGGATTTCCAGTCCTCCGGCAAGACACTGCCCAAGCTGCCAGAGAAAGAGAAGAAGCAGAAAAAGCTGGTGGTACGCCTCAAGGGACGCGATGTCACATACCGCAAGGACCTGCCGTCGTTCCTCCTCAGGGAGATACGTCTGGGAGGCAATTCGCCTGACAAGAAATTCTCCATCGAGGGCAATGTATTCAACATCTGTAATGATGCAGACCTTCTGGACAAGCCTATAACCGGCGATATCAGCCTTATCCGGGACAGCTATGCAGAAGCCCTCGGATTTGTGGGAGATTTCCGAACTAATGCACAGGGCAACATGGTTGATGTGAACTTTACCGGAAAGACTTACCCGATAAAGCTCCAGGTACCGAACACCAAGAAGCTTAAGGGAATGCCTGTAATCGATGGAAAAGCTCTGGTCAAGGCCAACATCTTCTACGACAGAAACGAGAAATTCGGCACCTCTGCCGATCTTCTGATTGACCCGGCAACTATCACTGCAAATTCATTCAAGCCGGACTTTATCTATGATCTCTACGCCCGTGTCCTGGCCACTGTATCCGAGGTTGATTTCGGAATCGGCTTCGCTTATTCCAAGCAGGACAAGCTGGACTTCTCCCTGGAGACCGATGTGGACAAGAAGATTGCCCGCGGTCTTAAGAAGGTTATGAACGAAGAGATCAGCAGCCTCAAGAAGAAGATGGAGAAAGAGGTCAACAGCAGGCTTGAGAAGATTTCTGCCGAGTTCTCGGAACAGGTGCAGAAATATACTGGCATGAAGACTGTGGTGTTCACCAATGTAAGCGACCTGAAGGGCTTTGTGGCCGACCTGGACAACCAGCAGAAGAAGCTGCAGAAAGAAGTTGAGAATATGCTTAGAAAAGAGGCAGAAAAGCGGTTGAACGAAGCTAAAAAAGAAATTAATAAGCAGGTGGAGAAAGGTCAGGAGCAGGTGCAGAAGGAGACTGACAAAGCTAAATCCGAAGCTCAGAAGCAGGTTGATAAAGCAACAAAGGATATCAAGAAAGATATGAAGAAAAGCCTCAAGAGCCTTTTCTGACAGGAGCATAGAATGAAAGCACTTATCATAGGCGGCGCAGGATACATCGGTTCCCATGTGGCCCGCCATTTCCTGGATAACGGACACAAGGTTACAGTGTTTGACAACCTTTCAACAGGGCAGATGGTCAATATATTCCCCGATGAAGATTTCATAAAAGGGGATATTCTTAACCAAGGCGAACTGGACAAGGCAATGGCGGGCGGCTACGACCTTATCATACACCTGGCTGCATTCAAGGCGGCGGGCGAGTCCATGATAAAGCCGGAGAAGTACTCGGTGAACAACATCACAGGCACCATCAACATCTTGAACAGCGCAGTAAAGGCTGGCATACCCAACCTCGTATTCTCCTCCTCCGCCGCCGTGTATGGAGAGCCGGCCTACCTGCCTATAGACGAGGAGCACCCCAAGAACCCGGAAAACTACTATGGCTACACCAAGCTGGCAATAGAACAGTTCCTGGGGTGGTACGACAAGCTCAAAGGGCTTAAGTTTGCCGCCCTCCGGTACTTCAATGCGGCCGGTTATGACGGAAAAGGACGCATCAAGGGGCTTGAGAGGAACCCGGCCAACCTGCTCCCTATAATAATGGAGGCGGCAGCTGGAATCAGAGACCGGCTCTCCATATTCGGAAACGACTATCCTACACCAGACGGCACCTGCATACGGGACTACATCCATGTCTCCGACCTGGCCACCGGACACCTTAAAGCCGCCGAGTACCTTGTCAAGAACAGGCAGAGCCTGACTGTGAATCTGGGCACCGGCAACGGCATAAGCGTGCAGGAGATGGCAGACAAGGCCAAGGCTATAACAGGTGTGGACTTTAAAGTGGAATATGCAGACCGGCGGCCCGGCGACCCGGCAAACCTGGTGGCCAGTTCGGAGAAGGCTTTCAGGCTGCTGGGCTGGAAAGCAGTGCACAGCAGTGTGGAGAACCTGATTTCCACATCCTGGAATATGTATAAATAATATAATTGAATAAATAAAAGTAATGTGATACATTTTCACATAATTAGGAGAGAAAAATGAAAAAGATTTTAATGTTTGCTCTTATTCTTCTTCTTGCAGCAAGCGTATGCTTTGCCGGCGGAAGCAAAGAGAAAAAAGTAATTAATGGAATTGCAGACCTTGAAGGTCTTAAGATTGGTGTTCAGACCGGAACAACAGGCGAGGCTTGGGTTCAGGACAATGTAAAGGGTGTTAAGCTTAATTCTTTCAAGAGCGGTATCGATGCAGCACTTGACCTTAAGAACGGTGCAATCGACTGCGTTGTAATCGATGAGCTTCCAGCACAGGCTATTGTAGAGAAGAACCCTGGACTGGCTATTATCCGTGACAAAGCATTCTCTGACAACAAGGAAGAGTATGCTATCGCAGTAAAGAAAGGCAACAAGGCAGTTCTGGACGTTGTTAACGCTACAATCAAAGAGCTCCAGACTAACGGCGGCTACGAGAAGCTGGTTGCTGCTTTCATGCCTGCAGATGGAAAGATTGTAATTCCTACCATTCCTAACGATGCAAAGTCCGGTACAATCAAGCTGGGAACAAACGCAGCATTCCCTCCATTCGAGTATGTTGAGGGCAAGGATATCGCAGGTTTCGATATCTCAATGGGTGAGTATATTGCAGCAAAAGCCGGTGTTAAGCTGGACATCATCGATATGGCATTCGACAGCCTTATTCCTGCACTTCAGGCAGGCACCATCGATTTCATCGCAGCTGGTATGTCTATCACCGAGGAAAGAAAGAAGAATGTTGACTTCTCAGTTCCATACTATGCTTCTGAGCAGGTCATCATCGTCAAGAAATAATGTTTCAATCCATATATGACACAATGATAGCGGGGCAGCGCTATGTCCTGATTCTTCAGGGCTTGGGCGTCACCCTGCTCATTGCTATCTGCGCTATAATCATAGGAACAATCCTGGGCTGCATCCTGGCCCTGATGAAAATCTCAGACAACCGGCTCCTCAAGGGAATCGGAACCCTTTATACCACAGTGCTCCGCGGCCTGCCGCTGGCAACACAGCTCATGATCTTCTACTTTGTTGTATTTGCTCCGCTGCACCTGCCCAAGCTTGTGGTTGCAATCCTTGCATACGGCCTCAACTCAGGCGCCTACTGCACCGAGATTTTCCGTGCAGGAATCCAGGGTGTGGATATCGGGCAGACCGAAGCAGGCCGCTCTCTGGGACTTTCCAAGCGGCAGACCCTGTTCAAGATTATCCTGCCCCAGGCTGTGAAGGCTGTGCTTCCTACATACACAAGCGAGTTCATTGTCCTTATCAAGGAGACATCGGTAGCCAGCTTCATTGCAGTAATGGATATGACCAAGGCAGGAGACATGATCCGGAATGCCACCTACAATGCGTGGATTCCGCTTTTAACCTGTGCCATCATCTACCTTATCCTGACTCTGGGACTTACAAAGGTATTTGATATATTTGAGAAAAGGATGGCCCGAAGTGACAGATGAAAAATTTATCCAGGTGAGCAACCTGCAGAAAAGCTTCGGCAGCCTTAATGTTTTAAATGGTATCACCACCACCATCAGGAAAGGGGAACGGATAGTAATCATCGGACCTTCTGGAAGCGGAAAGAGCACATTCCTCCGCTGCCTCAACATGCTGGAGATCCCTACAGGGGGAACCATCATATTCGAGGGAACCGAACTTACAGATCCCAATACCGACCTGGACAAATGCCGCCAGAAGATGGGAATGGTGTTCCAGCATTTCAACCTGTTCCCTCACCTTACCGTCATGGAGAACATTACACTGGCACCCATCACCCTCAAGCTCAAGAGCGAGGATGAGGCCAAGGAGATCGGTTCCGGCCTTCTTAAGAAGGTAGGACTGCTGGACAAGGCAGATGTATACCCGGCAATGCTTTCGGGCGGCCAGAAGCAGAGAATCGCCATTGTCCGCTCACTGGCAATGAACCCGGATGTAATGCTGTTCGATGAGCCTACAAGTGCCCTTGACCCGGAGATGGTAGGTGAAGTTCTTAATGTAATGAAGGATCTTGCCAAGGCCGGCATGACCATGGCTGTGGTCACCCACGAGATGGGCTTTGCCCGGGAAGTGGCCGACCGTGTCCTGTTTATAGACGGTGGAGTTATTGCCGAGGAGGGAACCCCGGAGGAAATCTTCGAGCACCCTAGGTGCGAACGGCTCCAGCAGTTCCTTAAAGCAGTGCTTTAAAAAAAAGCCATCCCCGAAAGGATGGCTTTTTTATTCTCTTGTTGCGTACTGATCTGAATCAAGCCTTGCCAGCTGAGAACAGAACATTGATATTCTTGTGCATATACAGCTTCTTAAGCTCTTCCCTTGCAGGACCCAGATACTTTCTCGGGTCGAATGCAGCAGGGTCGTCCACCAGGTACTTTCTGATTGCAGCTGTCATAGCCAGTCTTCCGTCTGAGTCGATGTTGACCTTGCATACAGCAGACTTTACAGCCTTCTGAAGCTCAGACTCAGGAATACCTACAGAGTCCTTGAGTTTTCCGCCGTAGCTGTTGATGATCTTTACATATTCCTGTGGAACAGAGGATGAACCGTGGAGTACAATCGGGAATCCAGGGATTCTCTTCTCGATCTCGGCCAGAATGTCGTGGCGGAGTGGAGGAGGAATAAGGATGCCTTCTGCGTTCCGTGTGCACTGCTCCGGGCGGAACTTGTTGGCACCATGGGATGTTCCGATGGAGATAGCCAGGGAATCAACGCCTGTCCGCTTTACAAACTCCTCTACATCCTCAGGTCTTGTGTAGTGGGATTTCTCTGCAGCAACATCATCCTCTACACCAGCCAGAACTCCCAGCTCTCCCTCTACTGTTACATCATACTGATGTGCATAGTCTACAACCTTCTTTGTGATTGCAATGTTGTCCTCGAAGGATTTGCTTGAGCCGTCGATCATAACAGAGGAGAAACCTTTCTCGATACAGTCCTTGCAAAGTTCGAATGTATCGCCGTGGTCCAGGTGCAGGCAGATAGGAATGTCGTATCCCAGCTCGTGTGCATACTCTACAGCACCCTTTGCCATGTTCTTGAGAAGGTTTGCATTGGCATATTTTCTTGCGCCGGAGGAAACCTGGATGATTACAGGTGACTTTGTCTCCACACAAGCCTGAATGATTGCCTGCAGCTGCTCAAGGTTATTGAAGTTGTATGCAGGAACTGCATAAGCTTCCTTGACTGCTTTCTTGAACATCTCTCTGGTGTTCACCAAGCCAAGCTCTTTGTAACTTGTCATAATAGCACGCTCCTATTTGTTTGTTTCTATAATTGTAGTACTGCCTATATCCTTCTGTCAATAAGAGTGACAAAGCTGATTTATTATGATATATTATATATAATGAGAAAACTGTTGTCTTTTCTGATTATCCTTATTCTCATGACCTCGTGCGACGGAAACCGTGCCATAAGCACCAATGGTGTTTCAGAGACTGCACCGGCGGCAGAAGGAGAGGGTGTGCAGAGAAGCCAGGACCGGGTGAACAGCATAGAAAAAAGCATCACAGCATCCCGGACCAAGAAGAAAAGTCATCAGAATGTGGTCTCGATAGAAAATTACAGCGAAAAGCGTTTTCTTATGGCTGGCAAGTCAAGCCCTGTGGTGCCCCAGGACTTTATCATAGGCAAGATTGTGGATTCAAGCTTGAAGAGCGATTCGGCAGAGGCTGCAGTGGCCCAGTTCTTTGACGACTACAGGGCAGGTAAGATATCAAAGAATCCTGCCGGTTACTTCCTCAGCGAGAACCGCACTCTGCTTACCATGCTTTTTGAGGAATGGCATAATTCCAGGTTCTTCCCTGCATCTGTAAGGATTGGAAACGGACTTGCCTCGGAAAGTGAAACTAAAGTCACAGCCCGCTGTTTTATGGGTGACGGCGACTGCATATGCGAATTTGTCATGGCTAAAGATGGAGGGAAGTGGAAGATCAAAAGCTTCTCTGGAAACCTTGAGGAGATGACTGCTCCTGCACCTAAGAGAGAAGAGTTTGAGCCGGAGGTTTACTACTTCTTCTAAATGTGATTATATGAAAGATGGAAAGAATATGAAAAGAATTTTACTTTTTATGATGCTGATAGTACTTTTGCTCACCTCCTGTCATTCTCTTAAGAAAGACCTGGAGAATCCTGACCTTACACCGGAAGAGTTTTTCCAGAAGGCACAGGAGGCTGTCATAGACTGGAACAGGTACAAGCTGGCCATCCAGTTCTACGAGGAGTTCATGCGCCGGTATCCCGAGATGAAGAACAAGGTTATCGAGGCAGAGTACGAGATTGCATTCATAAAGTTCAAGCAGAGAAAACTTGACGAAGCCGAGGAGCGTTTCAACACCATCCTTGATAAATATAATACAGACGATGCTGTCTACTATCCTTCATGGCCTGCCCTTATGTCCAACAAGGGGCTTGAGAACATAGCCGAAGAAAGAGAGAAGGGCGGTTTCTGGAAGCGGCTTTTCAACAAGAAGACCAGAAAGGAAAAGGAAGCCGAAGCAGAGTTCAAGCAGAAACGCAAAGAAGCCAAGGCAAAGGCCAAGCTGGAGAAAGAGCAGCGCAAGGCCGCAAAGAAGGCTGCAAAGAAAAAGAAAGAAGCCGAAGAATAAATGGGCATAACTCTGGATCCCTGCCAGGGGTCTCTGTATAAAGGTATCTTCATATTCAGTCTGCCTCTTATATTCACCAACATGCTGCAGGTGCTGTTCAACATTGCAGATGTGGCCGTGGCAGGGCGCTTTGCAGGGGCGGCGGCGCTGGGTGCAGTAGGAAGCACCACAACCCCTATATATTTCTACATAGGAATGCTCATAGGAATAGCCAGCGGTGTAAACGCCATAGTGGCCTACTATGTGGGTGCCAAACGGGATAACTTGAGGAACTCTACAATATACACCGCCTTCTTTGTCTGCCTTGCATCCGGAATTGTCCTTATGGCAATAGGCATTATCCTGTGCCGCCCCGTGCTGGCAGCCATGAACACCAAGCCCGAACTGATGGAGAGCGCAGTACTCTATTTCTGCATCTGCATGATGGGGCTGCCGGCACTGGCACTGTACAACTTCGGCAACGCCGTGCTCAATGCCATCGGCGACACCCGCAGACCGCTGGTCTACCTGCTGGTGGCCGGGGTGATAAACGTGGCGCTTGATATACTTTTCATAGTACCCTTCAAGATGGGGGTGGCAGGTGTAGCCCTGGCCACATCCCTAAGCCAGGGGGTGTCTGCGGGACTGGTGCTGAATGCTGTGTTCCGCCGAACCCCGCAACTGGATATAAAGTTCTCCCAGATGTACTTCAATGCAAAAAGTGCTGTCCATATTCTTAGAGTGGGGCTTCCCGCCGGGCTGCAGCATTCGGTTTTCGCTGTTGCTAACAGCTTTGTACAGATGGGAGTCAACTCCTTCAACGCAATCACAGTTGCGGGGGTCGCCGCCGAGGACCGCCTCGATATCCTGGTGTACCAGACCATGGCTGCATTCTACATAGCCGGTGCCACATTCGTGGGGCAGAACTACGGTGCTGGCAACAAGAAGCGGATATTTGACTCTTACCTTATAAGCACCGGCTTTGCCTTTCTGGCCGGGGCGCTCCTCGGCGGTCTGTTCTACGCCAACGGAAGGGCCCTTATAGGCATATTCACCAGCGACAGCGCAGTTGTGGATGCTGGTATGAAAAAGCTTTTCATCATGTCCTTCTCCTTCTGCATATCGGCTCTTATGGACGGCTCTGTGGCCGCAGCCCGGGGTCTGGGAAAGACCCTGGTGCCATCCTTCATCATAATAATGGGCTCCTGCGTGTTCCGACTTATCTGGATATTCACTGTGTTTGCATTCTTCAAGACTATAGAGTCACTTTTCCTACTCTATATTTTCTCGTGGGTGATCACCGGAGCTGCCGCAATTTTTTATTTTCTTAAGATTTACAAATCAATTCCAGACTGATACAATACAACCATGCCTGTAACATACGCTAAAATTAATGTTTCAAACTTCCTCCACAACCTTGAGGAGATAAAAAGAATAACTGGTCGCAAGATCTGCATGGCTGCAAAAGCCGACTGCTATGGTCATGGATCAGAGGTGCTGGTGAAGGCTGCCGAAAAGAGCGGTCTGGTGGACGCGGCAGGAATTGCCGATGTCTCGGAAGGGATCAAACTGCGCAAGGCTGGGATAAAGCTCCCGATCCTTATCTACCGCGGGTGCATAACCGAAGGGCTTGATGCTGTGGTTGAATACGATATCCAGCCTTTTGTCTCCTGCCTGGAATATGCAAAGGCAGTGGAGCAGGCTGCAGAAAAGGGAGGCAAGAAGGTTAAAGTCCACCTTAAGGTGGATTCGGGCATGAGCCGGGCCGGCTGCCGCTGGGAGGATGCCCTTCCTTTGGCACGATATATAGAGGCAAGCCCATATCTTGAGCTGGCCGGAGCGTGTACCCACTTTGCAGTATCAGATACATTCTCTGATGTGGATGTGGCAGACACCAGAAAGCAGATAGAGAACTTCAATAGGGCAATAGACAGCATCAAAGGGGCAGGAATAGCCATTCCTGTGGTGCACTGTGCGGCATCGGGAGCCATTATCTCTTATCCCGAGACCTGGTTTGACATGGTGCGGCCCGGCATTCTTGTTTACGGCTACGCTCCAAGCAGAGAGTGCGAAGGAAAGCTGGATTTAAGGCCTGTAATGGACTTTGTATCCCATGTGCTCCAGGTAAAGGATATACGGAAAGGGGAGAAAGTCTCCTACGGATTCACATGGCAGGCAAAAGAGGATACCACAATCGCAGTGATCGGGGCAGGGTATGCGGACGGCTACAACAGGCTCCTTTCCAACAAGGGAAGAGTATGTATAAACGGTAAGTGCTATCCATTGGCAGGAAGGGTCTGCATGGATCAGTTCATGGTGGACCTGGGAACCAATCCATACGGTGTGAAACCGGATGACGAGGCAATTCTTTTCGGTTCCGGCAAAGGTGTTATGGATGCATTTGAGGCAGCCGATATCTGCAATACTATCTCCTACGAGCTTCTGTGCAACATCAACCCACGGGTTCCGCGGATTTATGTGGAATAAGGGGACAGCGTGATAGGCAGAAGCCTTAAGAACATTATTTTCAGGCACGCCATTATCTCCCTTGTCCTTCTGCTTTTCTCAATCTTTATCATTGTCTATAATGTATCAATCACAATCATTTATGATATAAATAACTCGAAATATGAGAACGAAGTCCAGATGACAGCAAAGTATCTGGATATGTTCTTTGACAGCACTGCCGAATCATTCCTGACTGTAGCAGAGAACGGCACTCCTTTAGACAGGAAAATATTTGAGATATCCAAGGCCAAGCCGGTGCTTCGTTCCGGTTTCTTAAGAAGATTACAGACCGATTATTCTGTTCCGATACGATATTCCCCTGTGGAACCTGATTCATTTTTCCCCTCCGGAGGCCTCCATAACAGCAGTGATTCATATTTCTTCTCCACATCTCCTATCCGGGATTTATATGATTCATCGATAAATGTGGAGATATCAATAATTTATCCATTGGATGACAATCTGTTTATCATTGTCTTTTTGGACAGATCTTATATAAACGGTCTTCTGGCTCCTTTAAAGAATGCAGGTGCTGTCCTTGAGAAATCGATGATCTATGATTCTGCAAAAAATTATGTGACGCTGGAAAATCATTTTTACGAGAGCCAATATGACAAGGTCTATAGGTATGCCCTTAAGAACAACCTTTATCTTGAGCTTCATGTGGATTACTCCAAAGTGGAGGATGATGTCCTGAAGCTTAAGATATCAATTATGGTTGTGTTCCTTATATTCATCAGCTGGCTTTTTATCCAGAACATCATTCTGCAGAAGAGGGTGTTCCACCCTATCAACCGTATGAAGGATCTTATAACATTCATTTCTCGCGGGCGGTTTGACATAAAGCTGCACGACGACAGCTACCAGGAGATATCGGACTTGAGCGACCAGCTGGATATGATGGTGGAGAAAATCTCTAAGCTTACCAAGGAATCCTACGAGAAAGAGATAATGACCACCCAGGCAGATATAAAGACGCTGCAGGAGCAGATAAACCCGCATTTCCTTCTGAATACATTGAATTCATTGAAGCTTATGGCTATAAACGGCCAGGATGCAGATATCATAAAAACCATCGATACCCTTGGTAATCTTATGCATTATGGACTCTATGACCAGGATAAGAAGGTCTCTATAAAAGAGGAGCTGGAGTGCATAAAAAATTATGTTGCAATAAACCAGATACGGTTCAAGAAGAGCATCATACTCTCCATCGATTGCCCCGAGACGCTGCTTGATCATCAGACCCTGAAGCTGCTTCTGCAGCCTATTGTGGACAATTGCATTAAGTTCGGCTTCAGGGCCGACAGGGCTCTTGAGATAAAGGTCTCGGTCTCCAGCAGCAGCCGGGTGACCTCTTTTGTGATTGCCGATAATGGAAACGGGATAGAAGAGGGAAGGCTCAAATATATACAAGGCTGTCTTGAGGCAGAGGGAACAACAGGGTTATCACATAACCTTGGACTTATGAATGTAAACAGCAGGATAAAGATGCAATATGGCTGGAAATATGGGCTGAGTATCGATTCAAAAGTGGGAGAAGGTACTGCAATAACTATAAGGATACCGGATGAGCTATGCGATTATTGATGATTGATGACGAACAGACCAGCTTTGAGATTGTCAAAGCCACAATAGACTGGAAGGCTTTTGACATTATCCCTGAATATGCAGAGAGTGCTGCCGATGCAATGGAGAAAATAAAAGAGGAGATACCCGATATTGTCCTTACCGATATAATGATGCCGGGCATGGACGGCTTTAAGCTTATAGAGTGGATCAAGGCCAACAGCTATAACTGCGAGGTGATCATCCTTACAGCCTACGGAACCTTTGAATATGCCCGGAAGGCCCTGGATTACGGGGTTACCGGATACCTTCTCAAGCCTATAAATGAGGCCGAGCTGAAGGAACTTATCAACAAGGCAATATATAACATAAGCCAGAACTCAAAGCAGGCCGACCATATAAATGCAGTCA
>JAFZIU010000039.1 GCA_017554185.1 Spirochaetia bacterium
TTCCATGATATGATTCCGCGATTCCCGCTCCATATCCACAATATGGGAATAGATATCGTTCATGCGGATAAGCACATCCATTGCACTGTTGCCGGCTGCCATCTGATTCTCTATAAGGAATATGCACCCTTTGGGTGTGGAGTCCAGCGTATCAACATAACCTTTTACCTGCACACCGGAAGAATCGGCTGTCTTGAAGAACTGCTCAAGCTTTCCGTCCAGCGCCAGTCCAGGGAGGAACATGGTGGCATACACATGGAGCCCGGTACCGCAGTCATCCAATGCTGCAGTAAGATATCCATATTTAGGATGATTCTGGAACTCGAATACAGTGCGCAGCCTCTTTTCCACATCAGAACAGCTGTTGTAGGCCGAGAAAATATCAAGGCCCGGGACAAAGCACTTTATCCGTATGTGATCCTCTTCGTTGAAGATTACAATGGGCCTTACACCCTGAGCTGTTGCCATATACTTGCCGGAGCTTACGATAGATTCGGGATTTATTATGTTCTTCTCCACCATCAGCTGCCGCTTGGCAAATGAAAGTTCATCCAGGGCACGGAATGTAAAATCGTCAAGCTTGTCCATGGCCTCGCCCTGCTGCAGGTTCAGGGAGCCTACTTCCGCTCCGGTAAGACGGGAAAAGTATTTCCAATCCTTTATGTTACGGGCCAGCCGCACATAGGAGTGAAGGACCACATCTGTACATAGATCCATATTATTCCACCAGTGCCTTTATCTTGTCCCTTATCACGGCAGCCGATTCGTAGTCTTCGATAGAGACTGCCTGCTCAAGCTTTTTCTCAAGCGCTTTCTTATATTCGGCCTGAGAAATCACCTCGCGGACAGGGCCATGTGCCCTTCCCCCTTTCTGCCGGTTTGCAGAAGGATTCCTGAAATATGTGGAAAGGTATTCGTCAAAATATTCGTAGCACTGGCTGCATCCTACAGTCCCATGCTTCTTTACTTCGGCCAGGGTGGTGTTGCAGTTATGGCACACCACATTCATATCCTCAGGGTTAAGCCCTTTCTTGAAGTTCTTAAGTTTTTCCAAGAGAGCAGGAATATGGATGGAGTTCTCCTGCCCTATCTGAAAGCCGTTCTTGACTGCACAGCTTTCGCACAGGTTAAGGGAGACATCATTCTTTCCATTCATAATCTGCCGTATATGCATTATGGCATTGTCGTTGCCGCAGATATCACAGATCAAAACGCACCTCGCATCTTAAAATTCCGGTCAGTAAGGGTAAAAGAATCCTTCAAGCCGGAAGAAATATAAACTTCCTTATCCTTGGTGATGAAGACAGCTTCTACACCATCTGTCTTCTCCACAAGCGCCATCCCTTTCTCAAGGCCCAGGGCAAATACTGCGGTGGAAAGTGCATCGCCAGCTGCCGATTCCTGGGTGATTATGGAAACCCCGGTCAGGCTGTTCTCCACCGGGAAGCCTGTCCTTACATCAAAAATATGGTGGTAACGCTTCCCGTCCTGTTCAAAGAACCGCTCGTAGATACCAGAAGTAACAACAGAACCCTGGGCCATTGTCACCACCCCTATGGAAGAACCACGGCCGCCGAAGGGATCCTGGATGCCTATGCGGAAATCGCTGCCGTCCGGCTTCCTGCCGAAGGCCAGGATATTGCCGCCCAAGTCTATTATACCGCCGGAAGCGCCTTCCGAAATCAGGAAATCCTTAACCCGGTCTGCTATATACCCTTTGGCAATGCCGCCCAGGTCCACAGCCAGCTCCGATTTCGGCAGGAATGCGCTGCTCCGCTCCGGATCCAGCACCAGATTGCGGTAATCCACCAGAGAAAGAGCATGCTCAAGCTTATCCCGCTCCGGCACTATTGCATGGTCTGTCCCGATACCCCACAGCTCCACCACCGGTCCTATGGTCACATCAAACATCCCTTCTGATAAGATACTATATTTCCGGGCCATCGTCAAAAGCTGGAACACCGGCTTGGAAAGAACTACAGGGGAAAGCCCTGCACTGCAGTTAAGGACAGAGATCTCGCTGTCAGGGATATTCTTGCTTATTTTGCTTTCAAGCTGGGAGATAAGAGAAAAAGAGGCCGGCAGCAGAGCCTGCTTTGAACTGTCAAAGAGGGAGACAGAACATACTGTCCCCAGGGCCAGCTCTGTCTGCCGGATAGGGTGTGGTTTTCCAGTGCAGCCGCACACAAGCACAGCTGCCAGAAGAATCAATACTGCACTTTTAAAAAACCGTATCTTAGAAATCATCTCCAGATATTGTAACCAATGCGTTGTCACGAGCTATCTTAAGACCCTGCTCCACATTGGCGACTTTGAAGATTACAATGGATTTGCCATCCTTCTGCTCCAGTGTGGCATACAGGTATTCGATGTTTACACCGTTCTCCTTGAACAGGCTCATGATCTTATACAGTCCGCCCGGTTCGTCCGCAACCTCGATGCCCAGCACTCTGGTGATCCGGGTGGTGAAATTGTTTGCCTCAAGCACTTCCCGTGCCTTGGTATAGTTGTTTGCAATAATCCTGAGAATTCCAAAGTCGGCGGTGTCGGCAATTGTCATGGCCCGCAGGTTTATTCCAGCATCGGCCAGCACCTTGGTCACCTCGGCAATACGACCCGATTTGTTCTCAAGAAAAACTGAAATCTGATTGATTGTCATAATATCCTCCTTAGATAACTCTCTTGTCGATAACTCTCTTGGCCTTGCCTTCGGATCTCTGGATAGTCATAGGCTCCACCAGTTTTATTTTAGCATAGATTCCAAGTTTTGACTTAACTGAATTGTAAATTTTATTCTTAAGTGTTTCCAAGCCCTTGGTCTCGTCAGAGAAGGTCTCCTCGTCCACCTCCACCTGAATCTCCATCTCGTCCAGATGATTATCTCCGCGGGTAAGGATGATCTGGTAGTTAGGGGTAAGTCCCTTGATCTGGATGAGAAGTTGCTCAACCTGGGATGGGAATACATTGACTCCCTTGATGATAAGCATGTCGTCAACACGTCCGAAGAGCCGGTGCATCTTGATGGTGGTTCGTCCACAGGCACACTCTTCTCTGTAGAGATAGGTGATATCCCGTGTCCTGTAGCGGACAAGCGGAGTTCCTTCCTTCCTGAGTGTGGTGATTACAAGCTCGCCTTTCTGTCCGTATGGGAGCACTTCGCCGGTTGCAGGGTTGATCACTTCCGGATAGAAGAGGTCCTCGTTCACATGCAGACCGCTCTGAGCCTCGCATTCGCTGGACACGCCAGGACCTGTGATCTCTGTAAGTCCATAGATATCGTAAGCCTTTATTCCCAGCTTCTTCTCGATCTCCACGCGCATGTTGTCGCTCCATGGCTCTGCACCCATGCAGCCTATGCGCAGCTTAAGCTGACTGCGGTCAACGCCCATCTTTGCAAGCACCTCTGAGATATAGAGGGCGTAGGATGGTGTACAGGTCATCACTGTGGTGCCGAAATCGCGCATAAAGTTGATCTGGCGCTCGGTGTTTCCTGACGAGATAGGAAGCACTGTCATACCTATCTTCTGTCCGCCGTAGTGGGCTCCGAGTCCACCGGTGAAAAGTCCGTAGCCATAGCCGTTCTGGAGCACATCCTCCGGGCCGGCACCTGCCATGGTAAGGGTTCTGGCCATTCCCTCGGCCCATACGTCCAGGTCTTTCTTTGTATATGCATCAACTACAGGAATACCTGTGGTTCCCGATGATGTGTGGATCTCTACAATATCCTTCAGAGGCACTGCAAGAAGGCCGTAAGGGTAGATGTCCCGCAGGTCTGTCTTTGTGGTGAAAGGCAGATATTTTATATCGTCCAGGGACCTGATATCTTCAGGCTTAACCTTCAGTTCATCAAACCGCTGCTTATAAAAAGGAACTTTTTCATATACTTTCTTTGCCAGCTTCTGAAGATCAGCAAGCTGCTGCTTCTCTCTAACTTCCTGTTTTGCCTGTTCGGCTTCTGGATTCCAAATCATATGCGATTCTCCTTTTCTTTGAGAAAACCCTACTTCCATCTTTTGAAAAAAAAAA
>JAFZIU010000040.1 GCA_017554185.1 Spirochaetia bacterium
CTTGATTCCGTTCTTCTCCGGCGATGATATGAAGTCGAAGGACTCGAAGTCTGTGATCCCCAGTTCTGCCATCCGCAGGATAACCTCCGACAGGTCGGTGCGGTAGATTTCCTCCTTGGTGAACATGACCCTGCTCTCGAAGCTCTGCTTGGTGTAGAGGCGGTAGCAGGTGCCGGCCTGGGTTCTTCCCGCTCTTCCTTTCCTCTGGTTGCAGGATGCCTTTGAAATAGGCGCCTCCAGTAGGGATGATGTGAATGTCCGTGTATTGTATGTGTTGATCTTGGCTAATCCAGAATCGATTACTGTGGTGATGCCGTCGATGGTGACGCTGGTCTCGGCAATGTTGGTGGCCACAATCACCTTGGTCTTGTCTGGCGGGGTCTCGATGAAGATCCGTTCCTGCTCCTCCTTGGAAAGCCTTCCGTACAGGGGCAGCAGCATAAGCTTGTCCCGCACAGGGCTTGCATCAAGCATGGTTATGCAGTCCTTTATCATCTTCTCTCCCGAAAGGAAAATAAGGATGTCTCCCTCCCGCTCTTCCTCGATGCAGCGCTCCACAATGTCGCCCACCTTCAGGAGCAGCTCCTCGGGCTTTGCATCCTCCGGAACAGGGTCGTAGATTACCCCCACCGGATACATCTTTGAGTCGATGTGCACCACAGGACATCCCCCGAAATATTCGGAGAACACCGATGTGTTGATGGTGGCAGACGATATGATTATCTTGAAGTCTTCCCGCTCGTTGGAGATCCGCTTTAAGAGTCCTAGGATGAAGTCTATGTTCAGGCTCCGCTCGTGTGCCTCGTCCACAATTATGCAGCTGTACTTGGAAAGGAGCGGGTCGAACTTGATCTCCTGCAGCAGTATGCCGTCGGTCATTATCTTGATCTTGGTGCTGGAGATGGTCTGGTCGGCAAACCTCATCTTGTAGCCCACAATGCCTGGTACGTCGCAGCCCAGCTGACGTGCTATGTAGTCGCATACCGAAAGGGTGGCTATACGCCGGGGCTGTGTGACTCCGATTATGCCGTTGGTGGAAAAGCCTGCCTCATACAGGATCATAGGAAGCTGGGTTGTCTTTCCGCTTCCTGTGGGGCTTTCTATTACTATTACTTTATTATTTTTTATATACTCTAATATTGTTTCTTTGTGCCGGTAGACCGGCAGATCATGTGCTTGCATTATGCCTCGTGTCTAAGTAGTGAAATGATTTTCTCTATTCCCTGGGCCAGCGGCAGTTTCTCGTAGTTTTCCCGGGTGTTCAGATCCTTTATGGTGATGGTGCCGGAAGAGTATTCCTCGGATCCGCAGATGATTCCAACAGGAATGTGCTTCTTTTCTACATAGCCGAACTGCTTGTTGAGTTTCTTGGTCTCGGGGTAGAGGTCGCAGGAGATGCCTTTTTCCCTAAGCATCAGCGCGATTTTTGTGTAATGCCCTAAGAGCGACTCGTCTATGTTGAAGATGATGGTGTCGCACAGGGCCTGGCTGTCGTTCTTCTTTCCCATTGCCTCGAGGGCGGAGATAAGGCGGTCTATGCCGATGGAGGCTCCCACTCCCGGAAGCTGTGTCTTTGTGTAGAGGGATGCCAGGTTGTTGTACCGGCCGCCAGAGCAGACAGAGCCGAACTCCGGTGCATTGTCCAGGAAGGTCTCGTACACTATGCCGGTGTAGTAGTCAAGGCCTCTAGTGATGGATGGGTCCAGCACAAAGCAGCCGGAAAGTCCGTTCTCGTCCAGTGCCTTCTTGAGAGTCTTGAGCCGTGCGGTGTCGTCAGCCTCGCCGCCTGCAAGCTCTGTTATCTTGGCCAGGGTCTGGTCAAAGCTTTCTTCCATCTTTATATAAGAGAGAATGTTCTGGGCAGCCTCATCGCCAGCCAGCTCGGCCAGCTGCTTTGCCACCTCATCCTCTCCGATCTTGGCCAGCTTGTCCACCAGACGCAGGATGTCGGTAAGCTTGTCCTGGATTCCCAGCTTGGACAGGAACCGGTTGAACACCTGACGGCTGGCCAGGTGGATCTTGAACCCGTCGACACCGATGTTCTTCAGGGACTGGCAGATCATGGTAAGGATCTCCAGGTCGGCGGCGGCGGAATCCACCCCCACTATGTCGAAGTCGCACTGGTAGAACTCCCGGTAGCGCCCTTTCTGGGTGTTCTCTCCCCGCCATACCTTGGCTATGTGGTACCGTTTGAAGGGGAGGGGCAGCTTGTCCAGGTTTGCACTGACAAACCGGGCAAAGGGAACTGTAAGGTCGAATCTCATGGAAACATCACGGTCGCCGTTGTCGGTGAAGCGGTAGATCTGCTTGTCGGTCTCGCCGCCGCCCTTGCCTAAGAGCACCTGGGTGTACTCAAGCACCGGGGTGTCGATGGGGGCAAAGCCGAAGCTGGTGAAAGTCTTCTCCAGAATGGCAAACAGCCGCTTTTTCTCTGTCTCCTCGGCAGGAAGTGAGTCTCTGAATCCCTTGAGGACTTTTGGTTCTATGATGTTCATGGGTTTTTCCTTATTAATTCTATATATAGCATACAAAAAAA
>JAFZIU010000009.1 GCA_017554185.1 Spirochaetia bacterium
ATCGCAAACCCGGGCTGCTACCCAACCTGCACCCTGCTGCCGCTCATCCCGCTGGCAAGGGTGGGGCTCTTAAAAGGCAAGATAGTGGCCAACGCCCTCTCCGGCATCTCCGGCTCTGGCCGGAAGGCTAAAGTGCAGAGCCTTTTCTGCGAGCGGACCGAAAACACCTGTGCATACCTGCCGGGCCAGACTCACCGCCACTTTACCGAAATCGTAAGCCAGATAGCCGCCTTTGACAGCGGTCTGGATCTCTACTTCACCCCACACCTGGTGCCGCTTAAACGGGGCATGGAGGTGACTACTGTGGTTGATCTGGCAAAGCCGGTGACCAATGATGAAGTACTGCAGATCTACCAGGATTTCTACGGCGACAGACCTTTCGTGAACCTGGTTCCAGGCACCCTGCCCGAGACCAAGAATGTGTGGGGTTCCAACCGGTGCGACATAAGCTGGCAGGTGCAGGGAAGCACAATACTGCTGTTCTCTGTAATCGACAACTTAGTTAAAGGCGCCTCCGGTCAGGCGGTGCAGAACATGAACATCCGCTTCGGCTTTAAAGAGACTGCAGGGCTTTCCCTGTATGGAGAGCTGTGATGAAGGATATAGTTGTAGTAAAGACCGGAGGCAAGGCAGCCTCGGATGCGGCGGCTATGGCCGCCCTGTTCAGGGAGATGCAGGGCCTTTCCGCCCAGTACTCCTTTATACTGGTGCACGGCGGCGGGGCAGAGCTTTCCCGCATAAGCAAGGTGTTCAACCTGGAGCCTGTGTTCAAGGACGGAGTGCGCCTTACCACACCGCCCGAGATGGAGATTGCCGACATGGTGCTTGCCGGGAAGATGAACAAGGAGCTGGTGCGGCTGGGGAACACTGCCGGCTGCAAGGCTGTGGGGCTTTCGGGATGCGACGGCTGCATCTTCACCGGCAAGGCGCTTAGCGATGCCTCCCACACCGGCAAGGTGACTGGTGTTGACGCCGGGTTACTTGCTCTGCTGCTGGATAACGGCTATCTGCCGGTGGTCTCCTCGGTCTCCATGGAGGCATGCGGGAAGGCCCTGAACATAAACGCAGACGAGGCGGCCCTGGCTGTGGCCCAGGCTATGAAGGCAAGAAAGCTTTTCTTTATTTCCGATATCCCCGGAGTGCTCAAGGAAGGAAAGGTCATCAGCCTCCTAACCAAAGCTCAGTCCCAGGCAGAGATTGAAGGCGGCATAATCTCCGGCGGCATGATCCCCAAGGTCAATTCATCAATAGCTGCCTTGGAAAAAGGGGTAAAAGAGATTAGTATAGGCGAATACAAGGTTCTTGGCGACCTTGAGAAGACAATAGAAAGAAAGATCGGGACCAGCATAGTCCTGTGACATACAAGGAGAAAAAATGATACCTAAAAGCACTGTGTATAACGCTCCCTATCCGAAAAGCTACGGCAGCGAGTTCACCCTGTTCGACCACGGAGAGGGCTGCTATATATTTGATGTGGAAGGAAAGAAGTATCTGGACCTGGGCTCCGGCATTGCGGTGAACACCCTTGGCTACGGCCGGGAAGACCTGGCAAAGGCAGCCTACGACCAGATGAAGAAGATCATCCACACCTCTAACCTCTACACCTCGGAGGCAACTCTGCTGGTGGCAGACAAGCTTACATCATTCGGCAACTTTGCAGCAGTCCACTTCGGGAACAGCGGCACCGAGGCCAACGAGGCAGCCATCAAGTTTGCACGGCTTTATGCAAAGCGGAAGAAGGGGGGCGGACATCACAAGATCATAGCCTTTGAATCTGCATTCCACGGGCGCACCATGGGTGCCCTTTCCTGTACCTACAACCCGCACTACCGGGAGGACTGCGGGCCGCTGGTGCCTGGAGTCGAGTTCCTTCCATACAATGATGTGGAGACTTTGAAAAAGACTGTGGACGGCACCTACGCTGCCATCATAGTAGAAGTGATCCAGGGCGAAGGCGGTCTCAAGTGCATGACCAAGGAATTTGCCAAGGCACTTAACGAAGTGTGTGCACAGCAGGATGTGATCCTGATTGCCGACGAGGTTCAGACCGGCCTTACAAGAACCGGCTACCCATTTGCCTGCGGCCTTGTTGATCTGAATCCAGATATCATCACCCTGGCCAAGCCTTTGGCCGGCGGTCTGCCCCTCTCTGCAACCCTCATACCAATGAAGGTGAACGAGATACTGCAGCCTGGTGACCATGGTTCCACCTTCGGCGGAAACCCAGTCGCCTGTGCCGTTGCAAACCAGATGCTGGAAACCCTGTTCTTCCCGCCTTTCATCTTCGAAGTGCAGGCTAAGGGCGAGTATCTCAAGAAGAAAATAGAAGGACTCAAGGCACAGTTCGACTGTATCGGAGAACTGCGGGGTGCCGGCATGCTCCGGGGCTTCGAGGTCAACACACCGTCCGGTTACCAGGGAGAGCTTTCCAAGGACCTCATCGCCGAATGCAAGGCCAACGGCGTCCTTGTACTGCGGTCCGGAACCAATGTCATCCGCCTGGCCCCTCCGCTTGTCATAAGCGAGAAAGAGCTGGACGAGGGCTTTGATATTATTGCAAAATCTTTGAAAAATTTATTGAATAAATAAGGGAGATCATTATGGCTAAGAAAATAGTACTTGCATATTCTGGTGGACTTGATACAACTGTCATCATCCCATGGCTTAAGGAAAATTACGATTACGATGTCATCGCTGTCTGCGTGGACGTGGGACAGGGGGACGACTGGGCTGCAATCAAGGCACGGGCCCTCAAGACAGGAGCTTCTGCATGCTACGTTGTCGATGCACGTCAGGAATACATTGAAGAGTATGTTTGGCCGGCACTCAAGGCCAACTGTAAATACGAGGATCAGTACCTTCTGGGTACCTCCACTGCACGGCCTTTGATCGGAAAGATTCTGGTCGAGTATGCACGGCAGGAGGGCGCAGTTGCTATCTGTCACGGAGCTACCGGAAAAGGAAACGACCAGATTCGGTTCGAGCTGGCAATCAAGGCATTTGCGCCGGACCTCAAGGTTATTGCCGCATGGCGCGATGACAAGTGGAACATGGACAGCCGCGACGCCGAGATCAAGTTCCTGGAGGACAGGGGTCTTGAGGTTCCGATGAAGAAGGACCAGTCCTACAGCCGCGACGAGAATATCTGGCACCTTTCCCACGAGGGACTTGAGCTTGAGAAGACCCAGAATGAGCCTAACTACAAGCATATGCTGCAGAACACAGTATGCCCCGAGGAGGCTCCTGAGGCTGGCGAGTATGTGAAGATTGAGTTCGAGAAAGGTATTCCGGTAAGCGTGAACGACAAGAAAATGAATGGACTCGAGATCATGCTGGAACTTAACAAAATCGGAGGAAGGAACGGCGTTGGCCTTGTGGATATCTGCGAGAACCGCTGTGTCGGCATGAAGAGCCGCGGTGTGTACGAGACTCCTGGTGGATCTATTCTCTATGCAGCACACGAGATGATGGATCACCTGTGCCTGGACCGGGACACCTATCATTTCAAGCAGCAGATATCGCTGCGGATGAGCGAACTTATCTACGATGGCAAGTGGTTCACCCCGCTGATGGATGCATGCAAGGCATTTATCGACATGACACAGAAGACCTGCACCGGATGGGTAAAGCTTAAGCTGTATAAGGGCTCTATCCGCGGCGCCGGCTCATGGTCAAAGTACAGCTTGTACAACGAGAGCATCGCTTCCTTTACAACTGGCGAGCTTTATAACCATAAGGATGCCCAGGGCTTCATCACTCTGTTCGGACTGCCGCTCAAGGTGCGGGCTCTTATGGAGCAGCAGGTGGGCGAAGGGCAGGCAATACTGGAGAGCAAAAGCTTCAAGAAGCGGCCTACCGAGTAAGCTTGCTTTTTGTTGACAGGTTCAGCAGAATCTGATTATAATTAAATATCACGAGCGGAAAGGCTACCGCCGGGTGCTGATTAATCAGCATGACTGATTGAGGAACGGCCGCCCTCAGATAATTTTTATACGCGGAAGACCGGGATATACCCGGTCTTTTGTTTTATACAGGGATTTATGCAGAATAATCTGACCATCAATATCAGACAATTCTATTGCTGCTAGTCTATTCTTTTCGAACCTTTTTACAAATAAAAGAGAATCTCTGTTTTTACCGTTCGGTTTCTTTCTCGTATCCTTAATCACTTCATCTGGATAAGAAAAAACTTTCTGCAAATCTGCATACTCGGCAACACCAACATCTTTGTGGCCATGATTTGCAATGTGATCAATAAAATAACCCTTGCTGCTATAAATGCGGTTATCAACTGCAGTACCATCAAAGAAAGGAAGATAGCACAAGGGCAGAAACGCAATAGCTTCAAGAATATTACCAAATCTTTCTTCGCATTCAAGAAGACTCTTCCCTTCTGCCCATTTTATATCTAAGGTATTGGATGCCCATTCTATAACTCGGTGCAGCATAACTTCAATCTCTTTATCCTTTTCACTTAAAATAAAAGCACTCATAGTAAATCTCCTACCTGTATAGACGCAAAAAAAATCAATTTTGCTTCAATTTTTGAGAAAAAAGTTTGAAATATTTTCATCTGTAGCATTATTTGCGACAGCAGATGAAATATGATATTATTTACATATGACACAGGTACTGGATTGTCTACAATAAAGGGGCAAGGGGAAAAGAGTTATGGATAAAAAAGTTAAAATAACATTGTTGTCAACTATAAAAAGAGGAAGAAAGAGTACAAGATACTTAACAAAGTATAATAACAATTATGCCTCTGTTAAGTTGGATAATAATGAAAATTATTCCCGTGGAATGGAAATAGAAGTTTCAGAAAAGGAAATAAATGATAAGGAATTTAAAGAAGCTTGGGTAAAAGATATAAAATCTTGGGAAGATAAAAAAAGAAAGATTCTAGAACATTTAAGCAAATATAAGAAAGAGAAAATAACAGAAACTGAAGGATATTGGAGAAATAAGGATGGGGATATAATTTTTTATCCCCATATCCTGCCAGATGATGAAGAAAAGAAAAATATTTTAGATTCTGCTTATAAGGCCTCAATTGAAAATCTTTACGATGAGAAAAAAAATAAAGGTAATAATGTTATTCATATAGGCTTTAAAAATCTGAATTCTTCCCAGGCATTTGCATTTAATTTTTTTAAGCCTATAATTGATGAAAATATATTCGATAAGTTATTATCAGATTCGCAAATTTCAACTATTGATGAATCAGATTTTGAGAAAAAAAATCCAGATAGAACTCAGTTCGATTTTTTCTTGCAATCTGGCAAGGTTAAATGTTGTTTTGAAGTAAAATATACAGAAAGTGATTTTGGCGCTGCTTCTCAGAATTCAGATTATTCAAACTACAAAGAAAAACTAAAAGAATTATTAAAAGAAAAAATAGAAAAAGAAGATTTCTTTGATGAATATCAATTGTGGAGAAATATTATTTTTGCTTTGGACGGTTATCAGGTCTTCTTTGTATTTCCTAAGTTTAGGGATGATTTAGCAAAAAAAGTCGAAGACGCTAAAAATAAATGTAAAGATAATTTCAAAGATAATATTAAGATTCTCTATGTTAATGATTTTGTAGAAAAAATGAAAAATTCTGAAAACAAAAAATTACGAGATCATTATACAGAGTTTTCTAAGAAATACTTGGAAATACCAACAATCTGACCATTTGGGTTTTTATTT
Source organism: Spirochaetia bacterium (assembly GCA_017554185.1). GTDB lineage: Bacteria > Spirochaetota > Spirochaetia > CADAEX01 > CADAEX01 > CADAEX01. The sequence continues at coordinate 5,695 of JAFZIU010000009.1, forward strand.
GCTTAATTAATATAATATTCCACATTTCATTAGCGTTCCATCAACTATTTACCCTTGTTTGATACGATAAATAAAGCATTTGATTTTCTGATTTGCAAAAATCGAAAAAAATGCCGTTTTTGAGAAATTGTATAAAATCTTGTAATTAAATGAATTAGTAAAAAACTTTCGGTTAAAGTTATAGAATCTTTACAATTTTTAGCTGGTTTGCTATCTTGTCGCTTGCCTAAATGGGCGGAATTTTTTTATAGGAGAATCCGCAGTTGTTATTAGATGTAAATGACCTAGTGAGAAAAGAAAAAAAAGAGGGGATGGAAACCATCGTTTTTGCGTATGACGAACTGGACTATGCAATGAAGTTCTATGCCAAATGCCTTGAGGAAAATATCAAGCCTGTCATCGGGCAGAAGGTTATCATAGGCGGGCGCGAAGTGGTGCTCCTTTGCAAGGATGAAGAAGGGTATAGGATCCTATGCCGTCATTCTGCTGATGCAGAACGCTCATTTACCGAGGAGGAGACTTCCCATTTTGTCTTTACAACCCTGGAAGCCGCCAATAAAGACAGCAAGCAGATTCCATATATTTTCCCTGAAGGCTATTTTACAAAAGAGAACTTTTTTAAGCGGCAGATTGATAATCTTCCTGATGTTCCCTTCCCGGCCGGCATTGGCAGTGCGGCTGAGTATCTCACCTCTCTTGTGGATAAGGGAATCAGATACAGGTATGGTGACCCGACTCCAGAGGTACAGCTGCGGATTCAGCAGGAACTTAATGCAATAATCTCAAATCATCTGGAGAAATATTTCCTTTTAATTTGGGAGATGACAGCCATGTGCCGTAAAAGGGGAATCCTGTATTCCACATCTTGCGATGACTCCAATGCTTCCATGATATGCTATGTGCTCAGAATCACTGATGTTGATCCCCTTAAGCACAACCTTTATTTTGAGTTCTTTATAGATCCCAGCAGAGATATTTATCCAAAAATAAATCTCTTTGTGTCAAAAAATATTATCCAGCATTTACGGAATGTTTATGGTGCTGATTGTGTGGCCTATAACATAGATAAAGAGGAATGGGAAAGGGAAGAGAAAGTTTCCGAATATCGCCTTGGCCGTAATTTAATAATTGCAAAGAAGCCTATCTGTAACTATATTCCGGTTTATGAGAGCCCAAGAGGACTGGCCGGTTGGAATGACGGATATGCAGATGTCCCCTGCTTTAATATCCTGACAGAAGATTGCTGGGGAAAATACTCTTCAGTTGCTCATAGGACTTTCCACACAATATCATTCACAGACCGGAAAACTCTTAGCTATGTCAAAAAGAATAGGGCAAAGATTTATAGGGGTTATTGGTTCACCGACAAGGTGAAAAGACGGCTTAGAGATTTCAAGCTGAATTCCTTTGCTAATTTAGTTGTGGTGGAGGCTATTCTTAATATTTACGACGATGACCTTGCTTTGGAGCTTTTTGTAGACATTATTAACAGGCAGAAAAAAGGCTATGAACCGCTGTTTGATGGATCTGATGAAATTCTTGGGGAGACCTATGGAAAACTCCTGTTCAAGGAGCAATTTATTCAGATTGTTCAACTGGTTACAGGGTGGAACATGGAGAAATCGGTTCTGTTCCTTCGCAATGCGGCCCGCAGAAAATATGATGAATTAAAGATACTGATGGATGAGTTCATGGAATGTGCTGTGAAGTTCGGGCTTTCTTGCGATGTCGCTAAAGAACTGTTCGCCACTTTACAGGATTCGGCAGTCTGGCTGGTATCCAAAGCTTGGTGTCTGGGACAGGCTAAGTATGTTTGGCAGGATTCATATCTGAAGGCACATTATCCCAAGGCGTTAATTTCGAAAAGGTGATAAGGAGAAGGTAATATGAGGAAAGGTTTTTCATTTGTTTTAGTTCTATTATTTTTGTTTGTTTCAGTCGGTATCTTTGCGCAAGGATACAACCCAAATGGTGTTTATCCCCCTTATGATATAGGGAAGTGCCAGAATATGTTGGGGCGGGCTCTGACTGCCAAGTTTGATCTGGCGCAGAATGGTCAGGATTATTCAGATGTTTCTGTTCAGAAAGCAATTCTTCTTACCGGACTGACAAAGAAACAGGCTGAAGTGACCGTCAAATATTGTCCTAAGCTTATGAGATTTTGGAATGACGAAAAGCTTTGGTCCGATAAGGAAAGGCTTACCCCCGATATATTCTATAGATTGATGCTTAATGTGGATACAAACTCCACCATGATTTATGGGGATATGATTAATGATTTGTACAATAATTAGGAGATAATTTATGGAATCGATAATTCTTTATTGCAAGAAATGTGATGGTGTTTTTGTTGGTGCAGAGGGGCAGGCTTCGATTTGTCCCACATGTAAAACAGAATTGGTTGAAACTCATTGTTCAGAGGAAAAGTGGGATTCTTTAAACAAGGAGGAGAAGATTTCTCTAAAGCATCAATGGAAGACTCAGATTGTAGAACAGAAAACAGAGGTAAAAGCAGAACAAAGTGATGACTCTGGTTTGGATGATGTTGCTTTTTCAAAAAAGGTATTTGTCATAATAGCCTGTGCAGTTCTTCTCATTATTGGACTTCTCTGGGGTTATGGTTTTTGTCAGGCATATTCTGATATTAAAAATGAAGAGGGCTTAATTGTAATGGCTTATAGGATTAGTCATAAAGGGCTGAATCCGATTTCCAAGAGCGGCTACAAAACATATTTGCATAACTACCCTAAACTTGAGCGACAGGTAAAGTCATTTAGCAGGTATTGAGCAACTTACTCTGCAGGCTCAAAAAGCCTGTTGGTGTCAGAGCTTTGCCAGCAGGGCTTCCTGCAGCACTTGGGAGCAATTAATATGCTTGCGGTCTGCCAAGATTGATAGCCATCGGGGGAGCGATACATTTTTACGCACTGCCCGGGTATCTGTTGCTGCTCGGTATGCTAGGGTATCGGCTTTAATTAGCGAAAGCATATCATCCTTATTATGTTTTATCATTGCTTGGACTGTAGGAGTTGGAATCGATAGATTTTCATCTTCGGCAGTGCAGAGCCAGGCTGCCATTGCATCCGCCATCTGATCCATTGCATCTATAAGATCTTTACCGGTAGTAATACAGCCATCAAGATCTGGAATTCTTGCGTATATTTTATTGCCTTTCTTTGTAAAAACTGCGGTGTATGTATATTTCATCTTCTTTCTCCTAATTCTATTTCTTTCTCAATATAACGCAGATCATTCTTGTCAAAGCCATGTCGTTTAAGTGGTATTGCACGCCGTAGTTCTGCATTGAAGTAGATATCGTGGTTGCCGCCATGGCGTTTTAAAAAATATCCAGCCTTCTCCAGAAGCTTAATCGCTTTCCTATGAGCAATCATAAGCAGCCTCCCTAAATTTACACAAAATTACACAACAAGTCAACGACTTTTTAATTCTCTTTTCAAAGCTCCTACTTCTATTACGCAAAAAAAATCAATTTTGCTTCAATTTTTGAGAAAAAAGTTTGAAAAAGTTTATCCTCTTGTTCCAAGGTGCTTTCATATAGTAAGGTAATATCAGGAGAGTTGTAGATATGAGCAAGAACCTGATTGCACTGTGCCTTATGTTTGTGTGTGGCCTTTCAATGGCTCCCTGCGCCGAGCAGACGCTTATAGCTGAAGGGGCGGACACAAGATGCCATGTGCGTTATTCGCCTTATAAGGGTGAGCATGGAGATATGTTCCTGAAGGCGGGGGACAAGATAGCGGTGATCTCCCCATCGGCTTTCCCCAGCAAGAAGCAGGCGGATGCAACTGTAAAAGGGCTTAAGGGATGGGGATATGTTCCTGTGATGGGAAAGCATGTATATGGTGCAGTGCGCTCTCTTGCCGATTGTATTGCAGATCTTAAGTGGGCTCTTTCGGATCCCGAGATAAAGGGTATTTTCTGTGTGCGCGGCGGGTATGGCGCCTCTGAGGTGATGGACCAGATACCTTTGGAATTGATTGCATCAGCCCGTAAACCTATCATCGGATACAGTGACATCTCCGTATTTCACGCAGGATGGACAAGGGCCGGCCTTCTGTCGGTACAGGCCTGCATGAGTGCTACCTTTGATGATCTTGCTCCAGAGTGCGTTGAGGCAGAGAAGAACATAATTCAGGGGAAGATTCCTTCATACACATGCGAAGGGAAATTCAAGGGTAAAACCGGGGAGGCTGAGGGAATCCTGATAGGCGGGAACCTGTCCACCTTCCTATCGGTGCTCGGAACTGCATACGACAGCACAAAGTTGGACCATAAATACATTCTTTTCCTTGAGGATGTGGAAGAAGATGTCCAGCATATCCACAGATATCTTACAGTTCTAAAGCATTTGGGAGTACTTGATAGAGCGGCTGGGATTGTGTTCGGAGAATGGACCGGTATACCTGCTGATCTGGGGGATTATACCGGCTCAAGCCGGGGTGGCAAGTACACTTCTGTGACTGATATGATATGCCGGCAGTTTCTGGATGACCTTGATATCCCGGTGGCCTTCGGTTTCCCGGCAGGACATAGCAATGTGAATTATCCGCTCCTTATGGGAGAGAAAGTTCACCTGAAAGTGACAGATAAAAACTTTACTCTATTCTATTGAGCCGAGGAAGAGCTCGTACAGGTCGTCGGCGTTCTGGATGCGGGGGTGGTTCTCGCCACCTCCGTTGGTGCTGCGGGCCATCTCGGCATAAGCTTCTTCCCCAGCCATAACCAGGTCCATGGCCGAGATTGGGTAGCCGTATTCGGTACTTATCCTGCAGAACTCTGCCGCCGGGTTCCTGCTCTTTCTGGTGGCCAGCAGTTTGCGCCGCAGCACCGCATCCTCTTTGCACAGCTGGTATAAAATGTCGAGTGTTTCCTGAACTGTCATTTCTTCATAAATATATCACAAATAGCTAAGGTGCATAATAGAGCGATTATGAAAAGTTGGCAAAAAAAGCAAAAGTGTGTTATATTATTATTTAGGAGGCAGTTTAATGGAATACAAAGTAAATTTTACTTGGGATGATGAGGCAAATGTATGGATTGCTCAGAGTGATGATATTCCTGGTCTGGTGCTTGAAGGTGGCTCCCTTGATGCATTGATTGAACGTGTCCGCTTTGCTGCTCCTGAGCTTATTCAGCTTAATAAGACTCCTGAAGTAAAGGGGTATTGCTTTAATGTGGAGCGTCACGAGAAGGTGCTTGCATAATGGCTGAGTACGAGAAAAAAGTCCGTGAAATACTTTTAAAGAATGGGTGTCGCTTTGTACGGCGTGGCAAAGGCGACCACGATATTTATTTCAGCCCTATAACAAATCGCAACTTTACCGTTGATTCAAAAATCAAGTCTAGGCATACTGCAAATGCTATCATGAAACAGAGCGGAATAGAGTTCCACTTCTAGAATTATTCAAATCTTAAAAGAATCATGCCCTTCTAATGTCAGGAGTGCAATCTTGTTGTTGAGGCCGCCGCCGTAGCCGGTGAGTTTGTCTCGTGCCCCTATCACACGGTGACAGGGAATGATGATGCATATCGGGTTCCAGCCTACTGCTCCGCCCACAGCCTGGGCTGACATCTTGAGAATGCCATGCTTTGGTGCAATCTGTTTGGCGATGTCCCCATAGGTCATGGTCTTGCCGAATGGGATTGTGAGCATGATTTCCGAGACTTCCTTTCGGAAAGGAGTGAGGTCGTAAAGCCAGTAAATGGGGGTAAAATCGGGCTGTCTGCCCGAGAAGTAGATATCAAGCCAGCGGCAGGTCTCTCTGAAGATGGGCAGTTCTTCCTCTGTGTAGAGTTCATTATGTTTTTTCTGGTCGGGTGAATTCTGGAACCAGAGGCCTGTGAGCACGTTGCCATCTGAGCTCATCATCATATCGTCGAAGCCGTCAGGTGTGTGGTAGGTATATCGGTACATGATCAGCCTCACCGTATCAGAGCCTTGGGACTGTTGCCAATAAGGTCTTTGCGGCCCGCCATCAGGAGGGCTTTGCGCACTTTCTCCCGGTTCTCAGGCTTGTGGAAATGGAGCAGTGCCCGCTGCAGACCCTTCTCTTCCTCGGTCTTTGGAACGTAGACCTTCTCCATGGTCAGCGGGTTGTATCCCGTATAGTACATGCAGGTGGAGACTGTGCCTGGTGTTGGATAGAAGTCCTGCACCTGGTCGGGGATAAAGCCCTCCTGATGGAGGAACTCGGCCAGCTCAATAGCGGCCTTCAGGTCGCTGCCCGGGTGCGAGGAGATGAGGTATGGTATCAAGTACTGCTTCTTGCCGATTTTCTGGTTCTCCTCTTTGAACATGGTTTCGAACTTCTTGTAGACCTCGGGTCGCGGTTTCCCCATCAGATCCAGCACGCGGGCACAGATGTGCTCCGGCGCAATCTTGAGCTGGCCGCTTATGTGGTGCTGGCACAGCTCCTGAAAGAAGGTGGGATTCGAGTCTGCCACAAGGTAGTCGAACCTGATGCCCGATTTGATAAACACTTTTTTAACTCCCGGCAGCGCCCTGAGTTTGCGCAGAAGCGCAAGGTAGTCGGCGTGGGAGACCTCCAGATTCGGGCATGGTTTAGGGAACAGGCACCGCCTGTCAGGGCAGGCCCCGGAGATCAGCTGTTTTTTGCAGGCAGGCTGGCGGAAGTTGGCGGTGGGGCCGCCTACATCATTTATGTAGCCCTTGAAACCCGGCTTCTTGGTCAGCCGTACGGCCTCGTCTATGATGGACTGATGGCTCCGCGCCTGGATGATACGCCCCTGATGGAAGGTGAGGGCGCAGAAGTTGCAGCTTCCGAAGCAGCCCCGGGCGCTGATGAGGCTGAACTCCACCTCTTTGATGGCCGGCACACCGCCCTGTGCCTCGTAGATCGGATGGTAGGCTCCCATGTACGGCAGGGCGTAGACCTTGTCCATCTCTTCCATAGTAAGAATTTTGGCCGGCGGATTCTGTATCACATACTGGGTTCCTGTCTTCTCCACCATCATGCGGCCGGAGAACGGGTCTGTATTCTTATATTGGATTGCAAAGCTTTCGGCAAACTTCTTCTTGTCGGCCTGCATCTCTTCGTAGGATGGCAGGGTGATGAACTCTCCCTCCGGCAGTTGTGAGCTTTTGACCACAGTTCCCTTGATATTTTTCATTTCTTTTATTTCTACAGCGCTTTTAAGGGCAGCAGAGATGTCCCACAGAGGGCGTTCCCCCATGCCATAGATCAGAAGATCGGCCTTGGAGTCCAGCAGAATTGAGCGGCGGAGGGTGTCGCTCCAGTAGTCGTAGTGAGCCATGCGGCGGAGTGATGCCTCGATGCCTCCGATGACCACGGGAATTCCCTTGTATGCTGCTTTTGCCAGTGATGTATAGACTATGATTGCCCTATCAGGCCTCTTTCCCGCCACTCCCCCGGGGGTGAACTGGTCACGACTGCGGCGCTTGGTTTTGGATGAGAAATTGGCTACCATGGAGTCCATGTTCCCGGCGTTGATCAGGAATGCGATGTTGGGTTTTCCCAGCACTTTGACAGAATCAGGATTCTTCCAGTCGGGCTGCGGAATTATGCCCACCTTCCAGCCCTCGGCCTCAAGAATGCGAGAGACAATTGCGGTGCAGAAGGAAGGGTGATCCACATAGGCATCCCCTGTGATAATGATGAAATCCACACTGTCCCAGCCCCGTTTTCTCATGTCGTCCCGGCTGATTGGAAGAAAGTCCCTCATGCTTCTATTATATTTGACAAAACCGATTTTAGCAAATATGCTATAAATATGGCAGAAGAAATTTCTGGAATCCAGATAGAGATTCACAGCAAAGGCGAAGAGGACAAATACCTCCTGGTTTCTCTGACCGGGGAGATCAATACCTTCAACGGTGAGGCTGTGCTTGAAAAACTCAAAAGCCTTGTGACCACAGGCTACGACCACATAATGCTGGACTGTGAGAAACTGACTTCCATAGATAATATGGGGGCCGGTGTTTTCATCTGCCTCGATTCACTCCTGAAGGTGGAGGGTAGCAATCTGGCGCTGCTGAAGATTCAGGGACAGCCGAAAGAACTCCTTGGGGATCTGGGCTATCTAGAACTCTTTAGCCAGACTCTGGATATCAATATTCCACCTGCAAAACCTGCCGCCTCCGAATTCCCCAAAGTTTTTGAATGCCCCAACTGCGGGCGCAAGGTGAAGGCTCCTGCTCCAGGACGCTACCGCTGCCCGAAGTGCAAAGAACCCATCAGGGTGTGACAACTCACTGTGCTGAACCGAAGGTCACCGCAGGCTAGCAGGTTCAGCGTGACGCGTACTCAAGTTCCTTAATTTTCTCAATCAGCTCAAAGGGGGTCATGCCGTAGCTGCATTTTACCCGCCTCGAGGCCAGGGCGTGGGCCAAGGAGCCGCTGACGGCGGCGTCGCAGGTAGCATACCCCTGCGCAAGAAGCGCAGCCACAAGGCCGGCAAGGACGTCGCCGCTGCCCCCCTTGGCCAGGCAGGGACTGCCCAAGGTGTTGACACACACCTTCACGCCCTGGGCGATGAGTGAGTTTGCCCCCTTGAGGAGCAGCACCGCCTGGGGAAAAGCAGCGCAGAACTGGCGCACCAGCTCAAAGCGGTGTTCGGCAATATAAGGGACATCGTACTCCCCCAGGCCGCAGCGTGACAGCAGGGTGGCAAACTCCTTGGGATGGGGCGTAAGCACCACCTTTTTCCGCCCTTGGATCAGGCCTTTTATTCCTTTATATTTCAAAATGTCAGCGTCGAAGACGCAGGGTACATCGGGGTGCTCCTCCAGCCAAGCTAAAACCTCGGCTGCTGGTGACCCCGGGGCTGGCACACCCGATGGCGGCACACCAAGCCCCATCCCAAGGGCGAGGGCGTTTGTCGCGGCGGGCGGGGCAGGGCTGTCCATAAGCTCATAAGAGCAGCACACCGGCCGTGCCGGGCACACTACTGTCACCAGCCCTGCCCCGAAGGCAAATGCGGCGGAGGCAGCGATTATACCGGCACCCGGCTTCTCCCCCATCACCACTGCCACATGGCCGAAGCTTCCTTTGTTCACATTTTGAACAACTCTTGCCGGAAGCCTAAGATCGCTCTCCTGCAGCAGCTTCAGATCACCATTAACATAGTATTCAGGCTTGGAGCAGGCTATCTCTCCCAGCTTATCTTTCATATCATCTGCCAGATATTTTTCTTCGATCGGATGGTCAATTACAGTTTTCATACTTTAATTATAACATAATATAACAAATCAAATGTTATTGTATAAAATTTTATTTAAGGATAATATCAGAAGAACAGTTTTTGAGGAGGCAAAATTTTGACTGGAAAACCTGTAATATCCATTCAGCGCTGCAAAGGCTGCGGATTGTGTATAGGTGCATGCCCCAAGAAGATCCTGGAAATGTCCAAAGAGACAAACAAGCAGGGTGTTCATTATCCGGTATGCAAAGACGAATCACAGTGTATAGCTTGTACATTCTGTGCCACTATGTGTCCTGATATCGCTATCGAGATTATTAAATATTAAAAGAGTGTTCAGATATGAGTGAAAAGATTTTAATGAAAGGTAACGAGGCAATAGGAGAGGCCGCAATCCTGGCCGGATGCCGCTTCTACTTCGCATATCCTATTACCCCTCAGAATGAGATACCTGCCTATATGGCCAAGCGTCTGCCACAGATCGGAGGAACTTTCCTCCAGGCCGAGAGCGAGCTGGCTGCAGTAAGCATGGTTATGGGTGCATCTGCCGGCGGAGCACGGGTAATGACATCTTCATCATCCCCTGGAATCTCCCTTAAGCAGGAAGGAATTTCCTATATGTCGGGTGCACAGCTTCCGGCTGTGATCGTAAACATGATGAGAGGAGGCCCAGGCCTCGGAAACATCGCAGGAGCCCAGGGAGACTACTTCCAGGCAACCCGCGGCGGTGGAAACGGCGACTACCATGTACTGGTCATTGCACCGGGCAATGTGCAGGAGCTGGCTGACTACACTGTAAAGGCTTTCGAGCTGGCCGACAAATATAGAATTGTGTGCATGATCCTGGGCGACGGATACCTGGGACAGATGTCAGAGCCATTGGTTCTTCCGAAGGCTGTCGATAAGCTTCCTCCGAAGGACTGGGCACTCACCGGCGCAAAAGACCGGGATACACATATCATCGCATCGCTGCGCCTGAATCCGGACAACTATCTGGAGCAGCATGTATATGACCTCTACGAGAACTACAAGAAGATCGAGGAGAACGAGGTTATCTACGACACCCAGAATATGGAAGATGCCGACTACATGATCGTTGCCTACGGCACAGCATCAAGAATCTGCAAGAAGGCAATAAGAATGCTGAGAGCAGAAGGAATCAAGGTTGGCCTGTTCCGTCCTGTCACACTGTGGCCGTTCCCGAAGAAGGAGATTGCAGAGGCTGCAAAGAAGGTTAAGCATATCCTCACTGTAGAGATGAGCATGGGACAGATGGTCCAGGATGTTCAGATCAACGCCGGAAAGTACTGCGATGTAGACTTCCTGGGTCGTCCTGGCGGAATGCTGCCTGAGGTTGAAAAGATTGTTCAGAGGGTTAAGAGCTATGTCTGAAGAAAAAATTTATTCATTTCCAAAATCCATGAAGAATGTGACCACCCACTACTGTGCGGGCTGCGGTCATGGAATTGTACATAAACTGATTGCACAGATCATGGACGAGCTGGGAATCCAGGAGAAGACTCTTGTTATCGCTCCTGTAGGTTGCTCGGTTCTTGCATACAACTACCTTAAGGCCGACGGCCTTGAGGCTGCCCACGGAAGAGCACCTGCTGTATCCACCGGACTCAAGAGAGTTCAGAAGGATAAAGTAGTCATCTGCTACCAGGGCGACGGCGACCTTCTGGCTATCGGAACAGCCGAGACTGTACATGCGGCAAACAGAGGCGAGCACATCACCGTAATCTTCATCAACAACGCTATCTACGGCATGACAGGCGGCCAGATGGCTCCTACCACAATGGAAGGACAGGTCACCAAGACCACTCCTTATGGAAGAAATCCACAGGATGTGGGCTGGCCTATCAGAGCATGCGAGCTCCTCAACACCCTTGAGGCTCCATACTACATCGAGCGCTGCGCTGTATATGATGTAAAGCACATCAACCAGACCAAGAAAGCCATCAAGAAGGCTATACAGAACCAGATTGACGGAAAGGGCTACTCTTTCGTAGAAATCCTTTCCATGTGTCCTACAAACTGGGGCGTGGATCCGGTGAAGGCAGCTGAATGGGTACGGGACGTAATGGAGCCGTACTATCCGGTCAAGTGCTTCAGAGACGGAGGTGAGAAGAAATGACAAAAGAGCTTATTTTTGCCGGATTCGGCGGACAGGGCGTCATCCTCGCCGGAAAAATCCTGTGCATTGCAGCCATGAAAGAGGATAAGTGCGTATCCCACATCCCATCCTACGGTGCCGAGATGAGGGGCGGTACAGCAAACTGCAGCGTGGTGGTGGCAGACGAAGAGATTGCATCTCCTGTTGTAGAGCATCCGGACATCTGCATTGTCCTCAACAAGCCCTCCCTGGACAAGTTCGAGCCGCGGATGAAAGAGGGCGGTATACTTATATATAATACATCTTTAATTGAGAATAAGCCGAAACGCACCGATATTAAAGTATACGGCATTGACTGCAACCGGATTGCAGCAGAGAACGGCAGCGAGCGGGCAGGCAACATGGTTGCACTGGGCGCTCTGGTCAAGATTGTGCCATGGCTGTGCAGCGTGGACTCCTTTGAATTTGCCTTGGACCAGGCTATTTCTGCCCGGAACAAGAAGTTCAACGAGGTCAACCTTAAGGTCATTAAGGCAGGATACGACCTACCGCTGAACGCGTAGAAGTTGTGTAATACTTTGGAATAAAGCGAAAGCAGAAGCCGGGGTCTTACATCCCGGCTTTTTTAGTATATCAGGTAAAGGAGAAACCAAATGGACGAGAAAAACAAGATTGGACACAAGGTGGCATTCATAAGAGAAAGCCGTGACCTTACAGTGGAAGATGTGTCCGAAAGAGCAAATCTGGCAGTGCAGACAATTACAGACATCGAGAACGGAAACCTTATTCCGGGACTTACACCGCTGATCAAGATTGCCAGAGTCCTAGGTGTCCGTTTGGGAACTTTCCTGGATGATGAGGAGAACATAGGCCCGGCCCTGACCCGGAAGAACGAGAAGACCGAGGTTACCCGGTTCTCGGACCGGAGCAATGCAAAGGCATCGGACCTGGACTTCTATTCACTGGCCCACAACAAGGCAGGGCGCCACATGGATCCGTTCATGATCGACGTGTTCCCCGATTCCCACAAGGATGTCCACCTTTCAACCCACGAGGGTGAAGAGTTCATCTATGTAATGAAAGGACAGATTGAGGTTATCTACGGCAGGGAGAAGTATGAGCTTTCCGAAGGGGACAGCATCTACTACGACTCCATAGTTGCCCATCACCTCCACTCTGTAGGTACTGAGCCTGCCAAAATCCTGGCTGTTGTCTACACACCGTTCTAAGGAGAGACCATGTTTGATATGACTTTGGGCGAAATGCTCAGATACCAGACTAAGAAAGACCCGGAGCACGAATTCCTGGTCTACCCCGACCGGGACCTGCGGCTTACCTATGCCCAGTTCGACCACCGTGTGGACCTGCTGGCCAAGGGGCTTTTAGCCATCGGAATAAAGAGGGGCGACCATATAGGCATGTGGGCAACTAATGTGCCCGACTGGCTTACCTTCCTCTTCTCCTGCGCCCGTATCGGTGCAGTCTTTGTAACAGTTAACACCATGTACAAGCTCCACGAGCTTGAATACCTTATGAAGCAGTCGGACATCACAACCCTGTGTCTTTCCAACGGCTACCGGGACAACGACTACGTGGCAATGACCAAGACTCTGGTGCCCGAGATGGACTACTACGAGCGGGGACATCTTAAATCCAAGAACTTCCCCTTCCTCAAGAACGTGATCTACATCGGACAGGAGAAGCACCGTGGCATGTTCTCCACCCAGGAGATAATGCTCTTAGGTCAGCATGTGTCGGACGAGGAGCTATTCGAGGCAGAGAAAGCTGTACAGAAGGATGATGTGGCCAACATGCAGTACACATCGGGAACAACCGGCTTCCCCAAGGGAGTAATGCTTTCCCACTACAACATCCTTAACAACGGCTACTACATCGGCGAGAGCATGAAATACACCTCCAAGGACCGTGTATGCCTGCCGGTGCCCCTCTACCACTGCTTCGGAATCGTACTGGGCGTAATGGCCATCTACTCACATGGAGCAACCCATGTAATGCTTGAGCATTTCGATGCAAAGCAGGCCCTTATAGCAATAGACCACGAGAAGTGTACCTCCATCTACGGAGTGCCCACTATGTTCATAGCCGAGCTGAACCACCCGGACTTCAAGAAGTACGATATGTCCAGCCTCCGCACCGGAATCATGGCCGGCTCACAGTGCCCTGTGGAGCTTATGAAGCGGGTTGTGAACGAGATGAACATGAAGGATATAACCAGCGTCTACGGCCTTACCGAGTCCTCTCCCGGAATGACACAGAGCACCACCGAGGATCCGCTGGAAAAGCGTGTGACCACAGTAGGGAAGGAACTTCCTTTCATCGATGTGAAAGTGCTTGACCCCGACACACTGGAGGAGTGTCCGCCTGAGGTTGTGGGTGAGCTCTGCTGCAAGGGCTACAACATCATGAAGGGCTACTACAAGATGCCGGAAGAGACAGCCAAGATCATCGACAAGAACGGCTATCTCCACTCCGGAGACCTGGGCCTGAAGACCAAGGACGGCTACTTCAAGGTCACCGGCCGAATCAAGGATATGATCATCCGGGGCGGCGAGAACATCTACCCTATGGAGATAGAGGAGTTCCTCCGCACCATGCCCGAGATCAAGGATGTGCAGGTGGCTGGAATTGCAAGCAAGAAGTATGGCGAGGTTGTGGGTGCCTTCGTCATCCTGTACCCCGGCAAGGTGCTTACCGAAGAGGATGTACGCAACTACTGCATCGGAAAGATATCCAGGTACAAGGTGCCTAAATATGTATTCTTCCTGGATGACGAATTCCCGATGACAGGCAGCGGAAAGATACAGAAGTTCAAGCTTACACAGCTTGGAGCAGAACTCTTGAAGGAAAGGGGGATTGAACCATGAGCGCATTAAGCGAAGAGATGAAGCAGGTGGCAGACCGTCTTAAGGGACTGCGTGAAATAATGGATGTATCTGTAGAGGAGGCAGCCGAAGTATGCCACATGACACCGGAGGCTTATCAGAGGCTTGAGACCGGAACTGTAGATATCCCTGTAGGGGTTCTGCAGAGCATGGCAAAAAAGTATGGCTTTGAGCTCACCACACTTATCTCCGGCGAAGAGCCGCACAGGCACAACTACTTTGTGACAAAGAAAGATCAGGGACTCTCCATAGAGAGGCGGCGGGACTACAAGTACCAGTCACTGGCCTATGGCTTTGCAAACCGGAAGGCAGACCCCTTCATGGTGGTGGCCCCGGCAGATGACGGAAGCGAAATTCATTTCAATTCCCATCCGGGGCAGGAGTTCAACTATATTCTCGAAGGCGACCTTAGACTGATTATTGACAAGAAGGAAGTCATTCTAGGGCCGGGGGATTCAATTTATTTTGATTCTACTCGGCCTCATGGAATGAGAGCTTTGCACGGAAAGCCTGCAAGGTTCCTTGCAATAATCTTCTAAGGAGTTTTTTTAATGCTATTGATAGAGAAATTTGTAAATAAAACTGAGTTTTCATCCTATGATGATTTCTTCAACAACTTCAGGCTGAATGTTCCTGCGAACTTCAACTTCACCTACGATGTCATGGATGTGCTTGCTGCCGAGACACCCGATGCCCTGGCCATGCTTTGGATCGACGACCGGGGAAACCGGAGGGACTTCACCTTTGCCCAGATGAAGGAGAATGTGGACAAGACCGCCTCCTTCTTCAAGTCCCTTGGAATCGGCAAGGGGGACATGGTCATGCTTATCCTCCAGCGGCGCTACGAGTGGTGGTTCTCCATGCTGGCCCTGCACAAGATCGGTGCAGTCTGCATACCTGCAACCCACATGCTCACTGCCGAGGACATCATATTCAGGAACAATGCGGCCAAGATCAAGATGATTGTTGCTGTGGATGAGAACGATATTCCAAAGCATGTGGAAGAGGCTATGGCCCAGTCTCCTACTGTAAAGAATCTGGTTATTGTCAACACAGAGCGTGAGGGCTGGATCAGCTTTGACAAAGGGGTTGCAGAGGCTGCCCCATTTGACGGACCTAGAGTGACCGAGAACAGCGATGTCTCCCTTATCTACTTCACATCCGGAACCACAAGCCATCCTAAGATGGTGGCCCACGACTACCTCTACCCGCTGGGACATATCACCACTGCCTACTTCTGGCAGAAGGTGCGCAAGGGAGGTCTCCATCTTACTGTGGCAGACACAGGCTGGGGCAAGGCAGTGTGGGGCAAGATGTATGGCCAGTGGATAAGCCAGGCCACAGTCTTTGTCTACGACTATCATGCCAAGTTCAAGGCTATCGACCTTATCGGCCTGATCGAGAAGTACCACATAACCACATTCTGCGCACCTCCTACCATCTACCGCTTCCTTATCCAGGAGGACCTTTCAGGCTACGACCTCTCTTCTCTGGTGCACTGCTCCACTGCAGGAGAGCCTCTGTCTGAAAACGTATTCAATAAGTGGAAGGCTATCACAGGACTGGGCATAACCGAGGGCTTCGGCCAGACCGAGACCACCCTCTCCTTCCTGAACTTCGACTCAAATTCCATCAAGCCGGGCTCCATCGGAAAGCCTTCGCCATACTACAACGCAGTAGTGCTGAACAGCGAGAACCAGGAATGCGACGACGGCGAGGTGGGCGAGATTGCCTTCCCACTCAAGAACGGAAGATTCCCTGGACTTTTCAAGGAATATCTGTATGATAAAGCTAAGACCGACAGTGTTGTCCGGGACGGCTACTACTTTACCGGCGACACCGCATGGCGGGACGAGGACGGCTTCTTCTGGTTCATGGGACGGAACGACGACGTTATAAAGTGCTCCGGCTACCGGATCGGCACCTTCGAGGTGGAGAGCGTCCTTATGCAGCATCCTGCAGTAGTGGAGTGCGCAGTGACCGGTGCTCCGGACCCCATAAGAGGCCAGATCGTAAAGGCCACCATCGTGCTTGCAGCGGCATACCGCCCTGGCAGCGAAGAGCTGGTGAAAGAGATCCAGGCCTTTGTCAAGAAGACAACAGCGCCCTACAAGTACCCGAGGATCGTGGAGTTTGTGGATGAGCTGCCCAAGACCATAAGCGGCAAGATCATGCGCAAGAATATAAGGGAAAAGGATAACAAGAAATAAGGAGAATCTATGGTAAGTGAACAGAACAAAGCTGTAGCGGCCCGTATACGGGAACTGCGCGACATTATGGAACTCTCTGAAGAAGAGGTGGCAGAGGTGTGCGGTGTGACTGTGGAGCGCTACCGGGAACTGGAATCAGGCAATACCGAAATTCCTATCAGCGTCATGTTCTGCCTGGGAAAGAAATACAACATCGACTTGAACACTTTCCTTTCCGGCGAAGATTCCCACAAAGTCTCCTACTTTGTAACCCGCAAGGATAAGGGAATTGTTGTAGACCGGCTTGCAGACTATCACTTTGAGTCCTTGGCCTATGGCTTTGCCAACCGGCTTGCAGACCCGTTCCTTGTCACTGTAAACCCTGGAGAGATTCCGGTGATTCATCCGACGACACACCCTGGACAGGAGTTCAACTATGTACTGGAAGGCTCGGTCCGTGTAATGGTGGGGGACAACTATGTGATCTTGAACGAAGGGGACTCCATCTACTTCGATTCATCACTGCCCCACGGACAGCAGAATGCAGATGACAGACGCATCCGTTTTTTGACATTTATACTACTTTGATACAAGGATTTTACAACAATGGAAGAGGTTTTCTTACCGCGTACAGAATTTTCCTCGTATGAGGATTTTATCGAAAACTACACACTTGATATACCCGAGAACTTCAACTTTGCCTATGATGTCATGGATGCAATAGCTGCAAGAACTCCCGATGCCAGAGCCATGGTATGGACCAACGACGAGGGCGATGAATGCACCATCTCCTTCGGTGACATGAAAAAACGTTCAGACCGTGCGGCATCTTTCTTCATGGAGTGCGGCATAAAGCGTGGGGATATGGTTATGCTTATCCTCCAGCGGCGCTACGAGTTCTGGGTAAGCGTGATGGCCCTGCACAAGATCGGAGCTATCGCCATTCCGGCCACACACATGCTTACAGTGGAGGATCTGGTCTACCGGAACAACTTTGCAAAGATAAAGATGGTGATTGCGGTGAATGCACCCAGTGTAATAAAGAATATCACTGCATGTCTGCCAGAGTCGCCGACCCTCAAGAAGCTGGTCATGGTGAACGAATACGGCGTGGACAAGCCGGTTGCAGACCTTCCCGAGGGATGGATTGACTATGTGACAGGATGCAACAATGCAGCACCTTTCCCTGTGCTCAAACGGGAAGATGTCTCCACCAACAGCGACTATATGCTGGGCTACTTCACATCCGGCACCACCAGCCATCCTAAGCTGGCAATACACGACTTCCTCTACCCGCTGGGCCACATAGTCACAGCCAAGTACTGGCAGCATGTCCAGAAAGGAGGTCTGCATCTGACTGTGGCAGACACCGGCTGGGCCAAGACCAGCTGGGGCCGGCTCTACGGCCAGTGGATCTGCGAGACAGCCCTCTTTGTATACGACTACCATTCCCGGTTCAAGCCGGTGGACCTGCTGGAGCAGGTGCAGAAGTACAGGATAACCACATTCTGCGCACCTCCCACCATCTACCGCTTTCTTATCCACGAGGATATATCCGGGTACGACCTTTCATCCATAAAGCACTGCTCCACTGCAGGCGAGCCTCTCTCCGACGAGGTGTTCAACCGCTGGAAGGAGCTTACAGGCTTTGAGATCACCGAAGGTTTCGGCCAGACCGAGTCCACCGTATTCCTCTTCAACTTCGAGGGACAGAAGATCAAACCGGGCTCTGCAGGAAAGCCGGCCCCATACTACAACATCTGCCTCCTGAACGACGATCTTGAGGAGATGGGCACCGCAGTCAGCGGCCAGATATGCTTCAAGCTGGACAAGGAGAAATTCCCTGCAACCGGAGGGCGTTTCCCCGGTTTAGTATGTGAGTACTATGGAGAGCCTGACAAGACCAGGGAAGTGTTCCACGACGGCTACTACTTTACCGGCGACACCGCATGGCGGGACGAGGACGGCTACTACTGGTTCATGGGGCGCTGCGACGACGTAATCAAGTGTTCCGGCTACCGCATAGGCACCTTCGAGGTGGAGAGCGTGCTGGAGGGACATCCCGCAGTGCTGGAATGCGCTGTCACCGGCGCGCCGGATCCTATCCGGGGCCAGGTAGTAAAGGCCACCATAGTGCTTACAAAAGAGTACCGCCCCGGAACTCCGGAGCTGGTGAAGGAGATACAGAATTATGTGAAGCACACCACAGCTCCTTATAAGTATCCACGTATCGTGGAGTTTGTGGACGAGCTTCCCAAGACCATAAGCGGCAAGATCCGGCGCAACGTGATCAAGAGCCGCGACAAGGAGAAAGCACAGTAATAAAAATATTTCTATATTTTATGCAAAATTTATGATATAATTTGTATAATAATATAGAGATAGCTTATGAGTGACATTCTTGAAAAGTATCAAATGTCTGAAGAAGACATAAAATTGCAATACATCACACCGGCAATTCTGGCGAAGTGGGATATTAAAAAAATAACCATGGAGACAAAAGCATCACCCCATGTTAACCAGTTTACTGATGGAAAAGTGAATATTCAGGGGAATGTTGCTACACGCGGAACGCCGAAATTCTGTGACTATGTTCTTTGGTACAATAAAACCACTCCTCTTGCGATTGTAGAAGCAAAGGATAACAATCACACATCTTCTTATGGAATGCAGCAGGCCATTGATTATGGCGTTATGATGAATGTCCCATTCGTATATACCTCGAACGGTGACAGCTTTTTTGAGCATGATTTTACTACAGGCTTGGAAAAAGAGCTGGCTATGACGGATTTCCCGACGCAAGATGAGCTTATGGCCCGGTGGAAAGGGGTTGCCACTTCTGTGATTAATGAGGCAGTAGGAAATAAATATGCACTGCCAGAAAATAAAGACAGTTATAATGTACCGCTCTATTATGATGAAAAACTGCTGAGCGAGCCGTTCTATTCTGGCGTTGATACCTTCCCTCCTCGTTATTATCAACGGAATGCGGTAAATAGGACCTTGGCCGCTATAGCAAGAAACCAGAACCGTGTTCTTCTGGCAATGGCTACAGGTACCGGAAAGACCTACACAGCATTCCAGATTGTCTGGAGACTGCTAAAGGCTGGTGTCAAGAAAAAGGTTCTGTACCTTGCAGATCGGAACAACTTGGTTGATCAGTCAATCCAGCAGGATTTCAAGCCCCTTTCCAACGTCATTCACAAAATAAACTTCCAGAAAGAGGATAAATCAAAAATTTCTGCTTATCAGGTATATTTTGCCTTGTATCAGCAACTTGATTCAAAAAAATCAGATGACGAGGAAGAAACAGAAGAGGAAATAACCGAGGAGGTAGGAAAATATCAAGAGTTCTTTGATTCAGATTTCTTCGACCTTATAATTGTTGATGAGTGCCATCGGGGCTCAGCCAAGGCAGAAAGCCGATGGAGACGGATTCTTGAGTATTTCTCCAGTGCAACGCAGATTGGTATGACTGCAACTCCAAAAGAGACAAAATATATTTCGAATATTGATTATTTTGGAGAGCCGGTATATTCATACAGCCTTAAACAAGGAATAGAGGATGGATTCCTTGCCCCGTTCAAAGTGATCAATGTGCATACCAGTGTAGATGACGGCTGGAGGCCTTACAAAGGGCAGACAGATTATTATGGGAATGAGATAGAAGACAGAGAATATGCCCTTTCTGATTTTGATTATACTATTGTCCTCCAAGACCGAATTGACCATGTGGCAGCCGAAATAACTAAATATCTAAAAGAAACAGACCGCATGGCCAAAACCATTGTGTTCTGCCCTACCGAGGCAGCTGCCGAGCGTATGCGGGTGGCATTGAACAATCTGAATACCGATATGGTGCTGAAGGATAAGCACGGAAATGTCAAAGAACAGTATGTGGTGCGTATAACCGGCAGCGATAAATATGGAAAGGCAAAACTGGACTACTTTATCTCAGTTACAGAGAAATACCCTGTTATTGCTACAACCTCCAAACTGCTCTCAACTGGGACAGACTGCAAGATGGTCAAACTTATTGTCATAGATGAAATGATTAATTCTATGACCGAATTCAAGCAGATAATTGGCCGTGGTACACGGTTGCGGTTTGAAGATGGCAAAACTCATTTTGCAATTATGGATTTCCGGCGTGTTTCCAGGCTCTTTGCAGACCCTGAGTGGGATGGAGAAGTGGAACAGGATGATGAGTTTGATCCAACTTTGATAGATCCTACGAAAGACGAGAAGAAAAAACCAACAGGAACAGTAGAACTGATTGATCCACCCAGAACAAGACCGCCTGTATATGTAGTTAAAAAAGATGGGTGCAGAGTCGAAGTAACCCAGCGCCTTGTGGCAATTTATGATGCTGATGGAAAGCTTCTTAAGCAGGAAAGCATAGAAGATTACACCAAAGAGAGTATTCTTGGTACATATGTTTCTCTTGAGAACTTCATTTCTACCTGGACTGCTGAACAGAAAAAAGAGGAGATAAGAAAGCTTTTCTTGGAAAAAGGTATAGATCTGGAAATGGTCAAAAAGCAGCAGAATATGGAAGATGTGGACGATTTCGACTTTATATGCCATATCGCTTTCGACCAGAAGCCTCTTACCCGGAGGGAACGGGTTAACAATGTTAAAAAACGTAATGTCTTTGGTAAATATGGAGAACAGGCAAGGGAAATAATAGATTTCCTTTTGGACAAATATGCCGAGCTGGGAGTATATCAGATAGAATCGCCGGAGATTTTAAAACAGGAGCCTTTCACAAAATATGGAAAACCTTCCCGTATCGCACTTCTTTTTGGTGGCAACGCCCAGTACTGGCAGGCTTTGAAAGAGATTGAAGCAGAATTATATAGGTTGGCATAAATGAGCAATTTAAGTAGTTTTGTTAAACGTATCCGTGATATTATGCGTAACGACGCAGGTATAAACGGAGATGCACAGCGTATAGAGCAGATAGCGTGGCTCCTGTTTCTAAAAGTTTATGATGCTCGGGAAGAAGACTGGGAATTCGAAGATGACCACTATGTTTCAATAATCCCGGAAAAACTGCGTTGGCGCAACTGGGCTCATACCGAAAAACAGAATGAAGGTCTTACAGGAGAACAACTCCTTGATTTCATCAATAATTCGCTTTTTCCGCAACTTAAGACACTAGAGGTCACTCCTCAGACTCCTCTAAAGCAGGCAATTGTCCGCACAACATTCGAGGATGCAAATAACTATATGAAGGATGGAGTACTGCTCCGTCAGATAGTAAATGTAATAGATGAGCTGGATTTTGGAAGCAACGAAGAAATACATGCTTTCGGCGAGATATATGAAACAATTCTTAAGGAACTTCAGAGTGCAGGAAGTGCCGGAGAGTTCTATACCCCGCGGGCTGTAACCGACTTCATGGCTAAGATGATAAAGCCGCAGATCGGCGAGAATATGGCAGACTTTGCCTGTGGCACCGGAGGATTCCTTTCCAGCTGGCTGAAGGAGCTTGAAATTAAAAAAGCCGAGCGCAGCATAACCAAAGAGGAATCGGCCCAGCTTTATAACTCAATTTATGGAATTGAGAAGAAGCAGTTCCCATATATGCTGTGCGTGACAAACATGCTTCTGCATGGAATAGATAACCCAAAAGTATATCATGACAACTCTCTGGCAAAAGATATTCTCAACTATACAGATAAAGATTGCTTTGATGTTGTTCTTATGAATCCCCCATATGGCGGGAGCGAGAAAGATGATATAAAGCAGCATTTCCCGCAGGATTTCAAGTCCAGCGAGACTGCCGACCTGTTTGTGGCCGTAATAATGTACCGCCTTAAGAAAGATGGCAGGGCTGCGGTGATTCTTCCCGATGGGTTCCTGTTTGGAAATGATAACGCAAAAATAAACCTTAAGAAGAAGTTGCTGACAGATTTCAATCTGCATACTGTAGTGCGGATGCCTCAGAGTGTATTTGCTCCTTATACCAGCATCACAACCAATATCCTGTTCTTTAACAACGAAGAAAGCGAAGGAAAAACCTGGTTCTACCGCATAGATATGCCAGAGGGCATAAAGCATTTCTCAAAAACCAAGCCTATGAAGTTAAGCGATTTTGACGACTGCATAAACTGGTGGAACAACCGTACAGAAATTACCGATAAAGATGGAAATCCTAAAGCAAAATGCTATACTTCACAAGAACTGGCAGAGAACGGCTATAATTTTGATGTATGCGGTTATCCTCATGAGGAAGAGGTAATTCTAAGCCTTTCCGAAACAATCCAGAACTACGAGGAAAAACGCACAAAATTAAATGCAGATATTGATGTTATACTGAAACAGATTACAGAACTGCATGAAAAGGCTCAAAGGGGAGAGTTATAGGAATGACCTTAAAAGAAGAGATCCAGAATGGTGAAAGCCGCACCCTTGAATACAAATTAGAGCTGCCTCAGGATAACCAGAAGTGGATAAAGACAATAATAGCCTTTGCAAATGGAGCTGGTGGGAAGTTCGTAATTGGAGTTAATAATAAGCGGCAGATAAAAGGTGTTCCTGCTGCAACCGATGTTTTTGAACTTAAGGATGGCATTGCTGATAAAATAGGGCAGCTTTGTGACCCCCAGATTATGTTTGATGTGTATCAGGAATCGGTTGGAGATAAAACACTTATCATAATCCAGGTTTTTCCAGGAAACAGCACTCCTTACTATTTAAAGGCACTGGGAAAAGAAAATGGAACCTTTGTCCGGCTTGGGGCTACAACAAGAAATGCAGACCTTACCACACTTGATGAACTGGAACTGCGGAAAAAACGAAAATCCTATGATGAACTCCCCAATTTAGACTTGGAAGTGACTGATACTGATATAAAATATCTTTGCAACGATTTTTCTAAGCGTACAGGCAAGAAGATTACAAAAGAAACCCTGCTGAATCTCCATCTCTTTGGAAAGAAGGATGGGAAACTTGTCGCAACAAATGCCTATGCCATATTTCTTGGCAAGCACGATTATCTTTCCCGAATCCAGTGTGCCCGCTTCAAAGGGACAGATAGGGTTAAATTCATAGACAAGAAAGATTTCTCAGGGCCACTGCTTGAGCAGGTCGAAAATGCTTACAACTTTGTGCTGGGTCATATCAATATGGGAATAACAATTGATGGCTTGTACAGGAAGGAACAGTATGAACTGCCGGAAAAGGCAATTCGAGAACTTATACTGAATGCTGTAATTCACCGGAATTATATGATGAATTCAAGTGTGCAGATGGCTGTTTATGATGACCGGCTTGAAGTATCTTCTCCTGGCAGCCTGTATGGCACACTTACCCTTGCCGAAGCATTAGCGGGTCGTTCATCAATCCGTAATAAAGTTATAGCCGAGGTGTGCGATAAACTGGATGTTATCGAAGGCTGGGGAACTGGCCTTAAAAGAATAATAGCTTCCTGCAATGAGATGGGAATTGCTCCACCTGAGTTTTTGGAGATAGGCGACCTTTTCAGAATCAATTTTTATCGCCCTTCATATGCTAAAAGCGACGATAAAGCGACGATAAACTCAAAAAACGGCGATAAAGCGACGATAAATATCAAGGGCGACGATAAAGCGACGATAAATATGTCTTATCAGGAAAAGATAATGACTTATGTAGCAGAACATCCTCATGTAAAAACCCAAGATATTGCCCTACATATAGGATTAAAACTTACCAGGACAAAAGAGTATATCTACCAGCTTGTGGAAGAAGAAAAGCTTGTTCCTTTTGGATCAAATAGGAATCGGACATATTCTGTAAAGGG
Organism: Spirochaetia bacterium; assembly: GCA_017554185.1. Taxonomy (GTDB): domain Bacteria; phylum Spirochaetota; class Spirochaetia; order CADAEX01; family CADAEX01; genus CADAEX01. The sequence goes on from JAFZIU010000009.1 coordinate 29,893, forward strand.
TCAGGACAAATGACTGCAAAGGAATTAAAGAATGCCCTTATGCAGGAAGCTATTCAAGGCAAACTTGTTCCACAGATTGCCAGTGAAGGCAATGCCAGAGACTTGCTGGAAGAAATACGCAAAGAAAAGGCAAAGCTCATAAAATTGGGCAAAATAAAAAAAGAAAAGTCCCTTCCTCCACTCACCGAAGATGAAATACCATTTAATATTCCAGACAACTGGTGCTGGTGTAGATTGGGAGAAATTGGGGAAATAGCACGCGGAGGATCCCCTCGGCCAATTAAAGATTTTTTAACAACTTCTGAGGATGGTTATAATTGGATTAAAATTGGTGATACTGATAAAAATGGTAAATATATTAATCATACTGCTGAGAAAATCATTAAAGAAGGCCTCAGAAAAACTCGTTTAGTTCATAAAGGTGATTTTTTACTTACTAATTCAATGAGTTTTGGACGCCCATATATTTTAAATATTGATGGATGCATTCATGATGGTTGGCTAGTTATAAGCCCATACACAAAGGTTTTTGATAAAGAATTTTTATATTATTTTCTATCTTCATCTTTTTCATTTAATCAATTTTGTGATGCTGTAAGTGGAGCTGTTGTTAAAAATCTTAATTCAGATAAGGTTAGGAGTGCCTTAATCCCACTTCCACCATATGAAGAACAAAAACGTATAGTTGCTGCAATTGAACAGTTCATGCCCCTAATGGAGGAATACGGTAAAAAAGAGTCTGAGCTTAATGAACTCAATAAGGAAATTGCTGAGAAGCTTAAGAACGCTATTCTTCAAGAAGCCATACAAGGAAAGCTGGTGCCACAAGACCCAGATGATGAACCAGCAAGTGTACTACTAGAACGAATCCGTAAAGGGAATAGCAGTAGACAGATTGCCGCTTATAGGAAGCTGAAACCAATTACAACAGAGGAAATACCTTTTGATATCCCTGAAAACTGGTGCTGGTGTAGATTGGGGGAGATCATTCGGGTCGTAAGTGGTATTTCATATGATAAAAAGGATGTTACTAAAACTGGTTGTCGTATCTTGCGTGGTGGCAATATTCAACAGATGAAAGTGCTTCTGAATGAGGATGATGTTTTTCTTCCTAAACAATACAGGGATGAAGATAAACTAATACGCAAAGGTGATATCTTGATTGTGGCATCTACTGGTAGCAAGGCTGTAATTGGAAAAGCTGGGTATGTTGACCGAGATGTTTCTGATACTATGATTGGAGCTTTTCTTAGGATTTGTCGCCCACATTCTTTGGATACAGCTGGTTATCTTCGCTGTTTGTTTGAGAGTGATTTCTATAGAAAGCATATTCGGGATTTAGCCCAAGGAACAAATATAAATAATGTAAAAGAATCTTATGTTACTGAATTTGTAATTTCTCTTCCGCCTTTTGCCGAACAAAAACGTATAGTCGCAACAATTGGGCAGCTTTTATTACTTTGCGAGAAACTAGGAGAATAAATATATAATAGGATATATAAATGGCAGATTTTATTGAATGGCAGCAATTTGAGGATTTAGTTTTATTTGTAAAGGGCAACGATTTTTTTAATAAAGTAACCTTATCGCGTGATAAAAATTATAATATACATTTTTGTGCCTCATGCAAAAAATTAGAAGAAAACAAATTTTCTGATGTTTCTAAATTTTATATGGCAAAATTAAATTCTTTAACTGCAATTCCAAATCCTTTTCTTGGGAAAGAATATATACTAAATGATTTCATATGCGAAAGATTTACTTATTCACTATCAGAAGAGTTTACAATCACTGGAATTGTACTGAAGATTGAATCTCACTATGTAACTGATTCTATCGGAAAACCAGAATTTGAAAATATTTGGTTACTTAATTCCTCTAATCAAGCAAATTATGATCAAAATATAATCAAAACTTCTTCTGGAAATGAACATTATCAATGGGGTGATTTTGCAACTGAAGATTTTTATTCGGCAGATAGATATTCAGGAGCTTGGGCTGGAATAAAATTAAAATATAAGTCTTATGATTTTTTGTTAATTAAATCTGATTCATTTACAAAGCTTAAGTCGAGTTGTTTACGGTTTGAGAAACAACAATTTCCAACTGAAGAAGATTTAACTGAAATTATAAATATATTGAATTTTATTTTTGGTTTGACTTTCATTTATATTGGGTATACAAAATATAATTGTAAATCATCACCAGTTTCTGAGTGTTATATTTCTACATTTAGAAGAGATATAGAACAAATTCTTAATGAAGCTCAATTCCCCGTAATTCCACTACGTTTAAACGATTTCTATACTCTAGGAATAAAAACAACAGAATTGATTAATTTGATATTTTCAAATGTCGCAGAGAAAACAAAATATAATTTTATTGAGAATTTTTCATTTATAAACTATGCAAGAACACAACCTGCTGAAGTAAAAATCCAACCTCTTGCTGCAACTTTTGATAATATTTGTGATCAATATTTCAAAAATAGAGAAAATACAATTATCAGATCAGAGATTTTTATTGAATTGAAGAATGTTATTGATAAGGAAATAGATGATCTTAATGTTGATGATGAGCAAAAAAGGATCCTAAAATCAAAAGCTTTACAAATTAATAATCAAAGTCAAAACCAAAGAAATAAAAGAATTTTTGAAGAATTAGGTTTAAAATTAAGTAACCTGGAAGAAAAAGCCTTAAATGCTCGAAACCCTTCTATACATGGAAAGATAGATTCAAAAAACATACAAGAATCTATACTATTGGCAAAATGTTATTATACATTGATAAACCGACTTATATTGAAAATATTGAATATTTCCCTATATATTGATTACACATATCCTGAAGGACTTCCTACGAAAATTGAGGATGGACAGTATTTATGGATGGAAAATAAAAAACAAAAAGACTGAACTTATGAAAATCTACTCAATGTAAATTTATAATGAAAAGTTAGGCTAATTTATTGCACAAGTTTTTTTATATAAAGATTTATAATAGGTAAGAAATGGATAAAAAATTCCTAAAACGCATTATCAACGATTGTTCTCTAAATGATTTTATAGAAGATGAAAATGCTTCTAAAAAGCATGAAGTGTTTGATAAATACTTGGAAAAATTCACTTCTTTTCTATATTCAAACGAAAATCAGCTCATTGAACATTTCTGGAGCGAATATATTGCTCTATCGGAAGTTGCAACACTCCAGTCCTCACCGTTACTCCGCAGGTATTTCATTTTCTTGGATTGTGCTACAGCTGTTTACAACTATGTTGCAGAAAAAAGCAAACAAAAAAGTGGTTCGGAACTGTCAGAGCATATTTCAATTCAACTTCAGAATGATTTAAGGCAGTTTAAAGGTATTCTGCTTCTGGCAATAAATGGATGTCTTAATAGTGTCATTACTGAATACCGCACAATGTATGAAAGTTTTGTAATTGGGCAATATCTTGTTTTACATCCAGATTTAGTATCGATATATAAAGAACATTCTCAATTCTTAAGGTACCATCTTACCAGACTTGTAGGTAATAGCAAGCCCGAATGGGATAAAGTATATGAAGACTATATTGAAAAATATGGGAAAGAATTTACTGAGAACTATGGATGGACTAAAGATGTGATTCAAAAGAAAAAGGATCGCATTATTGGAACGCTTGTTAAGGAATGCGAGTTGGATACATCTCTTGTGACTCTATATAAATATTCATGCAGTTATGTCCATTCTTCAACATTTTCTGTTTCTACAAGACCTGATTTGAATAGTTTAAAGGTTTTTTTCCAGGCTACTATGTATTTTATTCTTCAGGAAATTTTATCTTATATGCAGGAAATTGGATTGTCTGAAAAAGAGATCATCATTCTGGATAATATATTAATGATTCTTTATGAAGATTTTAAAAATATATAGCCCTGTAACTTTTCCCTTGTAAAAAAGATTTTTAATATATAATATTTAATTAGGGAGAACCTATAATGAAGAAAGTAATTAGTTTATTAATATTGATTTCAATGGCACTGATGTGCATTACTCCGCTCTTTGCTGCATCCAACCCTCAGACCACCACACCTCTTGCCCCACAGCCAGATCCAAAGGTGCCCAAGAACTTCGAGCCCTACGACCAGCGGGTGAAGGAGTACAATGCCAAAGGACAGCTGGTGAAGATGACTATCCTTTACGATAACAGAGAAACTGTAGGGGAAACATACACCTACGAATATGATGCAACCGGCAAGCTGGTGAAAGAGTGCCTCTATACCGACGGCAAGCTGGATGACTTCTCAACCTATGAATACAACAAAGATGGCAAACTGGTCAAAGAGACCGAGTACGGCTCCAAGGGCAAGCTTAAGAACTTCAAGACCTACGAGTATCTGGACAAAGGTCTTACTGTAGTGAAAAAGAACATGAAGGCAGACGGCACCTACTACCGCTACACTGTAAAGCGCTATGATGCAGCCGGCAACCTGCTTGAAAGCTCTGAGTACAGAATCAAGTAGTCTTTCTGCTTCTTATCAGAATGAACAAAGCTCCGAATATCATCATGAGCAGGCACAGCACCTGTCCCATGGTGAGGTTCAGGAGTATAAAGCCTAAGTCTTCGTCCGGCTCGCGGAAGAATTCAATAAAGAACCGGATAACACCGTAGCACAGAAGATACAGTCCAGTCCGCACCCCGTTCTTAAGCTTCATTTTACGGAACACAAACCACATCAGAATGCCCAGGATAAATCCTTCGAAGAAAGCCTCGTACAGTTGGCTGGGATGCCGCGGCTGGCTCTGCCCCGGAAACATCATCCCGACAGGGGCATCGGTGACACGTCCATACAGTTCTGCATTTATAAAATTGCCTATGCGGCCGAAGAAATAGCCGAAAGGAATGGCTGTAACCATCATATCGCTGTTCGACCAGAAGCTCTGCCTGTGCCTGATGGAGTAGAACAGGACCCCCAGTCCGCCCCCGATTACACCGCCGTGGTAGGACATCCCCTGGAAACCGGTGAAGTGCATCCTGCTGTCGAAAGGCCAGAATATAAGCCATGGGTGTGTCAGGTACTGTACGGTATCATCATATACAATGGTGGCAAAAATACGGGCTCCCAGAAGCAGTCCGATTATGCCCCAGGTTATCAGGTTCATTGCCTCGTCATTCGGCGAAGGGATATCGCGCTCTGCCATCTGCTTCCGCAGGAGGAAATAAGCGATTACAAAGGCCACCAGATACATAAGGCCATACCAGCGGACAGGGAAGCCGGGGATAATCTCGGGGTGGAGCCACTCTGGATATTGGATGTAGGCTATCATTCATCATCCTCCAGATGACGGGCAGTTATGAACAGGAAGCCGCCGAAGAAAAGATCCAGCACCAGCGCGAACCCGGGAATCAGAAGCGATGTCATATCTAGGGACTTGGTGGTTCCACCCAGCTTGTAGATAAAGATGAAGTCTGCAAGGATGCCGAAAAGCTTGGTCACAAACATAAGCCTGGTGTACTGCCTGTATTTGCCGAAATCGTATGCAAGGAAGAACATGCCGAAGACAGCGGCGATCTGCTGGGCGTTCATCCACATGAACAGGTCGAAGTTCCGTGTGGCCGAGGCAAATACGTACATATAAAGAAACCGGATCACTTCCCAGAGAAATCCGGCAAAAAACAGTTTTCTCATCACCTACAGTATATATTGACAAATCTAATAAGTAAAGCGATATTGAAAGTATGAAGAAAGACAGAAAAATTTGGATAGGGCTCGCAGGAGCCTTTATGGCATTAGTCCTTTTCCTGACATTTGTTCCGGCCACCTTTGCTCAGGGTGCGGGAAAAAGCAGTCAGTACGGCCTGATCTTTGACGAGATGATGCGCTTCATCAAGACCTATTATATAGATGAAGTGGACGATAAGGCTCTGTTCGAGGGGGCTATGAAAGGGATGTTTGACGCCATAGGCGATCCTCATTCTGTCTTCATGACCGAGCAGGAGATGGATTCTGCCTCTGATTCTGCCATGGGCCAGTTCGGCGGAGTAGGCCTTTATATAAGTAAGTATTCTGCTGATGTGGGATATGACGAGGACCGGCTGCCCTATGTGCGTGTTGTTTCTCCTATCGAGGACACCCCTGCATACCGCCTTGGAATAAAGGCAGGCGACTATATTGTGAAGGTTGACGGCAAATCCACCGAGACCATGACACTGGACGAGGTTGCCAAGATAATGCGCGGAAAGCCGGGAACAACTGTAAGCATCACATTCCTGCGCGACAAAAACATTGTGTTCACATATGATATAGAGCGGGCAAACATCGAGGTTCCATCTGTAAAATCAGATCTGATTGAGAAAAATATTGGATACCTCAGGATAACCAATTTTGCGGCCAACACCCCAGATAAAGTCAAGGAAGCGCTGGATAACTTCTCCAAGAAACGGATCAAGTATCTGGTCATTGACCTCCGCAGCAACCCGGGCGGTGTGCTTGAATCTGCTATTGAGATTGCAGATTTCTTCCTTGATGACGGCGTGATAGTCAGTGTAAAGAGCAAGATTCCTTCCTGGAACCAGGTTTACAATGCAAGCAAGAAGGTCAAGATCTCAAAATCTGTTCCAATTGCAGTGCTCATAGACCGGGGTTCTGCATCGGCTGCCGAGATTCTTTCTGCCGCACTCAGCGACAACGGCCGTGCTGTGCTGATAGGCGAGACCACCTACGGAAAGGGCTCTGTACAGCAGCTCCGATCTCTGGGCAAGGACGGCTTCAAGCTGACCATGGGCAAGTACTACACCCCTAAGGATATAAACATCGACAAAGTGGGAATTCCACCGGAGAAAGAGGTGAAGGACCGTGATCTTACCGACGAGGAGAAGGCCTCTTACAAGAAACTTATCGAGGAGTACCGCATCCAGAAGTTTGTAAAGGATAATCCAAAGCCTTCTGACCTGCAGATCGATACCTTTATCCAGCAGCTCAAGAGCGAGGGAATCGTGATGGAGGACAGGATTCTCAGAAAGCTTGTGCGGAACGAGGTCAACTTCAACAACAACGATTCTCCTGTCTACGATCTTGAGTTTGATGTCGTGCTTCAGGAAGCAGTGCGTATGCTCAAGTCTGGAGAGATAAAAGCCAAGTGAAGCAGTTCATACTTCCAGCCTCTTTTGACGGCTCTTCCAGCGTGCTTCTGGACGAGAAAGACACCCATTACCTCAAGAATGTGCTCCGGGTGAAAGTGGGGACCGAACTCAAATGTACTGCACCGGACGGTTCGGTGTGGCGCGGCATAGTTTCCCGCTTTGATGATGATGGCTGCACCCTGGAGCTTTTCCCGGCCGGAACCGCTGCGGAAAAGGATGCCTGCGGGGGAAGCCAAAATACACAGATAATTCTTTACCAGAGCCTTATCAAGGGCAAGAACATGGACCTGATAATCCGGCAGGCGGTGGAGGCTGGGGTGACTGCCGTTGTGCCTGTGGAGACTGAGTATTCACAGATCCGTCTCAAGGACTTCAAGAACGAAAAACCTGAGCGCTGGCAGCGCATAATAAAAGAGGCTATGCAGCAGAGCGGAACCTCGATTCATACCGCAGTCGAGACCATGATCAAGGTCGAAGATATGCCCACTGTGTCACCCGATGAGACAGGTCTCTTTTTCCACCAGTGTCCCATGGAAAAAAAGAGCATTCACCAGCACCTGGACGGACACTTTAAAAAGGTATTTTTGTTCGTGGGACCCGAGGGCGGTCTTTCTAAAAAAGATATAGAAATTTTGGAGACAAAAGGCTTTAAGCCGGTGTACCTTGGAGAGAATATCTTAAGGGCCGAGACAGCAGCTCTCTATGCCACTGCAATTGTGAAAAATCTTATCTTGGAAAAAGAGACCTGGTGCTCTAAATAATCAGCACTTCCGGGTGATCACCGGCATGTCCTTGTTGCCGCGGAGCCGCTTGTAGAACAGTGCAATAAGAAAACCGTTGGCAATTCCCAGCACCCCGCAGAGTATATTCTTTCCTTCGCTGTCTGCGCCGAAAATTCCTTTACCGATGTAATAGAAAACAATGAATAAAAGAAGCGGCAGAATAAGCACCAAAAAGCTCTCGAACACGGTGCGGCCGGAGGGGAGCAGGAACTCCACCTCATCACCCTCGGCAAGTTCGAAGCCCTGGCTGTTCCGCACCTCGAAGATGCGGTCCTTCTTCCGGCATATGGGGGATTTGCATGCGGCGCAGGTGCTGTTGGTGCCGCATTTTATAGTCACTATCTTGTCAGAAATCTTCTGCACTACGCCACATTCATACATCGGTGTTCTCTCCTTGCTCAAAGGGGCAGCTTCTGCGGACAGGCTCTATGGACAGGGCCTTTCCGGAGTCTGGGTCTATGTCCAGAACCACACCCTGCAGCTCCAGGTTTTCCCAGCACTCCTTTGAGCGCTCCGGCAGCTGGGTCATATATTTTTTAATCTCTATCTCTGGTTCCAGACCGCCCACCGAGTTAAGGCTGCCGGTTCGGCCTGAGTCGCATATCACAGCGGTTCCGCCTGGAAGCACCTTGCTGTCGGAGGTGAGGCTTCTGGTGTGGGTGCCTATCACTGCGCTCACCTTGCCGTCCATCATGTAGAACATGGTTTTCTTTTCGGCAGTGGTGGAGGCGTGGAAGTCTACGATCACTATAGGAGTCTCGGCCTTGGCTTTTGCAGCCAGCTCTGGAAGGATAAGGAACGGGTTGTTCAGATGAGTGCGCTGGAATCCCGAGTTCCCCAGGATGTTGATCACAGCAATCTTCTTGTCGCCCACGGTGTATATTCGCCATCCACGGCCAGGGCAGTTGTATGGGAAATTTATAGGGCGCAGGTGCCAGGGTGCCTTGGGCAGATGTTCTACGATATCTTTCTTGAAGAAGATCTTCTCGCCGGAGGTCAGTACATCGATGCCAAGCTTCCGCAGGTAGATGGAGTGGGTCTTGCCTATGCCGAATCCGCCGGTGGCCCCTTCGCTTGCAGCAATCACAAAGTCCAGAGCATACTCTTCCTTGAGCTTGGGAAGGAGCTTCTTGACGCAGAACACGCCCGATTTGCCCACGATTTCGCCTATAAACAGAACCTTAATACCCATTAATCTTCCTTTGGGATTAAAATAGCATGATATCTACAAATAAACAAGGTGATTTTTATTGACAAGAATCGATTGCTCCATTATTATAGGTATGTTCGCGCCCGAATGGTGAAATTGGCAGACACGCTAGATTCAGGTTCTAGTGGCTTCACGGCCATGGAGGTTCAAGTCCTCTTTCGGGCAACACCGATGCCAGCAGAGATGCTGGCTTTTTTTTGCCCCGAACATTTACCCCCAAAAAGTGCAGTGTACTCAGTTTTGTACTCAATTCGAATATTTTTCTATCTCTTGACGCGTTTTTATATTTTAGTATATTATATTATGAAATTCTGTTTTTTTATTATTATATTTTATTAATAAGGAAATAATGAAGAAATTATTTGTATTATATATATTAATTTTGACTTTCTCCCTTATCATGGCTGGATGTGACAATGGATCGGCATCTGATTCTGTATCGTCAAGCAACCTGGTCAAGGTAAGCCTTACTGTAGATGATAACGCTTCTAATGTGGCTCAGAAAATTGTGACAGTAGATAGTGGTATTTCAAATAACCTTACTTACGAATACATGGCCGAGGCTCTTTGGACCAGTTCAAATATCCATGGAGAAACCAACTGGACACGCATAAGCTATTCCAACGCAGACACAAACCTGGGCTACTTTACCTCTGGTCAGTGGAAATTCAGTGTACGGATTTTGGATGGCAGTAATGTTGTTTACAGAGGAGAGTCCACTACCTATATTGCGCCTGGCAATGCGAATGTAACTGTTCTGGTAAGCAAACAGTTCGAAGATGCTGCAGCTGGACAAGTGCATATATCTGTTACTGCTCCTACACTTGCAGGAGAGAATCTTGGTATTTCCTATACCCTTGGCAATGTAACTACAAATCTCGGCAACGCCAGCGCAACCAGTGAGAATGGTATAACTACATTCGAATATACAGCTACTGATCTGGCTGCAGGTGAATATACATTCTTCTTAAACTATCTCTCTGGCAGCAGCGGAGCAGCGGTAGCAGTAGATCTTCGCCCAGGAGAAGAGGCTCAGATTACCGGTCATCTTGATAACGGCATCTGGCAGGTGGGTTATTTATATTTAAAACTGCACACAATAGCTATAAATGCAAGCTGTAATATAAATACAAATGTCTCTTCTGCGGCCATTGGAGATAGGGTGTCTTTCTCTATAGAACCACTTGAGGGAACCATTCTGAACGAAGATGGCATTAGGGTGACCTATGGTAATAATCAAACCATAATCCCTGAGGAATCCGTGGGTGGGCTTTATACATTTACAATGCCTGATGCTGATGTAACAATTAATGCTATATATGAAGGAATAAGCCAGGATATCAATATCGCATATTTTAAAGCCGCAGTTAAGATGTTATATAATTATAATCCTAGCGCTAAAAAGTTTGGCCGGGTTGCCAATCCCCTTACCGATTATCATCTGAAGCACTATGGTGTAAAAAACGTGACCCTGTGGTATGACACAAGTGAAAAGAAAATCTGCTGGTATTCTGGTAGTGATATAGTAAAATTCCAGCCTGGCTCTATGGCCAATTTCTTTAAAGATTTTACTACTTTAGAAAATATAAACCTGACAGGTTTTGATACTTCAGATGTAACCAGCATGGCAGGTATGTTCCAGAACTGTACTGCTTTGACTTCTGTGACATTTGATACAGAAACAGATGCTGAGGGTAAGTATGTTAATTTTGATACTTCTTCCGTAGAAGATATGGCTGGAATGTTCAAAAACTGTAAAGAACTATATCCTACTAATGGGGTATTGAACTTAGCCGGCTTTGATACCTCTGCTGTCGAAGATATGTCCTATATGTTCTTCGCTTGTTATAAGTTGAAAGAAATTGTTTTTGGCAACAAGTGGGATACTTCAAAAGTAGAAAATATGGCTTGCATGTTTGCTGGATATGATAGCGAAGTACTGCATCCTATGAGTCTTACAACTCTTAACGTAGCAAACTTTGATACATCAAATGTCAAGTATATGCAGTATATGTTCTATCAGTGTAAGGAAATTGAGAGGCTTAATGTAAGCAGCTGGAATACCCAAAATGTAGAGAATATGTCTTATATGTTTGCGGGACTTAATGAAGGTTATGGAACTAAGCTTGATAAGTTGCATCTCACAAACTGGGATTTCTCTAGTGTTAAGACAACAAACCGTATGTTCGACCGCTGCCAGAGTTTGGCTGACCTGACTTTCCCAGAGACAACCAATTTTAAGAGCTTGGAAACAATGACATACATGTTCAGCCATTGTACAGAATTAACTCCAAAAGTTTTCCGGGCTATTGTTGGAACTTGGACATTTGATGGGCATCCCAAATATAATAAAAATGATCCATCAAATTGTGGAATTTATGGTAATGCTTCTTCTTCCTTCTTCGGAAACCATAATGGTAATACTAATAATAATTATATGTTCACTGATGCAAGAAATTATATTTTCCGAAATACCATGACTAATACAAATAACAACCATCCTGAATACGGAAAGTTTGTTGTGCGCAAGCCTAAAGATGAACAAGATCAACCTATAAATTATATAACAAAAGATAATAAGCAACTGTGGATTGGTGGTGGAAACGATAGTAAATATGGAAAACTGACAACGGCGGAAACTCCATGATAATTAGGGCAGGTATGATTAAGAGGATATCGATATTTACATTACTTTTAACTCTTCTCATTATCTTATCTGGTTGTGACAATGGATCATCTCCCGACAACTCAAGCAGTCTTGTTAAAGTATCCCTTACTGTCGGCAGTGAATCTTCTGATATTCAGAAGGCAGTGGCAATAGACAGTGCGAACTGGGCATCCTACACATACCAATACAAGGCCCTTCATCAGTGGTCAACAGCAGGCATAGCGGGGGCCACAGGCACTATACAGGGAGAAAAAACCGCTTGGACAAACATAAACTATTTCAACAACAACAGCCTTGGTTACTTCACCCCAGGGCCATGGAAATTCCTTGTACAGATATTGGATGGCAATACTCTGATTTACAATGGAGAGTCCGATGTGATTGACATAAGCACATCGCATGCAGATGTAACAGTATTTGTTGCCAAGGTGGCTCAGAGTGGAACTACTTATGCTATAGATATTAATTATGATAATTATGGAATTGTTGAAGCAGACATCAATCCTGCACTTCCTGGCGAACTGGTGTCGCTCTATGTGAAACCAAGTAGAGGCTCTCAGTTGAATAATTTATCGGTGACATGGAATGAAGGCACAGCAATCACAACCGCTCCGAATGGAAACCTTTATACATTTATTATGCCTGCCGGAGACGTAACTGTATCAGCTACATTTGAAGCAATAGATACAACAGTTGATGTCTCTGAATTCACAACTTTCGTCCAGGCAATACATGATAATCATCCTGATATCGAAGCCTTTGGCCTGGCTGACAGAGGTCCTTCCGGGGTGGAGTACTGCGGAATTGGTGACGTGTTGATGTGGTATGATACTAGTCTTAAGAAACTCTGCTGGTATTCCACCAACCAAACATTGAAGCTCAACACCACTACTTTGAAAGATTTCTTCAAAGGCAATGATTATAAGAGAATAAGCCTGAAAGGTTTTGATACTTCAAGTATCACCAATATGTCTGGATTGTTTGAAGATTGCATCTACCTGCAGGAAGTGGATCTGGATGGAGTAGATACCTCTAAAGTAACCACCATGAAAAATATGTTCTATAAAGCTGGTTACAGCTATATTCCTAGGCTTGGTGGTGAAGGAGACACGGCTACTGCCTCGACAAACAACACCAGCAATCTGTTGATAAAGAACATGAGGTTTGATACTGCTAAAGTTACAGATATGTCCTATATGTTCTGCCTGTGCAGTGCTGTCAACCTCTGTACTGCTGATCAAGACCATGGCAATATAAAGCCTTCCAACATTGACGAATGGAATACAAGTCTTGTAACAGACATGAGCCATATGTTCTCAGGCTGGTATGGGAAGGTGGGTAATAAAAACTGTACTTGGTACAGTAAGTTTGCATCACTCGATTTAACAGGAAAGACTGTTTCAGTAGAAGGTGGTAGCAGTTACCAGAGCTGGAATACCAGCAGCTGTAGAAATTTCAGTTATATGTTTGACTATTGTAACAGACTGCAGACTATAGATATATCTAATTGGAGCTTCTCAACAACAGGTAGTAATGATATTGATATGCAGCGTATGTTCGACCGGTGCGAAGCTGTTACTTCTATTGTATTCCCAGCCCGGACAAGACTTGACAAGGTGAAGGACCTGACATACATATTTGCTAACTGTGATAATCTGCCTGTGGCTGCATATACTGATATTCTGTCAAAATGGGATATTGATCAATGTAGTATTGAATTTGTTGATTACCTTAACGATACTAATAAGAAGAAAGCTGACACACCAAACAGAATTACAAAGGGTAGTGGCCAGATTCTTAAAGGTGATCCTAAGACATTCAGGACATGGGGGCATCAGAATGATGAAAATCCTAATATCCTGTTTGGTGGAACCAACTCTAATATCTCGGACTATGCATATGCTGCGCAGCGTCTGGTATTGATTAATCAGCAAACCGAATGAAAAATATATTTATTATATTTACATTGCTTCTGACTCTCTCCCTTATCATGGTTGGATGCGACAACGGATCAGCACCTGATTCCAGTCCATCAAACAACCTGGTAATGGTAAACCTTACCGTAGGCGGTGATGCTGTCGAAGTATCGCAGAACAGCATATCTGTAACTCAGACTGATTTGTCAACCCTTACATATAAATACAACGCTATCCCTCAGTGGGAAGGTACAAATATCCACGGCAGAACTGACTGGACAACTATAAACTATAGCGACAATATGAGTATTGGATACTTCTCCCCTGGACAGTGGGTGTTCGGTGTCCAGATTCTGAGAGGAAACAGTGTTGTCTACCAGGGATTCTCAAATATCGTAGATGTAGCAAACAGCAGCGTATATGTAACCGTGGCTGTAAACAAACTGGTCTCACAGGCTACAGTCGGGTCGGTGCGCATTTCTATAACTGCTCCGACTGTACAGAATGATTACCTGGAGATTTCCTATTCCGGTACCTTGTCCGGTGGCCCATTCACAGTAAATGGAGAGAGTGAGACAGGCTACAGCACAGATGACGGCAGAACCACATTTGAATATACCGTGAGCGGACTGACTGCAGGCAACTATACATTCACATTAGGGCATCCTAATGGCGGCGGTGGTACAGCTATATCATTCAGCCTTGCCCAGGGCAAAGGGGCAGTAATTAGTGGTCACCTTGATAACGGGATCTGGCAGGTGGACTACATAACTGTATCAGTCCATTCTATAACTGTCTTGCGATACAACGAAGGGGCATCACAGGATCCATTATATGGAATTGTAACTACAAATGTCTCCTCTGCAGCTGTCGATGACAGGGTATCATTCTATGTAAAACCAGTTTCTGGTTCCAGGTTAACAGCCCTTACAGTTACCTGCGGCGGCAATAATGTTGCAACAGACAGAAATGGAGACCTGTATACATTTACTATGCCTGATGGTGATGTAACAATCAGTGCTACATTTGCAGATGCGACTGTGGATGAAGTAGTAGCATCGCATTTCAAGGCCGTAGTAAACACATTATACGGTGATAATCCTGATGTAACATCCTTCGGCCGGGCAGAATATGGTCCCGATCCTTTGATAGAAAGCTTCGAGCTTAAGAATGTGAAGATATGGTATGACGAGGGCAGCCATAAGATCTGCTGGTATTCCGATATCGACAGAGTCAAGTTTAAAGCCGGTTCTATGACAGGCTTCTTCAAGGACTGCACTAAATATACATCAATTGATCTGAACGGTTTTGTCACTACAAATATAACTGATATGTCCAGCATGTTCGAGGGCTGCAGCGGTCTTACAACACTGAATCTGGCTAATTTAAAAGCAGGCAGTGTAACAAATATGTCCAATATGCTCAAGGACTGCACCAGCTTGACATCGCTGACACTAACCGGATTCGAGACCAATACCACAACCAGCGTGAATATGGCTGGATTGTTCGAGAACTGCTCAAGCCTTACTGCCTTGAATCTTTCTGCCTTTAATACCAGCAAGGCCACAAGCATGGCACGTATGTTCAAAGGCTGCGCCAGCCTGACAACTGCTAATTTTAACCTTGCCAACGTAAGCACCGCCAGTGCTGCAGACCTGTCCAGCATGTTCCAGGGCTGCACCAGCCTTACACAAACATTCAATGTCTCTGCCTTTAATATAACCAGTGCTACCAATATGTCCAGCATGTTCGAAGGATGTACCGGTCTTAAGACAATTAATCTGCCGACACTCACAAGCCCTGCTAATAATGTAAATATGTCAGGATTGTTCAAAGGCTGCACAAAATTGACCACATTGAATAATATTGCCAATTTTAAAACCAGCAAAGCCACAAGCCTGGCCTATATGTTCCAGGGCTGCACCAGCTTGTCAACGCTGAATCTTAATAATTTTGATGCCAGCAATGCTACCGATATCTCTTACATGCTCAAGGGCTGCACCAATCTGTCAACGGCAAACCTTACATTTAATACATTTGCCATAAATACTAACGCCGACGTAAATATGGCTGGATTCTTCCAGGGCTGTACAAAACTGGCCACATTGAACGTTTCTACCTTAAATACCTCTAGGGTTACAAACATGTCCTATCTGTTCTGCGGATGCAAGGGCTTGACAAGCATTACATTCGGCGGCAGCTTTAACACCTCCAGTGTAACCGATATGTCTTATATGTTCTCGGGTGTTGATTCAGGTACAGGTGGTACGGGCAATAAGATGGGGCTGACCAGCCTGGATGTCAGCAGTTTTAATACTGCAAATGTTACAAATATGAGCCATATGTTCTATCTGTGCTCCAACGCCTCTCTGACATCACTCCCCGGTGTATCAGGATTCGACACTTCAAATGTAACCGATATGTCCTGTATGTTCGCCGGCCTTTCCGGTGCCGCTAGCTATGTAACAGAGCTTGATGTTAGTGGATGGAACTTCTCGAAGGTTGAAAAAGCAACCAGAATGTTTGAATGGTGCGAGAATGCAGTTATAACCTTCCCAAGCTGGACCAAGTTCTACAGAATCGAAGATATACTGTATATGTTCGGCTCCTGCTACAAGCTGCGCCAGTCAAGCCTTAAGACTATAGTTGAATCATGGGACTTCTCGGAACATAATAATCCAACAGCTTTGGCCACACTATTTGGTAATAGCAGTAAAACTGATACATATCCAGAGACAAGTCCAAGTAACCGACTTTTCAAAAACTCTATGTATAATAAAACTGATTTTGATGTTCGTGCTAAATACCTAACCCATGGTAATAATACTCTTATTACCACTCTATATCTTGGGGGTAATATTAATAGCGAAATCAAGTACCAGCGTCTGACAACAGATCCATTGGGGTATACAGAGCAATGAAAAGATTATTTAACATATTTACATTGTTATTGACTCTTTTCTTCGTTCTGACAGGGTGTGACAACGGTTCAGCTCCCGACAGCTCAAATAACCTGGTAAAGGTAAGCCTTACTGTGGACGGAGATACCTCTGCAGTGTCCCAGAAGAGCATATCTGTAACCGGCAATGATTTGTCAAATATTTCTTATAAATACAACGCTGTCCCCCAGTGGAGCAGCAGCTACATCCATGGAGCCACCGACTGGACACCTATAAACTACAGCGGCGAAACAAACCTTGGTTACTTCTCTCCTGGCCCGTGGGTATTCGGCGTACAGATATTGAAAGGTGATATTCCTGTTTACCAGGGCTTCTCAGAAGTATATGTGTCAAACAGCAGTGTCAGGGTGAATGTGCTGGTGGATGAACTGTCCACACAGACTGTTTCCGCTTCGGTGCGCATAGCTATCACCGCTCCTACCGTGAATAATGAAGAGCTTACTATTTCCTACTCGGGTGCCTCTTCTGGCGGTCCTATCAGGGCCACTGCAAGCCCATCGGAAGATTATGCGGGCAGAACCGAATTCGAATATACAGTTTCTGACCTGCCTGCAGGAAGTTACACATTTACCTTGAGCCATCCATCCGGTGGCAGCGGCGCAGTAGTAGCATTCGACCTGCATCAGGGCGAGGCCATAGAGATAAGCGGCCATCTGGACAACGGCATCTGGCAGGTTGGTTATATAACTGTAGCGCTCCATACTATCTCTGTAACTAGATATGACTGGGGAAGCGAGCAGTATTATGGTTTCGTGACACTGAATACAAATTCTGCGGCTATAGGCGAAAGAGTGTCGTTCTATGTCAAACCGGTTGAAAAATCCAGCTTGTCTGAACTGTCAGTGACATATGGTGACAATAACAAACAAGTCAGCTTCTCCAGCAGAGGAGATATGTACTCATTTATTATGCCTGACGGTGATGTAACCATTCATGCAAAATTTGCGAATGCAACTGTGGATGAGGTGGTTGCACCGCATTTCAAGGCTCTGGTTTATACATTGTATAGCGAAAATCCCGATGTCACATCTTTTGGTAAATCTAATGTTTCTCCCGATCCTTTAATAGATTGTTTAGAGATCAGGGATGTAAAAATATGGTACGATGATGTCAACCACAAGATCTGCTGGTATGCCGATGATGGCGATGTTTTTTTCAAGCCGGGTACCATGGCAGGCTTCTTCAGGGGCTGCACAAAGTATACATCAATTGATATGACCGGCCTTGTAACCACAGCTGTGAATGATATGTCTCAAATGTTCCAGGGCTGCACCGGCCTGACAACATTGAACCTTTCCGGCATTGATGCCAGCGTAGTTACTGATATGTCCAACATGTTCGAGGGCTGCAGTGGCCTGACATCAGTGACTCTCCCGTCGATTGCCAATCCTGTAAACAACGTAAATATGGCAGGGTTGTTCCATGACTGTACTGCTCTGACAACATTGAATAATCTTGCCAACTTTGATTCCAGCAAAGCTACAAGCATGGCTGGCATGTTCCAGGGCTGCACCAGTCTGGCAACGCTCAGTCTGGCAAGCCTTAAAGCCAATAGTGCCACCGATATGTCCAGTATGTTCGAGGGCTGTACTAATTTAACAACACTTACCCTTACCGGACTTACATCCAACACCACCAGCGGTATAAATATGGAAAGCATGTTCCAGAACTGCAAAAAGATCAGAGGGCTTGATTTCTCTGGCTTCAATGGTTGCAGCGCAACAAGTCTGGCCCATATATTTGAAGGCTGTGCAAAACTGCAAAATTCGGATGTTGCAAACTTTATTTCTAAAGTTACTACCAACAGTACCACAAGTATGGCCAGCATGTTCCAGGACTGCACCGGTCTGACATCACTTAACCTGGCAGGCTTTAACGCCGGAGCTTCCAGAGATCTGTCCAACATGTTCCGCGGTTGCACCGGCCTGACATCAATTGACCTTAACAACTTTGCAGTCAACACTTCTAGTTCTGTGAATATGGCAGGAATGTTCAGAGGCTGTGAGAAGCTGGATGGAACATTGAACGTTTCCAGCTTCAACACCACTCAGGCTATCGATATGTCTTATATGTTCTGTGGATGCCTAAAGCTGACAGGAATAACATTCGGCAGCAACTTCAAGACAGCAAATGTAACAGATATGTCCTATATGTTCTCAAGTGCCGATTGGGCCGGGGATAATCCTCCTGCAATGAGTTTGACCAGCCTGAGTGTCGGTGGCTTTAATACCGAGAAAGTCACAAACATGAGACAGATGTTCTATATGTGTCATTTGCTTACAGAACTTAATGTCACAGGATTCAAGACTCCGTTGGTAACCGATATGTCCTATATGTTCGGTTGCTTTAATTATGATAAGGTGCACTGTGGCGGTAATTTGGAAGAACTGGATCTGTCCGGCTGGACTTTCACAAATGTCACAAGCACTGCCAATATGTTCGACCGGCAGGAAAAATTGGCTACCCTGACATTCCCGAGCGAAACCAACTTCAAGAGCCTTACCACAATGACATTTATGTTCAGCCATTGTCTATTGTTGACGCCAGAAACATTCACTCCTATAGTCAGAAGCTGGAAATTCTCTGGACAGACTGACTGGCAGATGAATATTTATGGTATTGGGCATTCTAAGCCGAATAAGTCGATGTTTGGAAATACTCAGAGCAGTAGAACTGGAGATAATGCAGGAGCAAACTATGTCTTCCGAACTTCCATGACTGCTGCCGGAAAACCGTTTGCGGACCGTCCTGGTTTTGTGACTGGCGATGGATACACCCTTTATGTCGGTGGTGGTAATACCGATGCACATTGTCGTCTGACTACAAAGCAAACTCTGTAATAAATTATTTTACCTATTTGTTACCAACACTAAAATTTGTTGGTATTTGTACCAATATTTTTGTAATAACTCGCTGTTAATCTTATTATGCAATTCCTTGTATTACAATCAATTACAAAAAAGTTTTAAAAAATCTTAAAGTTTCTTATGCGTTACTATTGACAAGTTAGTAACGGCATAGTAATGTTGGTATTGTAAACGGAAACGTTGGTGAAACGTTACTAACTAAGGAGATGAAAATGAGAAACTTTAAGCTGGCAGTCAAGATGATGATTATGGCAATCGCAATGGGAACACTCTTCTGCTCATGCAACATGGCTGGCGGTTCAGATTCATACGAATCATCCTCCTCCAAGTCAAGCGGCAACGGCACCTACGAAGCCGGTTCAGAAAGGGCAGGTCAGGCTGTAGCTTTCTCCATCATTATTCCTGAAATCAATGTATCAGTTACTGGAGCCGACAAGGTGACACAGAACATAGCAGGAACAACAGCCATCACCGCAGAAGCAACCGATGGTGCGACATTTATGTGGTATGTGAACGGAATGCTGCAGTCTGGCGAAAAAGAGTCAACATACGAGCTTAGCTGCGCACGCCCGGGCGTATACGAAGTTACCTGCATCGCAATCAGCGCAGATGGCACTCTGGCTAAATCAGCATCCAAGCTGGTGACAGTGACCCCATAAATAAGCTAAATATCAATATATATTATTAATAACAATTTATTATTAAATTTCTCCAAAAAGTAATAATTATAATTTTTATGCCGATAAATAGTACCAGGATACTATTTTGAAGAAGACATTGGTAATAACAGCTGCGATTATTCTTGCTCTGTTGGCCACGGCTGGTATTATTTCTTTAACACAAACAAAAGACTCACATCCAAAAGAAGAGGCACAGCAGCCTAATGTCCGCATAATGGAAGAAAACACTCAGATATCTAACCCTGTCGAAGAGGCAATGCAATTACAGATTGCTGAACTGAGGGCACAGGTGGAAAAGCTTGAGAAGGAGAAGGGCCAGGCTGAGTTCGACCGTTCTGCACTTAAGTCCGAGCAGGATAAGCTCAGAAAGCGGATAGCAACACTTGAGGATCAGAATCAGTATCTCCGCGGCAGGAACAAGGCTTTGAGCGACGAAGGCCTGCGTCTCCAAGGGGATGTTTCCTCAAAGGAAAAAGATATTGCTTCTAAAGCAACCGAGATAGAAGCCCACGAGGCAGAGATTGCGACACATGAAGCCGAGATTGCTGATCTTAAGGAACAGCTTGATCAGCTTGAACAGCTTGTAAAAGAACGTGAAACCGAGATTGCTGCATTGAATGAACAGCTTGACCATGCAGCCAAAGAGCGTGAAGCCAGTGAGGCTGCATATCAGGCAGCTTTAGCCAAGATCGATGAATATAATGCTCATCAGACAGTTTCGGATGCAACTCTGACCGAGGCCAATACAACAGGCACCAGGGTTACAGAAAAGGGAGATACTGTTTCAACATTTGGCACACTTAATGCCGGGCAGACCCGGAATATACTTGGAATTAAAATAGGCGGTTCTGACATAGATATAGAAGGCACATTTGCCCTCATGCCGCACTGGTTCCTGATTGGCGATTTAGGGGCAGTGGAGGTTCCCAAAGACTTTGTGAAAGATGAATTCCCAGGCCTTACCGCAGACCATGCCTTTGTTTATACCGCACTCTTTGGAACAGGACTCAACTGGCGGTTCAACTCTATCCAGAGTCAGCCTAACATCTATTTAGCAACCATGGCTGGTCCAGCCTGGTATTTATATAAGGAAGATAACAGGAACGAAATCAACACATATCTGCTGTGGAGATCTTCTATCGGATTTGATATGACATTGTATAAGAATCTGCAGTTCACTACAGATTTGAGTGTAGATTGGATGAAGAATTATGGATTCACCCCGCATCTTACTGTGGGACTCCAGTGGAGTTTCAGCAACAGCTGGGCGTTGTTCGGTGGCAGATGACAGGAGGTACTTGCTGATATGTTCAGAAAAACACTATATATATTTTTAGCTTTATGTATCTCGCTCTGTATTTTCATCGCCTGCGACAACGGTGTTGCCTTTGTCAACGAGATGAAGGAGGACACATCTTCCGGCGGTGGCGGCGGCGGTGGTGGCGGTTCCACCCTGATACCTATTACTGTTACTGCTGATTTCAAGGAGAAGTACTATGATCCAGATGCGGCTTCTCCTATGCCTGATCCCGAACTGACTTATACATTTAGCCCTGATCCTTTACCGAGCGGTGTAGAAATAGTTGGATCTTTAACACGTGAAGCTGGTGAGAATGTAAATTATGAGCCTGGATATGCTATAACCCAGGGAACCTTAGCTCTATCGGGAAAACATGCAAATAAGTATTCTCTTTCATATGTAGGCAATTATCTTGCAGTTTATGAGAAAGGTGTAATTTATGTCAAAGCTGATGCAAAAACAATATATGTAGGAGAGGCTGCCCCAGAGCTTACCTTCACTTCTCAGCCGAGAGCAGCAGCCATGGCAGCATGGGCTGAGCCAGTATACTTTAGCGGCCAGCTCACATGTCCAACACTGAACACATCTGTTGCTGGTGAATATCCGATTGCTTACGAACTTACATTGGAAGGGGAAGGGGCTTATTCTCATAGGATTGTTCCCGATGAGACTC
The DNA here is from genome assembly GCA_017554185.1 of Spirochaetia bacterium. Classification (GTDB taxonomy): domain Bacteria; phylum Spirochaetota; class Spirochaetia; order CADAEX01; family CADAEX01; genus CADAEX01. Next base: position 52,073 of record JAFZIU010000009.1, read on the forward strand.
CTGTCTATGTTACAGTACTGAATCCTAATGATATTCGTATCACTGCTGATGATAAAGAGATGATTTATGGAAGTTCTCTTCCTGCTATAACCTGGTCACCCAATACTCGGCCTGATGGAATATCATTTAGTGCAACTGGTAGCGATGCACCATATTATACTGTCAGTTCAAGCACAGAAGCTGGTGAATATGATAATGCTATAAGAGTAGACCGTATTAAAATAATAGATGATGCCACCGGGAATGTATCAGCAGTTTATTCCCCAGATTACCATAATGGTAAAATGACTATCACCAAGAGAACATTGACTGTCAGGGCCATTGCCCAAGGAATAAAGGTTGGTGGAGCTCCTGCTGCTCTGGATTATACATATGAGGGAATGCTCGACGGTGATGATCCACACGATAAAGCCGCCATATTTGATGGCAGTCTTTCTTGTCCGACTTTGAATGTAAATGCCATAGGCAGTTACCCTATAGAAAGCAGTCTTACGCTTAAACCTGCGTTTTTAAATAAGTATGTTATCAATTATGTCCCTGCGAATGTAGTGGTTTCTTCAAAAACAGCAGTTACTATAACTATTGATTCAAAGCAAAAATACTACAATGACAACAACCCAACGCTCACTTACTCTTCAAGTCCAGTGTTGCCAGGTGGAGCTTTTGATGGAAGCCTTGCTACAACGGCTACAAAGACATCTCCTGTGATTAACGGAGCGTATGAGATTAATATTGGAGACCTCCATCTGACTGATGGATATTACAGTACATATGAAATAATCAATCCAGATGTCACCAGTACCCTTACTATACAGAAAAAGCCTCTTAATATAACTGTGGTCAACCAGACCAGAACCTACGGCGACAATCCGAATATGCATCCTTTCAGTTTCATCAGCAATCCAGTTCTTCCTAATGGAGCATTCCAGAACCTACAGGGCTTCTCCTGTGCAGTCAATGCTGCCACCCCAGTTTCTGCATCGGAAAACGACAGGAAAATAACCCGGTCAACATTTGGTCTGGCACATACAAAGGATGAAAATAATAACTATTATGATGACAACTACAGTATTGAAAACGGAACCTGGACAAATGGCCTTGTCACTATAAATCCAAGGCCTGTTCATGTGACAGCAGATGCAAAGGCTGTATATAAGGGCGCGGGTAGTTATCCGGAATTCACTTTCACCACAGACTGTGGTCTTACAAAAGATGATTTTAACGGAGCTTTGGAATGTTCTGGTGATCTTAATACATCAGGTAAATACGATATTACCATGAACAGCAGTTTTGCTCTTAAGTCGGGTCATGATAATTATTCTTTTGAAAGGACAAATGAATATTATACCGGTGCTAAGCTTACTGTTACAGAACAGACTCTGGTAACAATTCACATCAATGATGCAGAAAGATATTATGGTGATGCCAATCCGTCATTTATTTACTATACAGAACCGGGATTACCTCCTGGAGCACTGACTGTAACGCTTGCTTGTACTGCTACTTCAACAACCCCAGTTGGAAGCTCAGGTGATGCATATAAGATAACTATAGCAAGCTATCAGCTGAATGGCGATTACGCTACAACTCATGCCATTGAGAATCCAAGTACGTATGGTATATTGACTATTAATAAGAAACCGGTTGATATTGTTGTCCTCAACCAGACCAGAACTTATAGGGATAGTCCCGCATCTTATCCCGTTGACTTTGTTAATAGTCTGGGACTTCCAAAGGCTACTGCCTTCACAAATTTGACTGGTTTTATCTGTAATGTCAGTGCAAATACTCCGGTGAATGCTTCAGCTGAGGCCAGAAAGATTGCACAGGACACAAGCAATACAGGATTGAAACTTGCTCATGCAAAGATTGGAGCAACTGATAATTATTATGATGAGAATTATACTATCGGCACTTTCACCGATGGTCTTGTGACAATAAATCCTAAGCCTGTTACTATTTCAGCAGATAACAAGACAGTCCTTGTGGGTGTTGCAACGCCAGGATTGACGTTCACTTCCGACTGTGATAGTTATGGAGTTGGATTTGCAGGCACCCTTGGACTGGATCCTGCTAGAACAGACTTCGATTTAGCAACTGATTACGAAATTACCCAGGGGGGTGTTGTCTTAAGTTCTGCAAACGATAATTATGGGAATCCGTCTAATGTAAATTATTCAATCGATAAATATAATAGTGCAGTTCTTACCGTTACACCAAAGATTCCTATTAACGTAGTTGCTGTAGATAAAACCAAAACCTTTAATAATGGCGGTTCTGATCCGGCTTTGACATATCTGTATACTCCTCCAAAGGCAGGAATAACAGTTGTCGGTGACTTGAATCGTGTGGCAGGTGAAAAAGTTGGAACATATGGTATCCTTGGTGAGAATCTTGGTATAGATGGTGATTCAGAGGGGCTTTATGAAATTAATTTTACGCCTGGTATATTTACTATAACTAAGCAGGAAGTTACTGTAACAGCAGAGAATAAAGAAAAGTATTATGGGGACGATAATCCAGCACTTACATTTAATACTAGTCCAGCACTGACATCAGAAGCATTTACAGGTGCAATTTCTTGGGCCGACAATGAAAGGAATTATCATGATTATATTGATCAGAATGGTACCAAGGATTTTAACATTATCCAAGGAACTCTGAAATTAAAAGATGACACTTATGGTGATAATACTAAATATGTCAATGCAGAACATCATGAATATGGAACATACAAAGACAACTATATAATTGATTTTAATCAGGGAACCATGACTGTCGATAAACCTGCTGTAAAGCAGATTGCCGGTACAACCCTCAAAGCCAAAATCAAGAGCTATCATGATGATAATGATATCACCTCTTTCAGCCGTTCCTTTGATAATCCTCCTGGAGGCGCAGAAATTATTGATGACAGTGGGTCACACCATTTATATATGTGGGTAGATGGAACTGCATTAAAATATGCTTATACTCGTACAGAGATGGGCAGGATTGAAATAACTGACAGCGCCGAAGGACTGTTCCAGGATTGTGGCAAGTTCACCACTATTGATGTCTCGGGCCTGAGGCTGGCTGATAGCCCTATGAGCGCGGCTCATATGTTCGACAGCTGTGTACTGCTTAAGGAAGTCAATCTTGCAGGACTTAATACCAGCAAAGTCACAGATATGTCATATATGTTCTATAAGGCAGGATTTAATTACTTCCCAAGCTATGCTACAGGTGTGTCTGCTGGAAGTACTGAAAATAATAGCTATAATTTGGTGATTTCCAACGCTGTGTTTGACACATCCAGTGTTACAAATATGTCCTATATGTTCAGTATATGTGCTGCTATAGACTTAAGTGGAATAAACATGAACAGTTGGGATGTAAGTGATGTAGAAGATATGTCATTTATGTTTGCTGGTTATAGTTATATGGATGGAAAAAAGAAATGGTATTACTGGTATACAAAAATTACTGGTTTCGATATCAGTGGCTGGGATACAGCAAGCTGTGGAACATTCGAGAATATGTTTGCTCTCTCTAATAGGTTTACTGAACTGAATATAAGTGGATGGGACTTTAGTAATGTTACCAACCTCAGCCGTATGTTTGAGCGGTGCGAGAGCCTTGGCACAGGTACCAACGGAAAAGCGGAAGACGATATTAAACTGGTATTCCCTTCACATACTATGATGACAAAGGCCGATAATTTCCTTTATATGTTTGGTAAATGCCTAAAATTACGGCGTGAGAATTTTGCAGCTATAGTTTCAACTTGGGATTTCACTGGAAATGCAACTGCAGCCACTCGGTTTGCAAATTATAGTTATGATGATACATCAATAGAGACTATTCCGAGTAACAGAATGATAGCTAATATGTTTAGTTCTACAAATGCTCATTATGCTGCAAACTTTAAAAGCCGTTTATCATATACTACATATCCTAATGAGGCCCAGATGACTCTTTATATCGGTGGCAGTACTGGTGGCATAGAGCAACAGCGCCTTACATTTGAGGAAAGTCCACCTCCAAAACCAGCTTCATAAAAACGACTAAACCCAGCCTTTTGGCTGGGTTTTTCTTTGTACTTGTGGGGTAGAAAAGTTACAGCGCTGCCACCTGCTCGGCAGTCAGGCCAGTGATTTCAGAGATTACATCAAGCGGAATATTCTTTTTTTTCATGCCCCGGGCGTCTTCTATCTTTGCTATCTCTATACCTTCTTCTACCCCCTTTTCATGGGAGGCAAGCAGTCCAGATTCATAGTCAACCCGCCCTTTATAGCGGCTCTCCTGTATGGCCCATTCGCGTTCGTCATCGCTTATTGTCATAAGTATCTCTCCTGCTTCCCGAATACCCTTGCTGCTACTCATAATGCTGTTCAATAGTTCTCTCTTGCTTTTATCAGTAATGTACTTTAAAAATATAACCCACTTTTCTATTTCTGTAAAGTTTTTTGACTCTCGCTCTCTTTCACAGATCTTGACCAGCGGCATCTGTATGAAGATTATCTGCAGGTTGTCGACAAGCTCAGTATCTCCGTTCCGCATTGTGAATGTCTGCATGTATCCACCCTCTTTGTCGAAAAGGGTGAAGTCGGTGAACATAATTTGATAAACTCTGGGCAACTGGTGGTAGTGCTTTCCCTGCATGTCAAAGCTGGATAGCATCCTGCATCCATAGTAGAGGGATCTGGCTTTAAGATTGTCATTGCCCATGCAGGTCTGCATCTCGATGTTGATCCGCTGGCCGTCGGACATCCTGCACTGGAGGTCAAGCCGTATATCCTTAGCATACATGACTTCTGCGGGGAGTTCGTTATTCATGACCTCCACCGACTTCGGCTCATGCCCTATGATTGCCCCAACCAGCTGCTTCAGGGCATCCCTAGACTTTTCTTCTTCCCTTGTGAAAAGGGATTTGAAGGTGCTGTCAATCCTTGGATCCAGCAGCTTCTTGTTTTCTGGAATGAAATTTTTCTTATCCATACTTAGTTCCTCCTAAATTGAACTACCTAAGTAACACAAAAAAAATCAATTTTGCTTCAATTTGGGAGAAAAAAGTTTGAAAAATTTTTAATCAGCATCCAGACTCATCTCTGCAATCTCATAACGACCTATCTAATTGCTTATAACGTATTAACTTATTCTGTCTACCCCCCCCCTTGACCCCATTAAAATATAATTATATATTTAAATGTTGTAACTATACTTATTTATAACTATAAATATAGTATAAATGTTCTTTTGATAACTTTTGATTATTATAGGATGTAATTTTGAAGAAACCGGTGGTAATAGTAGCTGCTGTTCTTCTTGCTTTGCTTGCAGCAACTGGTATTATTCTTTTAACAAATAAAAATGACTCATCTCCAAAAACAGAGGCGCCACAGCCAAATGTCCGCATGATGGAAGAAAGCACTCTGACTCCTAACCCTGCCGACGAGGCTATGTATAAGCGGATTGCCGACCTGCAGGCCCAGCTGGAAAAGCTTGAGCAGGAGAAGGGGCAGACCGAGTTTGAAAAAGCTGCACTTCAGGCCAAGCTGGAAAAGTTGCAGAAACAGATGGCAGCCATTGAAGAACAGAACCAGTACCTCCGCGGCAGAAACAGCACTTTAAGCGACGAAGGCTTGCACCTTCAGGGAGATGTTTCCTCACACGAAAAAGATATTGCAGCTAAAGAGAACGAGATAACAGAATATAAAACCGCATTAGAAGCTAACGAGGCAGAGATTGCAGCACTCGAAGCTCAGATTGCAATCTTGAATGGACAGCTTGACCAGCTTGCTAAGGAACATGAAGCCGAAATGGCAGCGCAAAAGGCCGAGCTGGCCTCTCGGAGAGAGGCAATGGTTGCGCGCGGTGAAGAGATTGCGCGGCTTAGTGACAGAATTGCCCATCTTGAGGCGGAGCGGGATAGAATATATTCCGCATACCAGGATGCCCAGCACGATATCTATGAATACAGGGAAATGCTGAGAAGGCGAGAATCAGCTTTGACCTCGGCCGAGACTGCCGGTAACCTCCATGTAAACAGGGAAGGCAAATTGGTCAATACTTTCAACATCCTTCCTCCAGGACAGTCAAGGAATATCTTTGGTATCAGATTCGGAGACCGGGATGTTGACCTGGAGGGATCAATTGCACTTATGCCTCACTGGTTCCTGCTGGCAACTTTAGGCATAGACCAGACGCATGACGACTTTGTAAAGAAAGAGTTTCCAGGCTACGATTCAGATAACGCATTTTTCTATGATATTCTTTTGGGAACAGGCGTGAACTGGCGTTTCAATAAAATCCAGAGTCAGCCGAATTTTTATTTAACTACAGCAGTGGGCCCTGCATGGTTCCTGTATAAGCAGGATGGAGAAACAGATCTAAAGTCATATCTGCTGTGGAGAAGTTCTGTGGGCTTTGACCTGACCTTGCACAAGCACCTGCAGTTCACTGGAGATGTAGGTGTGGATTGGGTACAGAGCGCCGGTTTCTCGGCTCGGTTCTCGTTAGGAGTCCTTTGGAGCTTCAGCCATGACTGGGCTATTATGGGAGGAAGATAATGAAAAAAATTATTCTTTTACTTTCAGCAATTCTTTTAACTCTTTGTATTTTTATCTCATGTGACAATGGCATTGCCTTTGTAAATGATATTGAGCCTGTCCCGTCGGGGGAGGGATATAGTACTGTTATCTTTGTTACCGCCGAAGATAAAGAAAAAATATACGACCCTAATGATCCCCAGGGACGGATAGAGCCAGATCCGGAACTTACCTATACTTCTTTGCCGGAGATTCTGCCCCCTGGTGTTGTGTTTACAGGAAGCTTGATCCGGGTAGCCGGTGAAGAGGCAGGCGAATATGATATCAAGCAGGGATCATTGGCTCTTGCCGGTGAGAATGCAAGCCAATATACTTTGGTTTTCATAGGGGCTAAGCTCACCATTTATGAAAAAGGTGTCATAACCATCATTGCCAACAACAAGAGCAAATTCGAAGATGATCCTGATCCGGAATTTGATTATTATATTGCTCCAAGCGCAGAATCCCTTAGACTGTCGTTCGGTATAACTATTGAAGGAGCTCTTGCCCGAACTGCCGGAGAGACTCCGGGCGATTATACAATAGGTCAGGGAACTTTGCACCATGAAGGACCCGATGCAGGAGACTGGAGGATTGAGTTCACACCTGGTGTATTCCATATAGCAAATGCAGGTGAAATTCTGGTTAAAGCCGTCAGCTTTGAAAAGTACTATGGAGAGGCAGATCCTATATTCACCTATGTCTTGAGTCCAGCAGCTCTTCCAGCAGGTCTTTCTCTTACAGGAAATTTGAGCAGAGAGCCAGGTGAGGTGGCCGGTGATTATTACATCAAACCGGGAACTCTGGCTCTGTCCGGCAGCGCTACAGACCAAAAGCCATATCACCTTAAGTTTGACGAGCTGACTCCGGGTTCCGAGAATCTTGCGACACTTACTATCAAGAAGAAGACGGTCACAGTGACAGCCACCTCATTTACCAGGGTGTTCAATTCGGAATTCCCTGATTTTACCTATACAAATAACCAGAACCTGTCCGATGACGCGTTCAGTGGTGCTTTGGTATGTGATGCCGTTAGCATGGCCAACGTAGGTGTCTTTGCAATCCGTCAGGGCACCTTGGCTCTTACTACCGCCACCGATGGCGCAGGTGGAAGGTATGTGGACAACTATAATCTGGCCTTTGTGAATGGTACTCTCAATATTACAGATAACAACATAATCCATGTTTCGGCAAACCCACAGAGCAAGTTCTATGGCGAGACCGATCCAGTACTGTCATATACCCCGGCCGAGGCACTTCCTGCAGGACTCTACTTTACAGGAGCCCCGACCCGTGATCCTGGAAACGATGTGGGAACCTATGCCATAAGGCAGGGAAATTTGGCCCTTGATGGTACAAATGCACAACACTATACTATTGCTTTTACCAATTCGACTCTGACTATTGAGCAGAAAGAATTAAGGGTTATTCCTTCAACTGGCCAGAGCAAGATTTATAAAGCAGACGAGCCGGCCAACCTGACATTCTCCACTTCGCCTATGGTGGACATAGCATCGGCCTTTGGTTCCACAAAGTTGAACAGAGTAGCAGGCGAGGTTGTAGGAACCTATGCCATCAAGGCTGATAATCTGGCATTGCAGGGTGCTTATGCTACAAATTATTATATTTCCTTTGACGATACCAAGACATTTGCCGTCACACCTTGCCCAGTTGTAATTGCAATCTACCCTACCAGCAAAGTAAGGGATGATGATGATCCGGCCTTCGATTATGCAATAACTCCATCGGATCTCATGGAGATTGATAATTGGAAAACTGTTGTTTTCAAGGGAACTTTCACCCGGGATGCAGGCGAGGCCGAGGGCACCTATACCATCAGACAGCGGACCGACCAGGAAGAAGGGGACACCGATGCAACAAAGAAAGTACAGCTTATCGGTGATTATGCAACTAATTATCAGATTACTACTATACAGACTGCTGTATTCCGCATCAACCCTCCGGGGCCAGTCAATATCTCTGACCCAGTCACATACATGAAGCCTATAATAACAAATTTGCATGATACCTATGCACAGCCTGGTGCCACATTCAGAAAGGCAGATGGGCCTCCTCCAAAACAACAACCTCTCCCCGATTATATCCAGGGAATCACCTACTTGGGCAGCTTCAGCTACTGGTATGACAGCAGAACAAATACAGTATACTATTATTATGGCGGGCCTGTGTACCTGTATGGAGACTGTCATAACCTATTTGAGGGTTGTTATAAGTATACAACAATGGATATGACAGGATTCAATACACAATATGTCACCAATATGTATCAGATGTTCTTCCTCTGCTATAATGTTGAGCATCTTGATCTATCCGGCTGGAGCTTTGATAACGTTACAAGAATGGACAATATGTTTGACCGATGTGAAAAACTGCAGACAATATCATTCAGCCCAGGCGGAGTGGATTTGAGCAGAGTTACCCGTATGAACTGGATGTTTGCCCATAACTTCTATATGACGCCGACAAAACTCAGGGCAATTATCGCTCAGTGGAAAGTTAAGAACAATGATATACTCAACCCGATTTTCACCGATAGTTATAGCAATGATAATGACCACCCTGATCTTAGGGCAGATGATGGTATCTACGGAAAGAACAGGTTGATAAGCAATGATATGTGTAAAAATGACCCGAGTGGAATTAAAAAGAGCGATATCAAAACTTATATCAAAGATAGAGATATTCCTGGTTCAAATGGATATTCAGGTACTCCTCCTTCATTTAATACAGATCCAAATAATGGGGACTTGGGGTTTACGGCCGACACTGGTGCATATGTGACAAGGGATGGTGTTACAATGTATCTCGGGAAAAAGCCGCAGAGCAATATCAGAGATCAGCGGCTCAATTTGTATACACCTGACGAAAAACCACTTCATTGATTTATAAGAAACCCAGCCGAAAGGCTGGGTTTTGTTCGTCCGTGTAATATGCTGATTAATCAATAATTCTCTGCGTTGACTTCGAAGTAGGCCTGTGGGTGTGCACATACAGGGCAGATATCGGGAGCCTTGGTGCCCACCATGATGTGGCCGCAGTTCCGGCATTTCCAGATCTTCACTTCGCTCTTCTCGAACACCTTTGCAGTCTCCACATTCTCAAGCAGCTTGCGGTAGCGCTCCTCGTGGTGCTTCTCGATGGCAGCCACGCCCCGGAACTTTTCGGCCAGCTCTTTGAAGCCCTCTGCCTCGGCTGTCTTTGCAAAGCCTTCGTACATATCGGTCCATTCGTAGTTCTCGCCGTCGGCAGCTTCCTTAAGGTTCTGTGCTGTGTCGCCGATTCCCTCAAGCTCCTTGAACCACAGCTTGGCATGTTCTTTCTCGTTGTCTGCTGTCTCTAAAAAGAGGGCAGAGATCTGCTCAAAACCGTCCTTCTTGGCCCTTGATGCGAAGTATGTGTACTTGTTCCGCGCCTGGGACTCGCCTGCAAATGCAGCCAGCAGGTTCTTCTCTGTCTGTGTTCCTGCGTATTTGTTTGCCATAATTTTCCTCCTGTTATCCTTTCATGCTTTCCATAATCCATGCAGATTGCAATATTCATATACTGCAACTACCTCGTCCCCTTCGCAGAGTGCAAAGCATGCTTTTGGCTCCTGACCCGGCTTAAGCTCTTTACGCTGGTTGCCGAACTTTGTCTGAAGGGAAATCCACTGGATGTAGTGCTCTTGTGCCATGGGGTGAGCTGTAGAGCCCACTGTCACATAAACTTTGTTGTCCTTGACCTCATAGACTGGGACATGCTTTTCCAATGATGCATCGGTAGTGCCGGGGATAATCTCTTTCATCGGCTGTCCGCAGCATGATACAGGGGCACCGCTTGAGTGTACCATGGCAATGATGTTGCCACAGATCTCACATTTGAAGAATCTCATTTCCATACTTTTCCTCCTATATGGTTACCGGTCTTCCCGGAAATAGTTGAGTCCAAGGTGGGCTGGCGGCTGGTTTTCCCGCTTGTTCTTGATGCTGGTCATGATAAGCACCAGAATGGTTACCACATACGGCGCCATGGTGATGAGCTCCTTTACAGAGGAGCTGAGGCCAGGTATAAGGATGCAGCAGATATAGAGACCGCCGAAGAGGAAGGAACAGAAGATGCCGAGCACAGGCTTCCAAAGGGCGAAGATAACGATAGCGATAGCCAGCCAGCCCCGGTCGCCGAAGCCGTTGTTGGTCCAGGTACCGCCGGTGTAGTCCATGACCCAGTAGAGGCCTCCCAGTCCTGCAATAATTCCTCCGATAATGGTAGAAAGGTACTGGTACTTGGTTACATTTATACCGGCGGCATCGGCAGTGGCCGGGTTTTCGCCTACAGCACGCATGTTAAGGCCGGCCCGGGTCCGGTTAAGGTAGATGCTTATGACTATGGCTATAATCACCGCAAGGTAGGCCAGGAAGCCGAAGTCCAGCCCCGGAATCGGGGTGGCTTTGTACCATTTACCGATGGTAAGAAGCGAAATGGAGCCGCTCTCGCCGAAGAAGCTTAACAGGGAGGCACCGAAGAAGTTTCCGATTCCAATGCCGAAGGTGGTCAGGGTAAGGCCTGTCACGTTCTGGTTGGCCCTGAGTGTTACAGTGAGGAAGCTGAAGATGAGCGCCATGAGGCCGCTGCCGATGATGGTTGCAAGCAGCGGTATAAGAATGCAGAGCGCCGGGTTGGGGTTTGCGCAGAAGTGCTCGTACAGATACCCGCCGATAATGCCCGAGATGCCGCCCACATACATGATTCCAGGAATTCCCAGGTTAAGGTGGCCCCCCTTCTCGGTGAGGATTTCACCGGTGGCACCGAAGAGGAGCGGGATGCCCTGTCTGATTGAAGAGCCCAGAAGATAGGCTATAGTACCGAACATCACTTCCTCCTCAGGTGAATTCTGTAGTTGGTGAAGAACTCACTTCCAATTATAAAGAACAGGATTA